>DATILC010000234.1:0-15339 GCA_035476855.1 Solimonas sp. | reverse complement strand
GAACAGCGTGACCCGTCGCTGGTCGGCAAGGCGAACCTCGATCCGACGCTCTGCGCCGAGGATGACTGCCTGTCGGCGAGTCCCGACAACACCGCACCCAACGAGCGCTACCTGGCGGCACCGGGCGCGCTCAACATGGTCTACGACGACGGCAATCTCAACTATGACCAGGGCGACCTGGTCGCCACGCCGGTGAAATGGACCACGCGCTTCGAGACGCGGCGCGACAACCTGATCTTCCGCGTCGGCGCGCTGGCGTTCTACGACTTCACCAACGAGGCGTTGAAGGAAAACCACCCGAACCAGATCGTGCAGCCCGGGCCGCAGCCCGGACAGCGCGTGCGCAACAAGCGTGACCGCGAGGCGCTGCGCGACATCGGCTATGACATCCAGCTGCTCGACACCTACGTGCAGGACACCTTCGAGCTCTTCGGCCAGCCGCTGGATCTCAGCATCGGGCGCCAGCGCATCATCTGGGGCGAGTCGAGCTTCGTCACCCAGGGCAGCCTCAACGTCATCAATCCGCCGGACGGCAACAGCCTGGTGCGGCCGGGGCAGGACTTCGAGGAGGTCTACCTGCCGGTGGGCATGCTGCTGGCGCGGATGCCGCTGACCGACGAGCTCAGCGCCGAGGCCTTCTACCAGTTCGAATGGCGACCGGTCGGCATTCCGCCGCGCGGCTCCTATTTCTCGTTCTTCAATGCCGGCAACGAGCCGACGCGCAACGAGGGCATCTCCGCCCCGTTCGCCAAGATTCCCTACGACCCCGAGCAGATCGGCACGCCGGCCAACGATGTCTTCGACCTGGTCACCCAGACCAGCTTCACCCTGCGCCGCGCGCCGAACCGCGAGCCCGACGGCCTCGGCCAGTTTGGCATGGCGCTCTACTACCATCCCGAGTGGATGGGGGGCTCCGAGCTCGGCCTGTATGCGGCCAACTACCACGCGCGTATTCCCAGTGCGAGCGCCACTGCATCGGAGCCCAGCTGCACCCGGCGCGAGGGCAACCCCTCCGGCATCGATGCGGTCGAACTGACCAGCTTCGTCGCCGCCTGCGGCGTGCCCGGCACGCATCTGCGCGATGCGGCGCCGCTGGACAGCGTGCAGTACTTCGTCGAGTACCCGGAAGACGTCCACCTGTTCGGGCTCAGCTTCAGCAGCCTGGTGGCCGGTACGGCCGTGCGCGGTGAACTGGCCTACCGCCCGAACCAGCCGGTGCAGGTGGATCTGGAAGATGTGCTGTTCGCCGCCTTCCAGCCGGCGTTGCCGCGGCAGGACATCCCGCTGTTCGGCACCGCCGACACCCTGCCGGGATTGATCACCGCGCTGCAGGACACGGACAACGTCAGCGACGTGCTGCTGGGTACGATCCGCGACATACCGGGCGCACTCGGCGCATTGCAGGGCCTGCTGGTTGCACCGAACCTGCTCGGCACCACCGTGCCGAGTTCGCGCCGGATTCCCGACTATGTCACCGCCTACCGCGGCGGTACGCCCGGCGAGATCGAACCCGGGCAGTACATCCGTGGCTACGAACGGATGAAGGTGGCGCAGGCCTCGCTGGGCCTGACGCGCATCTTCGGCAACACCGCCATGCTGGGCACCACCGACTCGCTGCTGCTGTTCGAGATCACCGGCATCTGGTTGCCCGACCTGCCGTCGCAGTCGGTGCTGCAGTTCGAAGGACCCGGCACGGACACGCATGCCGGCCCCGGCGCGCACGACAGCGGCAATGCCCTGTTCCTCAATCCGGTGCGCAACACCGGGGGCTACGTCACCTCCTTCTCCTGGGGCTACCGCGCCGGCGTGATGCTCCATTACAGCGATGTGCTGGCCGACGGCTTCAACCTGCGGCCGCTGCTGGTATTCACGCATGATGTCTCCGGGGTCTCGCCGGGCCTCGGCGAGAATTTCCTGGAGGGCCGCAAGATCGGCATCGTCGACCTGCGCCTGAACTACGGCGCCTTCGACGCCAGCCTGGCGCAGACCTTCATCTTCGGCGGCGGCAACCGCAATACGCTGCACGACCGTGACTTCTTCACGGCCAGCATCGGCATGCACTTCTGAGCGCGAGGGGAAACTGTTCGTGAAAAAAACCTGGATCTTCGCCCTCATCATCCTGCTCGGAGCGGTGGCCGGCGGCGTGCTGGCCGGCGTATGGGTGTTCCGCAACGTCGATGCGCGCCTGGCGCTGGTCGACCAGCCGGCGACGGTGGTGCTGCCCAATCCGCTGGCGATCAGCGCCGATGTGCTCAACGAACTCGAGATCGAGATCAACAGCAGCATCACCACCACGGTGCCGGTCAACCAGCGCATAAAGATTCCGCTGACCGATGTACTGCATGTGCAGGCCAGCTTCGACAGCCCGGTGCCGATCAAGATGAACGTGCCGGTCAGGGACTTCATCTACATCGACCAGGTCCTCGATGTGGACGCGGTGGTCAAGGCCGACCTGCTCGGCGACACCCATGACCTGCCGCTGCGCGGCAAGGTGCCGGTCAAGGCCAAGGTGCCGGTCAGCCTCAACATCCCGGTCGACCAGATGGTGCACCTCAAGTTCACCGCGCCGGTCGACGTGAAGTTCAAGGATGCGCTGGACGTGCTGCTGAAGGCTGACATCGCCACCACCATCCCGATCCACAGCCGGATGAGCGTGCCGGTCAAGTCGGCGCTGAAGGCCAACATCACGGTGCCGGATCCGGCCGACATCATCATCACGCAGGCTGACCTGCGCCTGCCGCTGCGCACGCTGAAGCTCAAGACCGCGGATGAGCAGAAGCAGGCCGACGCGGCACCAGCTGCGGCTCCGGCAGCGTCGCCATGATGCGTCTGTTCCTGATGCTGGCCGGCGCCTGGTTGCTGATCATCGTCGGCGGCGTGGGCGGCTTCCAGCTCTACATGCGGGCGATCATGCACATGACGCTGACCGACCAGCCCGGGATGGTGTTGCTGCCGGCGAAGGCGCGCGTCAGCGCCGAGGCCACCAACGCCATCACCATCAAGCTCAACGGCTACATCGATGCGACCGTGCCGTTCAAGCAGACCATCGACCTGCCGCTGAAGGGCAGCTACGACACCAACGCCCGCTTCGATACCTCGGTGCCGGTCGAGTTCACCATCGTCTACAAGGGCGTGGTGCCGGTGGACACCTACGCCGACATCGAAGGCACCACGGATTTCACCTACCAGCAGGTCAAGCGCCTGCGCAACGTCAAATTCAAGGCCAGGCTGCCGTTGAAGTTCGAGCAGCCGGTGTCCTTCACCGTGCCGGTCAAGGCCAACCTGCGCATCGTCTACGACGGCCCGCTGCGCATGGCGGTGAACCAGACGGTGCGGGGTCCGGTGGACACGGTGCTGAAGACGCGGCTCAAGGCGGTGAAGGAAATCACCACGCCGATCCTGGCGCGCTTCGAGATGATGGCCTATCCGGAGCAGGTGCCGGTGCCCGTCATCATCAAGCACGCCGACCTGGCCCTGCGACTGAAGGGCCTGCGGCTGGAGGAGGTCAAGCAGCCAGCGCAGGGCGCCACCGCAGTGCCACCGCCGTCAGCCGCACAGGCATCACCGGAGGGATCGCTGTGAACGCATTGACCGATGGATCAGGTGCCCGCGGACTGGCGGCGAAGGTGTTGCGCCGCCTGCCGGGCGCCGGGTTTGCACAGGAACAGATCGATCGCGTCGAGCGGCGCCTGCTGCATGAACTCAAGCAGCGGCTCGATCGCCTGGAGCCGCCGACCTCGGTGTCGGTGCTGGCCGTGGCCATGCGCAGCGTCGCGGACCGCTCGGGTGCGGCCGCGTCCTTTGCCATCGGCAGCCGCATGCACCAGCTGCTGCAGGCTTCGACCGAGCACAGCCGCGAGGATGCCGAGCAGGCGTTCTTCCAGTGGGTGATGAGCAACCTGGTGCCGGACCAGGCACGCATCCTGTCGGCGCTGTCGGATGGTTCGACCTATCCGTTGATCCACATCTACGCCGGGCCGCGGCTCGGTATTGCGGTGGAACCGGTGCTCGAATGTGTCTGCAGTGTCGGCAAGAACGCCGGTGTGCTGTGGCCGGAAACCACCCACGTCTATGTCCAGCAACTGCGTGGCTACGGCCTGGTCGAGACCGGGCCGGAAGAGCCGGCGCGCAAGGTTCAGTACGAAATGCTGGAGACCGAGCAGTCGGTGCGCGACGTGCTGGCACGTTTGCAGAAAGGTGGGCTCAGGGCGCAGGTCGTAAGGCGTGTCCTGATGATGTCGGACCTCGGCAACCGGCTGTGGGCAGCCTGCCGTGTCGGCACGGATTGAAAGGTAGTTATTCCAACAAGGCAGTAGCGGCAGGAGAGAGCAATGCAAAGCCTGGCTGAAATCGCGGTGGACGTGCAAAAGAACTGGTTCCTCTATGCGTCGATGCCCTTCGTGGCAGCGATCATCGGATACGTCACCAAGATCGTGGCGATCGAGATGATGTTCCGGCCGATCGAGTTCGTCGGCATCAAGCCGCCGTTCCTGGGCTGGCAGGGCATCGTGCCCCGAAAAGCGGCGGTGATGGCGAGCATCGCCTGCGACACGATGACGCAGAAGCTGATCAAGCCGGAGGATGTCTTCGACAAGCTCGATCCGGACCGCATCGCGCAGGAGATCGAGAAGCCGCTGCTGGAGGCGGTGGAGGACATCACCCAGGCGGTGGCGTCGCAGTTTGCACCCGGCCTGTGGGAAGCGGCGCCGGACTCGGTCAAGCAGCTGATCATTTCGCGCATCAAGGAGGAGGCGCCGAACATCGTCAAGCAGATCATGATCGACATCAAATCGAACATTAACTCGGTGTTCGATCTGAAGGACATGGTGGTCAGCAACCTGCTGCGCGACAAGCCGCTGCTCAACCGCATCTTCCTCGAAGCAGGTCACGGCGAGTTCCGCTTCATCCGCAATTCCGGCCTGTTCTTCGGCTTTGCCATCGGCTGCGTGCAGGCCGTGGTCTGGGCGGTGACGCAGAACGTCTGGGTGATGCCGCTGTTCGGCGGCTTTACCGGCTGGTTCACCGACTGGCTGGCGCTGAAGATGATCTTCAATCCCAAGCAGCCGAAGAAGTACCTCGGGCTGTTCGAGTGGCAGGGCCTGTTCCTGAAACGTCGTCTCGAAGTATCGAAGGAGTATGGGCGCCTGATCGCTGCGGAAATCGTCACGCCGAAGAACATCATCGACGCGGTACTGCGCGGCCCGCTGTCCGATCGCCTGTTCACGATGGTGCAGAAACAGGTGCAGCGCGTGATCGACGAGCAGGCCGGCGTGGCCAAGCCGCTGGTCGTGTTCGCCGTCGGCAGCAGCAAGTATCAGGAAATGAAGAAGCTGGTCGCCCAGGAAATCATGAAGCGCCTGCCGGACACGATGAAGCACGTCGAGAAATATGCCGGCGAGGCGATGGACCTGGAGAACCTGCTGGCGACCAAGATGCAGACGCTGACCATCGAGGAATTCGAGAACCTGCTGCATCCGGCCTTCGAGCAGGACGAGTGGATCCTGATTGCGGTCGGCGCGGTGCTCGGCTTCATGGTCGGCGAGTTGCAGGTTCACGTCATGCTGGCTTTCGCGGCGCACTGAGGCCGCGATCACGGGGCAGACGCAGCGGAGACTGCTCTTACGACCTCCGCCCTTGCCCGGCGATCCAAGGCGCCGGGCTTTCTTATTCATGTGCGGTTTGGCGGTGATGGTGATACTGGAGGCATGGCGGGCATGTTGAGATCGGTGTGGATGCTGGGTTCGATGCTGGCCGCTGCCTGGGCCACGCCGGCCATGGCCGTCCGCGACGAAGCCTCGCTGCGCGCCTGCCTCGCCGCCAACCTGCCGCAGCACTCGCTGGCGCAGGACCTGGTGATGACCCAGACCGATGCGACCGGCGCGCAGCGCAAGCTGGTCGGCACCTGGTACTGGCAGCGTTCCGGCCAGCAGCACCGGGCCACGCTGCGCCTGTCGGCGCCGGCGGACCTGGCAGGCGCGTCCTACCTGTTTCTCACCGGCGGGGCCAGGGAGACCTTCTATGTCTACCTGCCGGCGGTGCGGAAGGTGCGGCAGGTCACCGGTGCCACCGTCGCGCAGTCGCTGTTCGGCAGCGGCCTGTCGGCCTTCGACCTCAAGTTCCTGTTCAGCGGCCTGCAGGGCGGGCGCTTCAGCCGCATCGGCACGGCGATGGTGAAGGGGCGTCCGGCGGAGCAGTGGCGTTACCTGCCGCCGGCCGGTCCCGACATCCTCTACGACCGCCTCGACCTGTCGATCGACAACGCCTGGTGCCTGCCGCTGAAGGCAGATCTCTACGGCGGCGTGCCCTGGAAGACGCTGGAACTGGACCCGGCCTCGGTGAAGCAGGTCAACGGTCGCTGGACGCCGGGCCGTGCCACGCTGACCGACCTGCGCGAGCGCACCAGCACGCTGATCGAGTTGCGCACCGAGAAGGTCGACGTGCCGTTGGCGGCGGGCCTGTTCCGGCCCAACCAGTTCTACCGCAGCAAGTAGGGACTCAGCCGTAGCGGTAGCGCAGATATCCCCACCACAGCCGCGGATGCGTAGCCACCGCGCGGATCAGCTGCACCTGGTCGAAGTACACCGCCCGCTCCATGCCCAGACCGTCGGCGACGCGAAAGCGGTCCACGGCGCGGATGCGCACCAGGTCCTTGCCCAGTGGCAGGCGCATTTCCCATTCGATGAAGACGTCGCCCGCGCTTTCGCTCCAGCGCTCGACCGTGCCGTGCAGTTGCGGCAGCCAGGCCAGCAGGCGCTGGAATTCGTGCAGTGCGGCGTCGCGGCCGCGGATCGGCGGCAGGTGCGGCTGGTACAGCACCACCTCCGGATGCAGCAGGGCGACCAGTCCCTGCGGCGTCGGCCGGGCCCAGGCCTCGGCGAAGCGCTCGGCAAAGGGCCGGCTCATGTGGCGGCCCTGGCCTGCCGGTGCAGGTCCAGCGCCAGCCAGGCCAGCAGGAACACCGGGCCCCAGATGCCGAAGGCCTCGATCAGCGCGCTGCGCGTCGGCAGGCCGAAGCTGGCGTATTCGTAGACATGGTGCAGCGCGTGCTGGGCCGAGAACAGCAGTGCAATCACGGTCAGCGGCCAGGCCTGCCGCGGCTGCAGCGCCGCCCACAGCAGCGCAGCACCGATGGTGATGTAGGCCGTGCCGACGTCGGTGACGAAATGGGCGCTGAACAGCGCGGCGCGCTGCGGGTTGGCGATGCACAGGTACCACTGCTCGGTGAACAGCACCATCAGCAGGCCGTTGCCGATCGAGGTGCCGGCCATGAACATCAGCAGGACATAACGCAGGGGCGGGTGGGGCATGTGGCGGTTCCCGTGCAGGTCGATGGGGACAGCCTAAGCCATACGCGCCGCAACGCCATTACCTGCCGGGTAATTGTCCTGCCGCGCGGCCGGGCCGAGGATGGCGGCACATCAAACCCGGGAGACTGCCGTGATCCAGCTGCTCGTCGTTGCCTCGCTGTTCCTGCTGATGGGCCTGGCCGCGTTCGTGGTGCCGCGCAGCTTCCTGCACTTCTTCGACCTGCGCGCCGAGACGGCGACGGCGCGCAACGAGATCCAGGCGGTCTATGGCGGTTTCGGCGTGGCCATGGCGGCGGTGCTGGCCGCCGCGGTGCAGTTGCCGGAACTGCGTGCCGGCATCGCCTTCACGGTGGCGGCGGCCCTGGCCGGCATGGCCGGTGGCCGGCTGGTGGCGGCATTGCGCGAACGGCCCAACCGCTGGGCGGTGATCTTCTTCTTTGTCGAGGCGGTGGGGGCAGCGGTGCTGCTCAGCGCCGCCGGGCCAGTCATCGGATAGGGGGGCGGACCATGATCAGCATCCTTGCCTGCGCCAGATTGCTACGGCGGCTGTTCGATTTCAGCGCCGAGACCGGCGTGCTGGAGCGGGAACTGCCGGGCTGCAGCGGCTTCGGCCCCGCCAGCTATGGCATCCCGGTGGCGCCGGTGTGGCTGCCGCAGGCGACGCTGCGGCAACCCGCGGAATCCCCGGAGGCTACAGACCGACCGACCTGATCGCAGCGGCGATGGTCGGACCGGTGGCCGAATAGGGATCGGCGCCATGCAGGCCGACGCAGATCGCCCGGTACAGCGAACGGTCCTCGCGTACCAGGCACAGCGCCACGGCGCCATCCTCGGCATAGACCAGCAGCGCCGGGGTTTCGCCGGGGATGTAGCTCCAGCGGTGCCAGAAGGTGGCGAACAGCTTGGGCAGCCGGGCGCGGACGGTATCGAACACGTTGCCGAACTCGTGCAGCTCGATCGGGCTGAACTCGGGACGGAACTCGATCTTTTCCTGGATGCCCATGATGTCCGCCTCCCTAGGCAGCGCTGAGGACGGCACGTGACGGCCCGTCACCGTAGATGAGGATGTTGCGGCCCTGCGAGTGCACGAAGCCGTCGTTCTTCAGCTTCTTCAGCACGCGTCCGGCCATCTCGCGCGAGCAGCCGACATGGCGTGCGAGTTCCTGACGGCTGATGCGCACCACCACGCCGCTCGGATGCGGCATCGCGTCCGGCTTCTTGCTGAGGTCCAGGAGGGCGTGGGTCAGGCGGCCGGCGACGTCGAGGAAGGCGATGTTGGCGATGCGCTGGTTGAGGTCGCGCAGGCGGCCGGCCAGCTGCCCGGCGATCTCGAACATGATGTCCGGGTACTCGCGTACGAAGCGGCGGAAGCTGGCGTAGCTGAACTCGGCTACCAGCGTCTGGGTGCGGGTCCTCACCGTGGCACTGCGGGTCTGGTGCTCGGGAAACAGGCACATCTCGCCGAAGAACTCTCCCTGGTTCAGATAGGCCAGCACGACCTCGCGGCCATCGCTGTCTTCCAGCAGGACGCTGACCGAGCCTTCCAGGATCAGGTAGATCGACTGCGGCTCGTCATCGGCGTGAACCAGGGTGTGCTTGGCAGGCAGGCTGCGCTTGTGGGCCTGTGCCATGAAAGCTTGTACAACCGGTTTGTCCAGCATCACAGAACTCTCCCTGTCATGAAGCGGCGTCTGCTGTCGGCACCGCGGGGGCGGCTGCGGCAGCGCGGATGACCCCGCGAAACCTGCGTCCTGGGACGGCTGACCCGCTCCAGGACGCAGTGCCATCCTGAGCGGGGCGCCGATGCGGCACAATTCTCCTGATGGTGTATTCAGGGAGGGGTGGATCAGCCTTGGTATTAGCCATTCGGCTAATGTTCCCGGACAGCCTTGAGGGGTAGCGTGGACGAATCCTTGGAACCAGTTCGGAGCGCTGCGGAAGTGGGCATGTCGCAATTCCCGGTCGATTTGCGTGAGAGCGATGCCGAGCCGCGCTCGTTGCAGGGCGAGCTGGTATTGCTGGTCGCGGAACAGGCCCGGCGCATTCCCCTGCAGCGTTATCTCACCAGCGGCTTGATGGGCCTGTTGCTGGCCTCCTACGTGCCGGTGCTTGCTGCTGCAGTCTGGCTCGTCCTGGTACTGGGGGCAGTCGCCCTGCGCACCCGGGTGGTGATGCGCCTGCCCGACGACCGCAGCCGCAGCGACGAGGCCAAGCTGCAGCTGATCTCCCGCCTGTACTGGGCGACGGGGGTCATGCAGGCCCTGGTGCTGGGTTTCTTCCCGTTCGTGCCGGGAGTCATCGGCGCGATCATGACCATCTACATCATCGGCGTCTGCTCCGCGACGATCCATGCCACTGCCGGTTACCGGCCCCTCTGCCTGCCGTACACGCTGGTGATGATGGTGCCGATCGGCCTGGCCTGGCTGGCGGTCCCGGGGATCGATGCCGGCGGCATCGAGCGCATCGTCTTCGGCGGTCTGAGCCTGATCTACATCACCACCATGCTGAGCCACGCCAAGGGGGCTTACGGAGTTTTCATGGAGTCCTACAACATCCGCATGCAGCGGGTCGACCTGAATCGCAAGCTGCGCGTCGCCCTGGCCAATGCCGAGACGGCCAACCGTGCCAAGACGCGCTTCCTGGCCTCGGCCAGCCATGACCTGCGCCAGCCGATCCACGCGCTGTCGCTGTTCAGCGGTTCGCTGTTGCTGCGGCCGATGGACCCGCGCACCACGGCCATCGCCGAGCAGATCGACAAGGCAGTGAAGTCGCTGGCTTCCCAGCTCGACGCGCTGCTCGACATCTCCCGGCTCGACGCTGGCGTGATCGAGCGCTCGATCTCGACCGTGGACCTGCAGACGCTGCTGTCGCAGCTGGCCGAGGAATTCCAGCCGCAGGCCGATCGCAAGGGCCTGCGCCTGGGCTTCCGCAGCCCGCCGCAGACCATGGTGCGCAGCGACCCGATGCTGTTGCAGCGCATCCTGCGCAACCTGCTGTCCAATGCCGTCAAGTACACCGACAGCGGTCGCATCGACGTCTCCGTGGAGTACATCGCCGGCAAGGCGCGGGTGACGGTGGCCGATACCGGTCGCGGCATTCCCGCAGCCGAGCAGGAGCGGGTGTTCGAGGAGTTCTACCAGCTGCACAACCCCGAGCGCGATCGCACCAAGGGCCTGGGCCTGGGCCTGGCGATCGTCAGGCGCCTGACCGAACTCCTCGGCCTGGACCTGCGCCTGCAGTCGACGCCCGGCAGCGGCAGCCGCTTCTCCATCGACATTCCGGCGGCGCTGCGCGAGGCCCGCCTGCCGGCCCCCGTGGCGGACGATGCCGCGGCCCAGGCCTGGCAGCACATCCAGGTGTTGGTGGTCGATGACGAGGAAGCAATCCGGCTGGGCATGCGCACCCTGCTGGAGGAAATGGGATTCAGCGTGCAGGTCGCGGCCTCAACCGACGCTGCGATCCAGACTGCACGCCAGGTGACGCCGTCGATCGTGCTGGCCGATTTCCGCCTCTGTGGCGATGACGATGGCATGCATGCCATCCGCTCGCTGCGCACCATCTGGCCCCAGTTGCCGGCGCTGCTGATCAGCGGCGACACCGCGCCGGATCGCCTGCGCGAGGCGCATGACGCCGGCATCGAGTTGCTGCACAAGCCGGTCAACTCCCTGCTGCTGAGGGAGTCGATTCTCAAATCCGTCGGCGCATGAGCGACTGGCAGCCCGGGGCTAGCGACCAATCCAGCCGCTGGATTTCGCGAGAGCTCTCGGGGCTGCTGGAGGACGCCAGCCGCTGCCACTTGCAGCCGGCGGCCGAGCCGGCCTTCGATGTCCTGATCGTCGGCAGCGGCTATGGTGGAGCCATTGCCGCCGCCGAACTGGCCGGCAGCCGCGATGCCTCGGGGCGCAAGATCAGCGTCGGCCTGCTGGAGCGCGGGCGCGAGTTCCTGCCGGGTTCGTTTCCTGCCGGCATGGCCGAGCTGCCGACGCAGCTGCGCGGCAGCTTGGGAGGCCGTCGCCGCGGCGGGGAAGGGCTGTTCGACCTGCGCATCGGCACCGACGTCAGCGTGGTGCTGGCCAATGGCCTGGGCGGTGGCTCGCTGATCAATGCCGGCGTGATGGAAGTGCCGGCCGACGACGTGTTCGATACGCGCTGGCCGCAGGCGCTGCGCGATGTGGTTGCGCGCAAGCATTGGTACGGCCGCGCGAAGGAGTTGCTGGGCGCCCGGGTTGGTGGTGCCGCCAACGGCATTTCACGCCATCCGGAACTGCAGGGCAAAACGCTGCCCAAGACGGCGGTGCTGAAGTCGATGGCGCCGCGCCACTACCGCGAGGCGGCGATCACGGTTGCCATGGAGGGTCATGTCACCTCCGGCGGGGTCAAACTGAACCCTTGCAAGCTCTGCGGCGATTGCGCCACCGGCTGCAACCATGGCGCCAAGGAGTCCCTGGACACCAACCTGCTGGTACGGGCCTTTCGTCAGGGAGCTCAGCTGTACTGCGGGGCCACGGTGCTGCGCCTGCAGCCTGCACCCGGTGGCACCGGCTGGAGCGTGATGGTTGCCTACACCGACGAGAAGCTGCGGCGACAGGACGGCGTTCCTCGCTGGATCACGGCTCGCCGGGTAATTCTCGCGGCAGGGACGATGGGTTCCACCGAAATCCTGTTGCGCTCGCGCCTTGCCACATCGCAGCTGTCGCTGTCGCCCCAGCTGGGTCAGCGGTTCTCGGGCAACGGTGACATGATCAGTTTCGGTTACGACTACGGCGAGCAGGCTCGTGCCAATGCCGTGGCCGACGAGGATCAACCGCCGTCGGAGCGTGGTGTCGGTCCGACCATCACGGGCATCCTCGACCAGGAACTGGAAACCGGCCGCGGCCCGGCCCGGCACATCGTCATCGAGGAGATGGCGGTGCCCGGCGCACTGCGGCGCGCGGCGGAGGAATCGATTGCCACGGCTGTTACCCTGCAGGCACTGGGCGAGTTTGACTGCAAGTCGCATGGTGCTGGGCGTCCCGACGACGATCCTTACGCGGTGCACCGGGCGAAGATTCGCGACATGTCGATCTTCGCTGCAATCGGTGACGACGGTGCCGCGGGCAGCCTGCAGCTTGCTACGGCCGCCGACGATGGAGCCTGCGATGGCCAACTTGAGGTTGTCTGGCCGGGCGCCAACCGCCTGCCGCTGTATGACGCCCAGGTACGCCGCATCGATCAATTGGCTCGCGGTGCTGGCTTCCGCGGCCGCACGCTGGCAAACCCGCTGTGGCGTTATCTGCCGGACGCGATGGCCAGCCTGGTCGGCGACCAGCGTGGACCGGTGGTCACGGTGCATCCGCTGGGCGGTTGCGCGATGGGCGATTCGTCGGTGGAAGGGGTGGTCGACGACTGCGGCCGCGTGTTCAATGCCACGGCAGCCGCGGGCGAGGAGCGTTGTCATGAAGGCCTGATGGTGCTGGACGGCGCGATCATTCCGTCTGCGCTGGCGACCAATCCGGCGTTGACCATCGCAGCGCTGTCGCTGCGTGCGGTGACAAGCTTGCGCGAGAGTTGGGGCTGGCAGGCCGCGGATGCGCCGCTGGCGCCGCTGGGGCCGCGACCGCAACTGGCGGATGTCGAGGCGCAGGTTCGCACGCGCGCCGCGCAGCCGCCTCAGCACACCATGGTTGGCGTCAGCGAGCGACTGTCGGGGCCGATGTCGCTGCGCGACACGGACGGCCGCCTGCGTGACTGCTGGGTCGAGCTGACGCTGACCTACGATCCGCTGCAGTTGTCGCATCTGTTCCGTCCGAAGGGGGACGGTCGGTTGGAGGATGCACAGCTGAGTATCGGTACGCGCCCCGGGTCGCGTGGGCGCCTGCGCATTTTTCGACGCGAGGAGTGGGAGCATCTGCGGCAGCAGAGCCTTTCGGTTGCCGAGCGCCGCCGCGAAGAGGCGAAGGCCTCCCGCAGCTTTGAGCTCAGGGGCTCGTTGACGGTACTGGAACGGGAACGGACCAGTGTCCTGGGGCGTACGCTGCGGGGCCTCGGCGCCTGGTTGCTCAACCGCGGCTTGCGTGACGTCTTTCAGGGAGTCGTCGAAGCACTCCGCCAATCCCTGCGCGGCGAGAAGCGCAGCGGACCGGGTGCGTGGGAACTGCTGCTCGGCGTGCTGCGGCTGGCCAGTCGTGCCGGTGAAGTGCGGCTGTTCCGCTACAAGCTCGATATCGGTGCCGAGATTCTGTTTGCAGGGCCTGCAGTACGTGAAGGCGGGCAACCCATACGGCATTTCGATATGCCCCCGCTGCGGCAGGAGCCGCAGCTTCGCGGCCTGAAGCGCATCACCTACGGGCGGCCCAGCAACCCCTGGCGGCAACTGCAGGAACTGGAACTGGACTGGCTCGATGGACCTTTGGCCCGCCGCTCGCCGCGTCGGCTGACGCTGGAGCCACACTACTTCGCCGCTCGCGGTCAGCCGTTGCTGCGCATCGAATCACAGCGTGACCATGTCGAGGCCCTGGCCGATTTCGCCTCGCTCGGGGCGTACTTCCTGCGCATGCTGCTGAGCATCCACGTCTGGAACATGCGCAAGCCGGACCTGCCGCGGCCGCGCCAGATCGAGCGCCTGCCGGGAGCGGTACCGGGGCTTCCTGATCCTGAAATCCACTGGCTCGCGGTCGATGTGCTGGGCGGCGAGGCGGTGCGTATGCGTCTGGCGTGCTATCGCAGCGCTGCGGCGCCTGGTACAGGGGGCACAGGGCGTCCGCCGGTGTTGCTGATCCATGGCTACAGCGCTAGCGGCACGACCTATGCGCATCCAGCGCTGAAACCTGGGCTGGCGCCGTACCTGGCCAGAGCGGGCCACGAAGTCTGGATTGTCGACATGCGCAGCAGTGCCGGTCTGCCAACCGCGGCGCATCCCTGGACTTTCGAGCAGGTTGCGCTGGCTGACATCCCGGCGGCGGTCGACTTCATCTGCAAGCATGGCGGGCATGCACAGGTCGACGTCGTTGCGCATTGCATGGGTGCGGTGATGTTCAGCATGGCGGTGCTGTCTGCCGACCTGCCTGCGGGCGAGATCGGCAAGCTGCTGCGTCCCCGCGATGCGGCGGACGGTGTGGATGGCATTGACCGCTTCCGTGAGCAGCGCGCGGCTTTGCCGCGGCGTATCCGCCGTGCGGTTCTGTCGCAGAACGGGCCAGTGATGGTGATGAGCCCGCAGAACATCTTCCGTGGCTATGTCATGTCGTACTTCGGGCAGTTGTTCGGGTCGCTGACCTACCGGTTCCGGCCCGAGCCGGACGAAGGGCGGGGTGCGGACCTGCTGGACCGTTTCCTCGGCAGCCTGCCGTACCCGGATGACGAACTCTTGCTGGAGAACCCCTGGCAGCCCTGTCGACGCACCGAGCACCTCGCCGCGCGGCACCGCATGGATGCGTTGTACGGTCGTACTTTCACGCTGGAAAACTTCGATTCCGACGTGCTCGACCGTATCGACGATTTCTTCGGGCCCCTGAACCTCGACACCGTCGCGCAGGTCATCCATCTCGCACAGCATCAGACCATCACCAGTCGCGGCGGCCGCAACCGTTTTGTATCGCGCCAATCGCTGCAGAGGCTGTGGACCTTCAAGACGCTGGCGTTGCACAGCGAGCACAACGGCCTTGCCGACATCGCCACGCTCTACAGGATCGAAGCGGTCCTGAAGAACGCAGGCTGCCATGTCGAAAAGAAAGTGCTCCGCGGAGCGGGACACCAGGACAGCCTGATCGGCAAGACCTCGCTCCAGACCTTCGGGCACATCGCCGACTTTCTCGGCGCCCCGCCGGAGCATCAACGCTTCGGTGTCGAGCCTGCACGACAGGCGTTCATCGCCGATGCGCCATGGCTGGGGCCGATGCTCGGCCGGCAGGACGATGGCTCGGTGATGCTGGGGCTGGGGGCGAGTCCGCAACTGGGGCGGCCAGCGGCGGTGGCTCTGCTGCCGGTGGAGCGTGATGGGCAGGGGCGCTGGGATTGCGAGCGCCTGCTGCAGTTGTTGCAGCTTGATCCCGAG
>DATILC010000233.1:0-8259 GCA_035476855.1 Solimonas sp. | reverse complement strand
TCGCCAGTTTGTTCCTTGCCACGGCCCTTGGCGCTTCAACGGTCGCTTACCACTTTCCGTCAATCGAGACAGTCCGCTTCTGGGCCGCGAACCGATGCCTTTCATTGGCGGCTCTGGGCTGGAAGCCGCCATCGGCTGAAGTGTCCGGGACTTCGCCGAACTATTGCCAACAGACTTCCTTCTTCCAGCGCTCTCGCTGGCTTTCGGCGAAGGGGCGTCAGGGCCGGCGATTCATCGCCTGCAGGTACTCGGCCGCCAGCGCATGGCCCCAGCGCCCTGCGGTCCAGCCACTGAAATGGGCGCAATGGCTGCCGTGCCGCGTGACCGCGAGTATCGCCCTGGGCAGTTGCCGGAACGTGCCTTCGTGATCGCGGACGTTCTGCAGGACGCAGACCGGGTCGTCGGCGGCATTGAGGACCAGCAGGGGCACCTCGATCTGCGCGATCACCCGTACCGGATTGGAGGCCGCATGGTAGGCCTCGCGGCTGTCGTAGCCGGCCAGTGAATAGAGGTTGTCGTGGAAGCCCTGCAGGTCCGCGGCCTCTGCGCAGGCGGCGTAGGAAGGCATCTCGCCGAACTGTTCCGCATGGGGTGTCACGAAGTGTTCGATCAGGCGGCTGGCCATGTGGCGGCTGTAGAAGGGCCGCGAGCGTGCGCAGGCGACTTCGATGTCATAGCCCGGATAGAACGCCACGGCGGCGCGGATCGGCGTGTCGGCGCCCTGTTCGCCGAGGTAGCGCACCAGCAATGCGGAGCCTGCGGACAGGCCGGCGGCGTAGAGCGGCGCGGCGGGATGGCGTGCCTGCACCGCGGCGATCTGTTCGCGCAGGTCGCTGGTGCAGCCCATGGTGTTGACCCGCGGCCGGGTCAGCGGCAATCCGCCATGGCCGCGCCGTTCGCAGACCACGACGCGCCAGCCGGTCTGTCGCTGCAGGTCCTGCACGAAGTCGCGCATGCTTTGCGCGGTGCCGGTGATCGTCGGCAGTGCCAGCAGGATCGGCGTGTCGTCAGGCAGCGCCGAGCCGAGCCAGTGCAGGGCCGTGGTGCCGCCGTCGCGCATGGTCAGGACTTCGCTGCGACAGTACTGCAGCGGCGGCAGCAGCGCGTCGCGCAGGAACCGCCAAGCGATCTGCAGGTGGGCGCCGGGCAGCCAGGGCGTCGGCCAGTAGCGGGCGCCGAGGCGGGGGACCGCCGCGAGGGCCTGGCGATTGAAGGCGTTGTCCTGGCAGGTCAGCTCCGGCTTTGCGGCGGACACAGCGAACCCGCACAGTGCCACCAGCACGAGCAGCAGGATGGCGGCGAGCAGCAGCATCAGCCTGCCTTCCCGGCTCCAGCCGCAAGCATCTGCAGCATGGCTGCCATGCGCAGCTTCACCGCTTCCATCGCCTTCCAGGGGCGCAGCATCACCTTGAAGTCGACGATGCGGCCGTCGGCATTGAAGCGAATCAGGTCGACGCCGTTGACGTGGATGCCGTCGACTTCGCTTTCGAATTCCAGCAGCACGTCGGTAGTGCTGCCGATCTCGCGGACGTAGCGGAAGTGGGTGTTGCCCAGCACCTGCAGGGCGCCGGCGAGGTACATCTTCGTGATCGCCTTGCCCCGCTGCGGCGTGTGCACCACCGGCGAGTGGAACACCACGCCGTCGTCCAGCAGATCGTCGAGCGTGGCGTAGTCGCGGGTCTCGACCAGGCGATGCCAGCGGTGGATATGTGGGTTCATGCGGTCTTCACCAGGCTGAGGGCCTCGTCGCACCAGGCGATCATGTTGTTCTCGCTCAGGATGCCCATGCGCAGGCCCAGGTAATGGCCCTGCTTGCGTGGCGACAGGCCGCGGGGTTTGGGATAGTGCTTTTGCATCACGGTCTCGTAGTCAGCCAGTCGTTCGACATGGAAGGCGCGCCGTCGTTCCAGCTCGCGCAGCAGCGTGCCGGTATCGAGCTCGCCCAGTGCGAACAGCTTGACCAGCAGCTCTTCCTTGACCGACGGCGGCTCGGTGGGCTTCTCGGCCCAGGTCGCGAGCATGGCGCGACCGTGGTCGGTGATCTCGTAGACGATGCGGTTGGGGCGCTCCGACTGCGCGATGGTTTCAGCGCGCACCGCGCCGGCCTCCGCCATCTTGTGCAGCTCCTGGTAGATCTGCTGCGAGCTGGCCTTCCAGAAATAACCCACCGTCTTGTCGAAGCGCTTGCCGAGGTCATAGCCGCTCTGCGGCCGGTCGAGCAGGGAGACGAGGATGGCGTGCGACAGGGCCATGCTAGGGAGCCTCTGATTGGGTTGCCGTTCGCCCTGAGCTTGTCGAAGGGTGGACGGCAACTCGTAGCCCGGCGGTGGGGAAAATCCGCCCGTGCTTCGACAGGCTCAGCACGAACGGACTTTTTTCCAGGGCGTCCACGGGGCCATCAGGCGGCGAGCAGCCGGGTCCTCGCGGACAGGTATTCGGCCTCGAGCCGGTCCACCAGCTCGGCGACCGGAGCGATCCGCTTCACCGCGCCGATGCCCTGGCCGCAGCCCCAGATGTCCTTCCAGGCCTTGGCGCCGGTGTTGCCGCCGGAGCCGAAATCCATCTTGCTGGGGTCGGAGACCGGCAGCTTTTCCGGGTCCAGGCCCGCGGCGATCACCGAGGGCCGCAGGTAGTTGCCGTGCACGCCGGTGAACAGGTTGGAATAGAGAATGTCATCGGCGGAATGGTCGACGATGGCCTGCTTGTAGCGCTGGTCGGCATTGGCCTCGGTGGTCGCGATGAAGGCCGAACCGATGTAGGCGAGGTCCGCGCCCATCGCCTGGGCAGACAGGATCGCGTCGCCGGTCGCGATCGAGCCGGACAGCAGCAGCGGTCCGTCGAACCATTCGCGGATTTCCTGGATCAGCGCGAAGGGCGAGATCGTGCCCGCATGGCCGCCGGCGCCCGTGGCTACCGCGATCAGTCCGTCCGCGCCCTTTTCGATGGCCTTGCGGGCGAAACGGTTGCTGATGACATCGTGCAGGGTGATGCCGCCGTAGGCGTGCACCGCGTCGTTGAGGTCCTGCCGTGCGCCCAGCGAGGTGATGATGATCGGTACCCGATGCCGGATGCAGGCCTCCAGGTCGTGCTCCAACCGGTCGTTCGAGCGGTGGACGATCTGGTTGACCGCATAGGGCGCCGCCGGGCGATCCGGATTCTGCTGGTTGTGCCGGTCGAGTTCTTCGTTGATGCGGATCAGCCAGCGATCCAGTTCTTCCGCGGGTCGCGCGTTCAGCGCCGGAAACGAGCCGACGATGCCGGCCTTGCACTGCGCGATGACCAGATCCGGGTTGGAAATGATGAACAGCGGGGAGGCGACGGCGGGCAGGCGCAAGCGGCCAAAGGCGGGGAGGCGCAGGGACATCGGGGTTTCCTGAACAGGGGACTTGGGTACAGCCTATATAAAAATTATTTCATATGCAAAGATTTTTATATGAAACTGCGGCTGTCCAGGTTTTCGGGGGCCTGAAAAGGCGAGGGCGGCCTGATGGCCGCCCTCGTCACAACCGGAAACTGTCTGCTTCGAGCCAGAAAGGCTCAGCCCAGCGAAAACACGCTGCGCAACAGCAAGCGCACCAGCATGGTCTGCCGCGTCACGCCGGTCTTGCAGAAGATCGAGCGCAGATGCGTGCGTGCCGTATTGCGCCGGATGTTCATCACTTCCGCGGTCTCGTCCAGCGTATAGCCCTCGGCCAGCAGCAGGGCCATGCGCGACTCCACGCGAGTCAGGCCCAGCAGGCGTCGCACCAGGTCGATCGACGGCGGCGTGGCGCTGGAATCCGGTGCGCGCAGGAAGATCACCGCGGCAGGGCGGCGGTGGTTGTCGCACCACTCGGTCGCCGGCACGCTCTTGATGATCAATGCCAGGCGCGAGCGCCCGGAAGGCCGGTTGACCGGCATCGCCTCGACCACGCCGCCTGCCACGCCGCCGGCCAGCACGCGCTGGATCAGGCGATGCAGTTCGCGCTTCTCGTCGGAATTGTCCAGCGACAGCCCGCCGGGGCCGCGCCAGATGCCGTCGCGCTCGGCGAGGATGCGCTGGGCCTCGTCGTTGATCTCGAGGATGTCGCCGTTCTGCGACAGCGAGATCACGCCCAGCAGCATGCGGTTGACGGTGCCGGCCAGCATCTGGCGCTCGCATTCCAGCGAATCGATGCGGGCGTGCAGCTGGATCGCGCGCTTCAGGTGCGGCAGCACGAAGCGGAACAGCGCCTTCTCGTCGTCGCCGAAGGGCGCGGCATTCGGCCCGCGGGTGGCGCGCAGGCGGCATTCGATGCCTTCCAGGGTGTACACGTCGGAGCCGAGGACCCAGCGCACGCCCTGCGGCACCAGGTAGTCGCGGAACATCGGGCCGTCGAGCCACTGCTGGCCGATCAGTTCCTCCGGTGTCATCACCTCGCCTTCCTTCAGGCTGACGAAGGGATCGACTGCGAAGAAGTGTTTCTCGTAGGAGACACGCATCTCGGCGTTCTCGCCGATGTTGACCATCACGCCAGCATGGCCGGCGGTGGGCGGCCGCAGGATCAGCGAGACGTGCGTGGCCTGCAGGCGCTGCTGCAGCAGGGTCAGCGCCTCCTGCCAGGGCGGCGACTGCAGCGGGCCTTCGTAGATCGCGCCGAGCAGTTCGCCGATGCGCGAGCGCTCGTCGAGATCCTGCAGTTTGCGGGCTGCCGTGCGCGGAACAGGGCGCAGCCGGGGGGCGGCGAGGGTTTCGGTGGCCAGCATGGGTCTACTCCGGAAGCCTGGATTGGCTTCTAAAAAAACATTGCAACTGAAATGTAACATGCAGCGGAGCCGGGTGCCATGCCCGGCCGGGAGCCGTCCGGAGGCCGGGAAAATGTACTGTCTTTGGGGGAGGCGGCGGCTTTCCGCACTCGCCGAATATGGATGCACTCGAAGACCTTGGGGCCTGGCAGCGCTGCCGCAATCGCTGCGATGCCCCCGGATTTGTGGCCAGGCAAGGCGCGACGAAGGACATTTGGTGGTTCCAAATGACTGAGGAGCAACACAGCATGGCCGCAAATCCGGGGGCACCCCGCAGGGGCGGGACCGTTTCGACGCATGGCAGTGTTACGAGTCGCTGATGTACGGAAAGTACACGGCGCTCCTCGTGCCTCGCCCTGCGCCGAAACGGTCTCCGTCGCAGCGATCGCGGCAGCGCTGACATGCCCCTTGGGCGCGAGCAGGTACCCATCGGTCGGAGGAGACAAAGATGCGTTCCAGGATCTGCACGGCATTGTTCAGCGCAGCAGCAGTACTCGCACTGACACCGTTGAGCGCGAGCGCCAAGCTCACGCCGGAGGAAGCGGCAAAGCTCGATGGCCCTGAGCTGAACTGCATGGGCGGCACCCGCGCCGGCAACAAGGACGGCACCATTCCCGAATGGAGTGGCAAGTGGGTCGGCAAGTGGCCGGGCATGAAGGGCGAGTACGGCTACGAGCCGGGCCCCTATGCCAGCGAGAAGCCGCTGTTCACGATCACGCCCGAGAACATGTCCAAGTACGCCGCGAAGCTCACATCCGGCCAGAAGGAACTGTTCAAGAAATATCCGCAGCACTACAAGATGATCGTCTACCCGACGCATCGCGACTTCGGCAATCCCGCTTGGGTCTGCGATGTCACCAAGAAGAACGCGGTGGAGTCGGAGCTCCTCGACGGCGGCAAGGGTGTCACCGGCACTGGCGGTGGCCCGACCTTCCCGATCCCGAAGAGCGGCATGGAAGCGATCTGGTCGGCGAAGACTGCGTTCCGCGCCTGGACCGAGAAGGGCGTGCTCGACATCGCCGACGTCTACGGCAACGGCACCATCGCCTGGGGTCGCAACAAGTTCTACACGATGAACGTGATGAACGATCCGAAGACGCGTCGTTCGGCGACCGAGCGCATCAACAGCTACTTCTACACCGAGTACCTGCTGCCGGAGCGCGACAAGGGCCTGGTGGCGGTCGGCTTCCAGCCCAATGCCTTCATGAAGGATGCGACGCAGGCCTGGCAGTACCTGCCCGGCACGCGCCGCGTGCGCCAGGCGCCGGAGATCGGCTACGACTACCCGGTGCCGCCAGCCGGCCTGCACACCACCGACGAGGACTACGGCTTCAATGGCTCGCCGGAGCGCTACAACTGGAAGCTGGTCGGCAAGCAGGAGGTCTACCTGCCGTTCCACAACTTCAAGATCAACGACCCGTCGATCAAGTACAAGGAACTGGTCACGCAGAACACGATCAATCCCAAGTACGTGCGCTATGAACTGCGCCGCGTCTGGGTGCTGGAGGCCAACCTGATCCAGGGCCTGCGCCACCAGTACAAGACCCGCCGCATCTATGTCGACGAGGATAGCTGGCAGGTGCTGTGGGCCGACCATTACGATGGCCGCGATGCCCTCTGGCGCGTGGCGGTGATCCTGTACTTCTACTCGCAGGAATCCGCGGCGCATCACCGCGGCGTGCAGCTGTTCCACGACCTCACGGCCGGTGTCTACGAGGCGACCAACCTGCTCAACGAGCGCAAGCCCGAGGACTGGTGGCGGGTCAACACGCCGATGAACCCCGGCATGTTCACCCCCGACGCGGCGGCCCGGGCCGGCCACTGAGGCCCCTTTCCCGGCCGTGATCTAAGCCATCCGGACGAACACAATGGCCGCGAAAGCGGTCATTGTGCGTTTTCCGGGACCACGCTCCGCAGGGCGTGCCCGCATCCCATACAACGCACACCGAGTAAGCCCCATGAGCTCAGTCGTCGACATCCGTTCCGGCCAGGCCGCGCACATCCGCCCGCTGTTCGACCGTCTCGCCGCCAAGGCACCGGACTACAACCTGACGACCGCCGCGCAGCGCATCGCCAAGATCCGCCGCCTGATGGAAGTGGTGCTGAAGTACCGCCCGCAGATCTACGAAACCGGCAAGCTCGAGCGTGGCCTGACGCCGCCGGACATGGACGGCGAGCTGGTGATGCTGAAGTTCGAGGCCGAGTTCATCGAGCGCAACATCGCCAAGTGGATGCAGCCGAAGCCGGCCGACGGCCCTTCGCTGATGACCCTGGGCAAGAAGTGCTACATGCACTACGAGGCCAAGGGCATGGTGCTGGTGCTGCCGAGCTGGAACGCGCCCTACGTGATCGGCCTGCTGCCGACGCTGGGTGCGATCGCCGCCGGCAACGCCGTGATGCTGAAGCCCTCCGAGCTGGCGCCGCATTCGTCGGCGCTGATCGTGAAGATCGTCAAGGAAGCTTTCCCGGACGGCGACGTCACGGTTGTCGAAGGTGGCATTGAGGAATCGCAGGCACTGCTGGCGTGCCCGTTCAATCACATCTTCTACATCGGCAACAACACCGTCGGCCGCATCGTGATGAAGGCTGCTGCCGATCACTTCGCCTCGGTGACGCTGGAGATGGGTGGCAAGAACCCGTCGATCATCGACAAGAGCGCCGACATCGAGGATGCCGCGCTGAAGACCTCCTGGGGCCGCATGTGCAATGCCGGCCAGGCCTGCATCGCGCCGGACTACATCCTGGCGCACGAGTCGGTGATCCAGAAGTTCACTGACTCGCTGGTGAAGGAAGTCACCGCGATGTACAACCCGGACGGCAAGGGCTTCGATAAAAACCCAGAATTCCCGCGCATCATCAACGCGCGCCACTTCGAGCGCATCAAGGCGCTGGTCGAGGATGCACGCGCCAAGGGCGCCAAGATCGTCATGGGCGGCGAGTACAAGGCTGAGGATCGCTACATCGCGCCGACCGTGGTGATGAACGTCACCGAGGACATGAAGATCATGCAGGAAGAGATCTTCGGGCCGGTGATCGTGATCAAGCCCTGGAAGAACCGCGACGAGGTGATCAAGGAAATCCGCGGTCGCGACAAGCCGCTGGCGCTGTACGTGTTCGCCAAGGACCAGGAGGCCTGGGAGTTCTTCCGCAACAACACCACCTCGGGCAGCACGGTGCTGAACCACAACGTGGTGCAGTCGGGCACCAATCCCTACGTCTCCTTCGGCGGCGTCAACAGCAGCGGCATCGGCCGCATGGTCGGCCACGCCACCTTCCTGGAGTGCTCGAACCAGCGCGCGGTGATGGAAGAGGGCCCGGCGCTGATGAATCCGCGCGATGTGTTCCCGCCGCTGAGCGACAAGTACAAGAAGCAGTTGACGCAGCTGATCGAGGGCAAGCCGGTGCCTCCGGCGATGGTCAAGGTCATTGATGGCGTGATGCGCTTTGTCGGGAAGTTCAATGGGTGATCCGCCGCGCTTCGGCGATGACTGAATG
>DATILC010000232.1:0-9771 GCA_035476855.1 Solimonas sp. | reverse complement strand
CAGCTGCCGTCGGCCTTGCGGATCTGGGTGTAGGCCAGCGGCAGCTGACCGGAGCCGCCATCGAGTTTCGGATCGTTGGGATTCTCGCCCGGCAACGGATAGGGATTGCGCCAGGGCGTCAGCGGCGAGCCGTGACGTTGCGCGACCAGTTCGTCGAAGTTGTCCGGGCGCCCGGGCAGGCCCCAGACCTCCCACAGGCGGTTGTAGGCCTCGGCGTCAAGACCGGACGGATTCTCCTGGCCGCCGGCGAAGCTCAGCGGCGTGCCGGCCTCGCCCTGTCCATGGGCGACGAAGCGGCCGAGACCGGATTGCGCGCGCAGTTCGCCGCAGGTCTGGGGACGTGCCGTGACGTTGTCACAGCTGCGCCAATACGCGTTGAAGGCCACCGCGCGGCCCTCGTTGACGCCCGGCACCAGCAGCTCTCGCGGATCGCGCGGCAGCACCGCCTCGTCGCCCTTGCCCGCGCAGAAATTCGCCCAGACATTGCCGCCACGCGGGCCACCCAGCAGCGGATGCTCCTTGGTGGTGGTGTCGGTACTGCCGCCGCTGCTGGCGCGGGGTGCACCATCCCCGTCGCTGCTGCGGGAACAGCCGGAGAGCAGCGTCACGGCCAGCAGCAGGATGCTGCCGCCGATGCTCTTGTTGATGCGCATGCGGGTGTCTTCCATCGGATGCTCAAAGGGTCTTGAGGTACTCGATCAGGGCGCGACGCTCATCGTCGGTGAGCACGGCGGTGAAGTCGTGCCCCTCGTTGCCCTGGCTGAACAGGTTGCTGTTGTAGATCTTGCGATCCTCGATCTGCTGCGGTGTCAGCTGCGCGAAGGAAGTGACATTGCCGATGTTCCAGGCCGCCAGCAGGTTGCCGTAGAGCAGGTTGATCACCGCGCGCGCTGCCGGATCCTCGTTCGAGCCCAGCGGGTCGCAGTCGAGGAACGGCAGCGAGCCGACGCCGCAGGCGATGACGTCGTACTTCCAGCCCAGCTTCGACGGGTCATAGGCGCGGTTGATGTCGGTGTCGAAACCCATCACCACCTTGCCGGCCTGGTCCTCGCGCGGCGGCGTCGACACGCGACGCCACAGCCGCGGGCGCTCCGAAGGCTTCAGCAGCGTCCAGGCATCGGGTATCGAGCCGTTGTGCAGGTAGGGCGCGGTGGCCCAGGCGCCGTACAGCGGCGGTGCCAGGTAGCCGATCTCGCGGCCGCTCTCGGCGCGCGTCGCCTCGCGGGTCTGCGTACCGCAGTCCTGCTGGGGCCCGGCGCCGGCGGTTTCCGGATAGCCGATGTCGGTGCGCGACAGCGCCTGCGACACACCCTCGTTGTCGCTGCTGGCGCGGGCGAAATCGGTGCGGATCACCGCGCGCGGCACGACGAAGCTGGCGACACCTTCCAGCGCGGGGTCGTCGAGGTAGGCCGGATCGTGGACGAAGCGCGGCGAGTAGGCGCCATGGCAGCTGGCGCAGGAGCCGTTGCCGCCGGCAGGCTTTTCCGCCGGATTGTCGAGGCCCTCGGCCCAGAGATCCTTCGAGTGGAACAGGATCGCGCCTTGCTCCGCCAGCGGGACGTCGATGGACTTCGGATACGCCGGCGCCTTCTGCGACAGGATCCAGTGGTCCGCATCCTGCGCATGCGCGCTGACGAAGCTGGCCGAATCACCGCCGGCCAGCGGCGTGAAGAAGGCCAGGTCGACGCGCACCGCATCCGAGGGGAAGGAACCGTTCCAGAACTTCAGCGGACGATGGCCGACGTTCCACCAGGCCGGGTTGTCGCCGGAGGCATTGGAGCCGGAACGCAGGGTGTCGAGCAGCGACATGTCGGGCTGCACGCCGGTCAGCGCGGCGATGTTGAAGAAGGCCGCGTTGTTGGTGCCACGCTGGGTGCTGAACAGCGCGAAGGCCGAGATCGCCGGCGCACCGGTGAGGCCGAGGTCGCGCGCGATCACCGAGACATCACCGTTGGGGTTGCCGGAGCCATAGACCAGGCCCAGGCCGGGTCCATCGCTGGCCTTGCCGATCTGGCCGCTGTGGCAGCCATGGCAGTTGAGGCCGATGCGACCGGTCCACTTGCCGTCGGCATCACGCGTCTGCGTGAGATTCGCCGGCAGCCGGCCGGAACCGCCATCCAGCTTCGGATCATTCGGATCCTCATTCGGCAGCGGATAGGGATTGCGCTCGACACTGCGCGGCACGCCGAAGCGCTCGGCGACCAGATCGTCGAAGTTGTCGGGACGGCCCGGCAGGCCCCAGATGAACCACAGCCGGTTGTAGCCCTCGGCAGTGGTCGAGAACAGGTCCCCCTCGCCGGTGGCGGCGAAGAAGTTGCCGGCGCCGACGGCGCCATTGCCCTTCATCAGCACCGCGCCGCGCGCATGGCTTTCGCGCAGTTCGCCGCAGGTCTTCGGGTGGGCACGCTCGCCGACCAGTTCCGGATCGGCGTGGCAGTCCTTCCAGTACGCGTTGTAGTGGACCGCCTTGCCCTCGTTGATGCCGCTGACCACCAGCGAGCGCGGGTCGGGCGGCAGCAGGGCCTCGTTGCCCTTGCCCTCGCAGTAGTCGAACCAGCGATGGCCACCGCGCGAACTGCCCAGCAGCGGCAGCAAGGTTCCGGGATCGATGCCGCCTGCCAGCAACCCGCCGCAGGTCGACGGGTTCTCGAAGCACTTCAGCAGGATTTCCATGTTGCGGTACTGCTGGCTGCCCACCGGCCAGGGCTTGCCGCCGGTATGCGGCGTCTCCTGTCCCGAGGACATCAGCAGGATGCGCGAGGTCGGGTTGTTGCGGCCCAGGCGCTCCCAGCTGGCACGCAGCTTGGCGAGGTCCTGCGAGCGGTCCTTCGACAGCATGAAATCGCGGCCGTCCTCGACATCGGCAATGCCGGCCGGGACATGGCAGCTGCGGCAGAAGTCGAGGTTGGGCTGCACGCGGCCGGAGAAGTGCTCCTCCATGCTGCGGGCCGCGGGCGCGCCGCCACCCGAAGCCGGGTCGCTGCGCCCGCCGGCGCAGGCGGACAGCGCCAGCACCGGCAGCAGCAACAGCAGGGCACGCAACGACTTGTTGCCTGGGTTCATGCCTGTCTCCTCCAACAGGGACCGCTTTGGATTTATTTCGACTTTTGTCAATATAGCCTCGTATTGACATTTGTCAATTTCAGCAAGGGCCGCTATCCTGCCCTGCATGAACGATGCACTCGATCCCTCGGCGATCGCCCGGCAACCCACGCAGCAGCGCGCGAAGGACCGCTTCGACCGCATCCTGCAGGAGGCCGAGCAGCTGCTGATCGAGCAGGGGCTCAACGGCTTCTCGATCCCGGCACTGGCCGAACGCCTCGGCTACACCCGCGGCAGCGTCTACGCCTATTTCCCGACGCCCTACGCCGTACTCAACGAGCTGGTCAGCCGCTACATCCTGGAACTGGAGTCGGTGTTCTATTCACGCGCCGAGGAGCTGCGCAACCTCGGCTGGCGCGAGGGCATCGCCGCGGTGGTCAGACACGCCGTGGAGTTCCACAACTCGCGTCCGGCGGCGCGGCTGCTGATCCTCGGCGGCGCCGTCACCGACAGCAGCTATCGCGTACAGGAGCAGAGCAACAAGCGCCTCGGCGACCTCGGCCGCATGGTCTGGTATCGCGGTGGCGAGTTGCCGGACCCGCCGCCGGACCTGACCACGCTGTCCGCCGACATCGGCACCGCCTGCTTCCGTCGCTCCTTCTTCGAGCACGGCGAGATCACGCCGGAATACCGCGACGCCGCCATCGTCGCGATGACCGGCTTCCTCGCACCCTACATCGACGCTGGCATGCCGCAGGCCGCGGCCTCCCCTTCCCTCACGGACTGAAGGATTCCGCGGCCGTTCCCAGCATCGCTGGCAGCAGCGAGGTTCCGGCGGGAAGTCCTGAGTCCCGGTTCGGGCCAGGCAGGCGGTGATCCGGACAGCTGATCGGGCCAGGCTTGCGGCAATGCTCTACGCGACGCCCGCCAGCCTGCCTACAATGTGCATATATGAGTCCGAACCGCTTCGCCTCGATCAGTGCACACCTGACCCTGGTCCTCTGCCTGTTCAGCCTGCTGAGCTGGGCGTCGTTCTCGCAGGTGTTCGTCCTGCTGGGAGTCGCACCCTGGCTGTTCCTGCCGCCGCTGAGCACCGTCGGCCTGGGGGCACTCGCCGTCAGCCTGCGTGGCCACGCCCACCCGGGCCTGCGCGGGCAGGCACTGGCCGGCGCCATCGTCGCCGCCCTGCTGGCCCTGCTGGTGCTGTCGCAATACTGGCTGGGAATCAACCTCGGGTTTGAACGCTTCCTGTTCGATGAGCCGGTCCTAAAGGCGCTGGTCGGCCCCCATCCCGGCCGCCCCGCGATGCTGGTCGCGATCAGTCAGCTGCTGCTCGCCCTGGCACTGATCCTGGCACTGCGGCAGCGATCGGCCCGCTTCGACGATGTCGATACCTGTGCCGTGGTCGTGCTGGTGCTGGCCTTCGGCGCGACCCTGGGCTACCTGTTCCAGGCCGACTCCCTGGTGGATATCGGGCGCAGCAGCCTGCACACGCCGCTGCAGTTGCCCGAGGTGCTGCTGCTGATCCTGCTGTCGCTCGGCACCCTGTCGCTCAATCCCCGCGGCGCGGTCGCCTCGTTGGGCGATTCCGGCATCAGCGGCGCCGCCAAGCGTCGCCTGATTCCCGCCGCCGTGCTGATTCCGATCCTGATCGGCATGCTGCAGGCCCTCGCCCTGCGCGCCGAACTGCTGGACCCCATCCTGGCCGTCGCCATCACCTCGACCGCCGGCATCTTCGCCTCGCTGTTCCTGATCGAATGGGTCAGCGGCCTGCTGATGGAGCGCGAAGCCGAGCAGACCGGTGTCCTGCAGCAACGCGAACTGCAGGCCCGCGAACAGGGCATGACCGATGTGCTGACCGGACTGCTCAACCGGCGCGGCTGGGATCAAAACGTCCAGACGCTGGAGGACCACTACCGCCGGCACGGCGGCAACGCCTGCGTCGTGGTCATCGATCTGGATGGACTCAAGCGCGTCAACGACACCGAGGGCCACGCGGCGGGCGACGTGCTGATCCGCAAGGCGGGACAGGCGCTGCAACTCGCCGGTCGGCAGGAGGACCTGATTGCGCGCCTCGGCGGCGACGAATTCGCCTATCTGTCGGTGGACTGCCAGCCGCAGCATGCCGGCATCGTGATGCGGCGCCTGACGCAGTCCATGGAGCGCGCTGGCGTGGAGGCCTCGCTGGGCTCCGCCATGCGTGACCTCTGCGGCAGTCTCCAGGCCGCCTTCAAAGAAGCCGACAGTGCCATGTACGCCGACAAGCGTCAGCGCAAGCTGGTGGCACGCCAGGCCTGAATAGCCGGCGGCCTCGCCGCAAGCTAGTCCATGGCCACCCGGTAGCGATCCACCGCCTGGCGCCGGCTGCCCACTCCGAACTTGGAGTAGATGTTGCGCAGGTGATGCTTCACCGTATTGATCGACACCTGCAGCGACGCGGCGATCTCGCGATCCATCATGCGCTGCGACAGGCAGGCCATGACCTCGCGCTCGCGCGGGGTCAGCGGCTCATTCACCCAGCCCTCGGTGACCGGCGTGCTGCGCAGGCCGTACTGCACGGCATTGAACTGTTCCATCTTCAGCGTCCCTTGAAGTTCGGCTTGCGCTTCTGCACGAAGGCCATCGCGCCTTCCATGAAGTCCTGCGAACGGCCGCAGTCGCGCTGCAGGTCGCTTTCCAGGTCGAGTTGCGTCGCCAGCTCGTTCTTCGCCGCGGCGTGGATCGCACGCTTGGTGCGCTCGATCGCCACGCCCGCGCCTTCGGCCAGGCGCTGCGCCAGCGCCAGCACCTGCGGCATCAGCTGCTCGTCGTCGTAGACCTCCCAGATCAGGCCCCATTCCTTGGCCTTCTCGGCCGGCAGGCGGTCGCCGAACAGGGCCAGGCCCATGGCGCGCTGCGGCCCGATCAGCTGCGGCAGGATCCAGGTACCACCCGCATCGGGGATCAGGCCGACATTGACGAAGGCCTGCAGGAAGTAGGCAGAGCGCGAGGCGACGGTGACGTCGGCCATCAGCGCCAGGTTGGCACCGGCGCCGGCAGCCATGCCGTTGACCGCGGCGATCACCGGCTTGGGCAGCTCGCGCATCTTCAGGATCAGCGGGTTGTAGTAGCGGTCCAGCACGTAGCCGAGGTCGAGACGGCCCTGCAGGTCGACCGGCGGCTTGGCGCCGGTGGCCGCCAGGTCCGCACCGGAGGAGAAGCCACGCCCCTCGCCGGTGAGCACGATCACACCCACCGCCGGATCGGTAGCAGCGCGGTCGAAGGCCAGGTTGAGCTCGTCCATCAGCTCCATCGTCATGGCATTGAGTGCCTTGGGACGGTTGAAGCGGATCAGCGCGATGCGATTGTCGACGCTGTACAGGATGTTCTGGAATTCCGCCGCGACGGCCGGCGACTCTTGCAGGGCTGCGTTCATCAGAGAATCTCGCGCTTGGGACGGTTGTGGAGCATGAAGCCGAGCACCCATGCGGCGAGGGCGCCGAAGGGCGGCCGCAGGAACACGCTGGCCTTGGTCAGCTTGCTCATGTAGAGGATCGGCTTGATATGGGAGAAGCGTTCGAAACCGCCCTGGCCGTGGTAGGCACCGATGCCGCTGGCGCCGACACCGCCGAACGGCAGGTTGTGCTGGATCGCGTGGTAGCCGCAGCCGTTGATGCTCACGCCACCGGAAATCGTGCGGCGCAGGACGCGCTCCTGTGCGGCGCCGTCGTTGCTGAAGAAGTACAGCGCCAGCGGGCGATCACCGGCATTGACGTGGGCGATGGCCGCATCCAGCGACTTGTAGCCCAGCACCGGCAGCACCGGCCCGAAGATCTCCTCGCGGCACAGCGTGGTATCGGTGGGGACCTTCGACACCAGCGTCGGCGGGAACACGCGGTTGTCCGGGCTGCAGGTCTCGTTGGCGGGGTTGAAGGTTTCGATCTCCGCGCCGCGGCCCCTCGCCTCCTCCACCCAGTCGTTCAGTCGCGTCCAGTCGCTCTTGATCAGCACGCGGCCGTAGTCCTGGTTGTCGACCAGCTTCGGGTAGAACGCCTTGATCGCGTTGCGGGCGTGCGCGAGGAACTCGCCGACCTTGTGCTCCGGCACCAGCGCATAGTCGCCGGTGACGCAGGTCTGTCCGGCGTTGAGGAACTTGGTCTGGACGATGGTCTCGGCCGCGGTCTTGAGGTCGTAGTCCTCGCCGACGATGGCCGGGCACTTGCCGCCCAGTTCCAGCGTCACCGGCACCAGGTTCTCGGAGGCATCACGCATGATCAGCTTGCCGACGCGGGTCGAGCCGGTGAACACCAGGTGATCGAAAGGCAGCTTGGAGAATTGCTTGGCGATGCTGCTGTCACCGGTCACCACCGCGACCTGCTCTTCCGGATACAGCCCGGCGATGATCTCGCGCAGCATTTCGGTGGTGCGCGGGGTCAGGCTCGACGGCTTCATCATCACGTGGTTGCCAGCGGCGATCGCCCCGACCACCGGCGACAGCGTCGTCATCACCGGGTAGTTGTAGGCGCCGATCACGCCGATCACGCCCAGCGGCTGCGGCATCAGCCGTGCCCGGCTGGGCAGGAACTGCCAGTTGGCAGCAACCCGGCGCGTGCGCATCCAGCGCTTCAGATGGCTTTGTGCGTGGCGCAGGTCGTCGATCACGACGAACAGCTCCAGCAGGGATTCCTGGCGTGCGCGGCCACCGAAGTCGGCAGCCATCGCATCGGCCAGGGCCAGGCGCCGGTCCATCAGCGCCTGTTCCAGCTTGCGCAGCATCTCGCGACGCTGCGCGTGCGACGAAGGCTCGGCGCGCTCCTGCAGGGCAGCGCGCTGGCGGGCGAGCAGCCCCGCCAGCACATCGGAAGCCTGCGATGCCGGCGGCACCAGGTTCACCACGGTATTCGCAGACATGCAGGACCTCCGTTTGCCTTCAGGATTTACGCTTTCGACGGCGTGTAGAACAGCTCAGCCTTCTTCGCCCTTGCTACCAGCCACTCGGAGGGCGCGAAGCGCGGCCCCCAGGCGGCGGCGAGACGCTGGCAGTCCTCGACGAAAGCCTTGGCGCCCAGCGTGTCGATGTAGGACAGCGTGCCGCCGGTCCAGGCCGGGTAGCCGATGCCGAGGATCGAACCGATGTCGGCGTCGATCGGGCTGGCAATCACGCCCTCCTCGAAGCAGCGCGCCGTCTCCAGCGCCATGATCGTGAGGAAGCGCTTCTTCACCTCTTCCAGCGTCGGCTGCTCGGCCTTCAGCGGGAAGGCGTCCTTCAGGCCCTTCCACAGCTTCTTCGGCTGGCCTTCCGGGTAGTCGTAGAAGCCGGCACCGAAACGGCGGCCCGGACGCTTGAGCTCGTCGACCATCTTGTCGACCACCGGGCGACCCAGCTTGCCGCGATACTTCTCCGGCAGGCCATCGGCATCCTGCTGCTTGTAGATGCTCTGCTGCAGGAACATCGTCACTTCGTCCGACACCGCCAGCGGACCGACCGGGAAGCCGGCCAGGCGCGCGCCGTTGTCGATCAGCGCCGGCTCGATGCCGTCGAGCAGCATCTTCTGGCCTTCCGAGCAGAACGTGCCGAACACGCGGCTGGTGTAGAAGCCCGGGAAGTCGCGCACCACGATCGGCGTCTTCTTGATCTGCGCGACATAGTCCAGCGCCTTGGCCAGGGTTTCCTGGCTGGTCTGCTCACCGAGGATCAGCTCGACCAGCGGCATCTTCTCGACCGGCGAGAAGAAGTGGATGCCGATGAACTGCTTCGGCCGCTTCGAGGCCTGGGCCAGGCCGGTGATCGGCAGGGTCGAGGTATTGGAGCCGAAGGTCGCGCTCTCGGGAATCACCGCCTCGGTCTTCGCAGTGACGTCCGCCTTGATCTCGCGCTTCTCGAACACCGCCTCGACGATCAGGTCGCAGCCTTCGAGGTCGGCGTAGTCGGCAGTGGTCTTGATGCGGGCGAGGATCGCGTCAATCTTGTCCTGGGTGGTGCGGCCCTTGGCCAGGTCCTTGGCCTGCATCGCGGCGATGCCGGCCTTGCCCTTCGCGGCCTGCTCCGCCGTGTTGTCCAGCAGCACGACCTCGATGCCGGCCTTGGCGCTGACGTGCGCCACACCGGCGCCCATCATGCCGGCGCCGAGCACACCGAGCTTGGTGACCTTCGACTTGGCGACGCCCTTTGGACGGTTAACCAGCTTGTCGGCGGCGCCCTTGTTGATGAACATCGTGCGGATCATGTTGCGTGCCACGGCGCCCGACAGCAGCTTGCCGAAGTACTTGCTCTCGATGCGCAGGCCCAGGTCGATCGGCACCTGGGTGCCCTCGAACACGCAGGACATGATCGCGTTCGGCGCCGGATAGTTGCCGTTGGTGTTGGCCGAGGTCAGCGCGTTGCCGGCGACGAAGGTCTGGTTGGCGTGCGCGGCCATCGGGCCGGCGCCGCCGGGGATGCGGAACTTCTTGTTGTCCCAGGGCTGTTCGGCGCTCGGGGCGGCCAGCAGCCACTCGCGGGCCTTCTCCACCAGCGTCTCGGCCGGGCCGATGGCGTGGACGATGCCCAGCTTCAGCGCTTCGGCCGGCTTGACCTGCTTGCCCTGCAGCAGCAGCGGCAGCGCGTTGGGGATGCCGATCAGGCGCGGCAGGCGCTGGGTACCACCAGCGCCCGGCAACAGCCCGACCTGCACTTCCGGCAGGCCGATGACGGTTTTCGGGTCATCGCTCAGCACCCGGTAGTGGCAGCCCAGGCAGAGCTCGAGGCCG
>DATILC010000231.1:0-12066 GCA_035476855.1 Solimonas sp. | reverse complement strand
GGTCGATGAGCGATGAACGAACGGGCAGGCGAAGGGTTGACGCCCTAGTAGCGCGGCACGGCCGGGTCGACATCGACCGACCAGGCATCGATGCCGCCGGCGACCGAGTAGACCTCGGTGAAGCCGTTGCGTTCGAGGAAGCGCCCGGCCATCTCCGAGCGCACGCCGTGGTGGCACAGCACGGCCACCGGGGCTGCCGCGTCCAGTTCGCCGATGCGGGCCGGCAGTTCCTGCATCGGGATGTGGCGCACGCCGGGCAGGGCGGCAAGGCTGAGTTCTTCGTCGGTGCGGACGTCGAGGACGGTCAGCGGCGCGGCGTCGAGGCGTGCCTTGAGGTCGGTGGCGGTCAGGATTTTCATGGCGCGGAGTCTAGCATCCGGCTTTTGCCGCTCAGTTTCGCGTCGTCGAATCCGGGTACACCAGCGAGGCCAGCTCGGTGCGGCTGTAGACGCCGAGCTTGCGATAGACGCGGTACAGGTGGTTGGCCACGGTCGAAGGCGCCACGCCGATCTTCTTCGCCGCCTGCTTGAACGACAGGCCCTGCGCCACGCAGTGCACGATCTCGCGCTCGCGCGAGGTCAGGCGATCCAGCGGGCCGGCCGGCCACAGCGTCAGCAGCAGCAGGTCGTTCTGGGCCTCGCCACGCACCATCAGGTCCTGGAAGCACAGGGTCTGTCCGGCATCCGGCAGCTTGAACGGCAGCTGCTGCGGCTGGCGGTTGGGGAAGCGTTCGTCGAGCATCTCCAGGAAGCGCGGCTGCGCCTCGTGGAAATTGCCGTGCTGGTCCACCACCGCGGCGCCGGCGCCCAGCGGACGCTCCGGCTGGGTCTTGAGCAGGTGCAGGAAGAAGGCGTGCGAGGCGGCGTTGAACAGATGGTAGGACAGGCGCTTGTGCTGGTGCTTCTCCAGCTCGGTGAAGCGGTGGCTGCGATCACTGCGGTACAGCGACACCAGCGAATAGATGCTGCTGCGCCGGTCCATGTGCGACATCGACAGGATGCGCTCGATGCCGAAGGGCAGGAAGGCGCGGCGGTAGATCTCGGAGTCGTAGAACTTCTCGTCGGCCATCACCTGCGACATGTCGGCGGGCACGTCGTAGTGCTCCAGCAGGTGCGGCAGGATCGGGTTGATCGCAGTGGTGGCTTCCAGCGCGGCCGGGTAATCCGACGGCAGGCCCTTCAGCGTGACCGTATGGAACTTCAGTGCGCTGCGCGAGCCGCTGCCCCAGAGGGCGCCGTCATGCGGGATGACGCGTTGCACCTGCTCCAGCGCCCAGGTCCGGTACTGCCCGGGCGGCACCGCCATGGCCCAGCGGTACAGCCTCGAGATGACCCGGTCGACCGGGTCGATGTCGGATTGAATCGTTTTTACCATCAGCTCGCACCTGGGAAGGGAGTATTTACTATCGTTCTGGTGCCGCGACGCTAGGATACTTCACTGCTGACCTGCGGAGGCTTGGCATGATGAAGACGCTGAAGTCCTGGCTGCTCGAATACGGCGAGGGCCACCGCCATCCGGTGAACAAGATGCTGCACTGGATCTGCGTGCCGTCGATCGTGTTCTCCCTGCTGTGCGCGCTCAAGGCGATCCCGCTGGGCGATGCGCTGGTCAATGCCGCGACGCTGCTGCTGCTCGGCTGGATCCTGTACTACGCGAGCCTGTGCTGGCAGCTGGCGCTGGGCATGGTGATTGTGTTCTGCGCGATGTATGCCGGAGTGCTGCTGCTGGAGACGGCGCTGGGGCCGCAGCTACCCTGGCTGGCGGCGACGGTGTTCGTGCTCGCCTGGGTCGGCCGGTTCGTCGGCCATGAATTCGAGGGGGCGCGCCCGTCCTTCCTCAAGGACCTGCAGTTCCTGCTGATCGGCCCGATCTGGTTGCTGGCCGACTTCTACCGTCGGGTGCAGATCCCGATGGGCGCGGGTGCCGGCGCGATGCCGCTGCCGCACTGATCCGCCGCCGCTGCCTCCGGGCCCGCCACACGGCGGGCCTTTTGGTTTTGTCAGCCCGCGCCGCCGGTGCTAGCTTGGACCCGGGTACAGCCGCAAAGCTTTTCCGGCGTCGTACGCGTTCGCGGACGGGCCGGCCAGACTGGAGACCGGGCCATGTCCAAGAATCACGTCTACAAGACCACCGAACTCGTCGGTTCCTCCGAAACCAGCGTCGAGGATGCGGTACGCGGCGCGGTGCGCCGGGCGTCCAAGAACATCCATAACCTCAAGTGGTTCGAGGTTGGCGAAGTCCGCGGCCATATCGAGAACGGCCAGGTCGGGCACTGGCAGGTGACGGTGAAGGTGGGTTTCACCCTCGACGAGTAGTCCCCCGGCGATTCCGCCGACCCCGGATGGAGGATTCCGGCCGCAACGGCCGGCGCTTTTTCTTTTGCCTCGCCTCTTGAATCTGCGGGGCCTGTCCTCAAGAATTAGCAGCCTCGTGTGGCGAGTGCTAACAACGGCGCCATCGAAAGCTTTGCGGCATTCGCCAATTTGTCAATAACCCTTTGAAATCGGGAGCTTTACCATGAATCTGCGTCCCCTGAACGACCGCGTGGTCGTCAAGCGTCTGGAAGAAGAGAAGAAGACCGCCGGTGGCATCATCATCCCGGACAACGCTGCCGAGAAGCCGCTGAAGGCCGAAGTGATCGCAGTCGGCCCGGGCAAGCGCTCCGACGACGGCAAGATCCACGCCCCCGACGTCAAGAAGGGCGACACCGTCCTGATCGGCAAGTATTCGGGCACCGAAGTGAAGGTCGACGGCCAGGATCTGGTTGTCCTGCGTGAAGACGACATTCTCGCCGTCGTCGCCTAACTTACTGATTCGTTAAGAGGATTCAACAATGGCTGCTAAAGAACTCAAGTTTGGTGACGACGCGCGCGCGCGCATGGTCGCCGGTGTCAACATCCTGGCCAACGCCGTCAAGGTCACGCTCGGTCCCAAGGGCCGCAATGTCGTGCTCGACAAGTCCTACGGCGCTCCGACCGTCACCAAGGACGGCGTGTCCGTCGCCAAGGAAATCGAGCTGAAGGACAAGTTCGAGAACATGGGCGCCCAGCTGGTCAAGGAAGTCGCTTCCAAGACCTCCGACGAAGCCGGTGACGGCACCACCACCGCCACCGTGCTGGCCCAGGCGATCGTCAACGAAGGCCTGAAGTCGGTCACCGCCGGCGTCGACCCGATGGACATCAAGCGTGGCATCGACCTCGCCGTCGCCGCCATCACCGAAGAGATCAAGAAGAACGCCACCCCCTGCAAGGACCGCAAGGCCATTGCCCAGGTCGGCACCGTGTCGGCCAACGCCGACTCCGAGATCGGCACGATCATCGCCGACGCGATGGACAAGGTCGGCAAGGAAGGCGTGATCACCGTTGAAGAGGGCAAGTCCCTGGCCAACGAACTCGACGTCGTCGAGGGCATGCAGTTCGACCGCGGCTACCTCAGCCCGTACTTCATCAACAACGCCCAGTCGCAGCAGTGCGACCTGGACAACCCGCTGATCCTGATCACGGACAAGAAGATCTCCAACATCCGCGAGCTGCTGCCGGTGCTGGAAGGCGTCGCCAAGTCGGGCCGCCCGCTGCTGATCGTTGCCGAAGACGTCGAAGGCGAGGCGCTGGCCACCCTGGTGGTCAACAACCTGCGCGGCATCCTCAAGGTTTCCGCCGTCAAGGCGCCGGGCTTCGGCGACCGTCGCAAGGAAATGCTCAAGGACATCGCCACCCTGACCGGCGGCACCGTGGTGACCGAAGAGCTGGGCCTGTCGCTGGAGAAGGCCACCCTGGCCGACCTCGGCACCGCCAAGCGCGTGCAGATCGAGAAGGAAAACACCACGATCATCGACGGCGCCGGCAAGAAGGAAGTCATCGAGTCGCGCATCAAGGAAATCCGCTCGCAGGTTGAAGCGGCCACCAGCGACTACGACAAGGAGAAGCTGCAGGAGCGTCTGGCCAAGCTCTCCGGCGGCGTCGCCGTGATCAAGGTCGGTGCCGCGACCGAAGTCGAGATGAAGGAAAAGAAGGCCCGCGTCGAAGACGCGCTGCACGCCACCCGTGCGGCCGTTGAAGAAGGCATCGTCGCCGGCGGCGGCGTGCTGCTGGTCCGTGCTGCCAAGGTCCTGGAGAAGCTCAAGGGTGCCAACGACGACCAGACGGTCGGCGTCAACATCCTGCGTCGCGCCATCCAGGAGCCGCTGCGCCAGATCGTGAAGAACGCCGGCGAAGAGCCGTCCGTGATTCTCGCCAAGGTTGCGGAAGGCACGGGTGCGTTCGGCTACAACGCCGGCACCGGCCAGTACGGCGACATGATCGAGATGGGCATCATCGACCCGGCCAAGGTCACGCGCCTGGCGCTGCAGAACGCGGCCTCGGTCGCCGGCCTGCTGCTGACCACCGAAGCGATGATCGCCGAACTGCCGCAGAAGTCCGAGCCGGCAATGCCGGGCGGCGGCGGTGGCATGGGCGGCATGGGCGGCATGGGCGACTTCTGAGTCGTCTCTGAACAAGACGTGGCCATCCGTGGCCACGTCTGTTCAAACAAGCAGTCCGCTGTACGACAAGGCCCCGGAAACGGGGCCTTTGTCTTTGGGGCTGGCCGTCGCTAAGCTCGCGGCTTCATTTTTCCGGAGCGTCGGCCGTAGCGGTCGCCGGGCTGATCGGGTCGATGGTTTTCTCCTCGTTCGAGTTCCTGCACGCCTTCCTGCCGCTGGCCCTGCTGCTGGGCTTCGCCGCCTGGTTCCTGCTCGGGACCCGTGCTGCCAACGTCATGCTGGTGCTGCTGTCGCTGGCGTTCTACGTCTGGGGCCCGGGCGTGGAGTTCCTGTGGCTGATCGGCGTGTCGATCGCCTGCAACTACGGCCTGGCGATCCTGGTCGACTGGGCGCGGCGTGAGCGTCCGCCGCTGCTGCCCTGGGTGATCGGCGGGGTGGTGCTGTTCAATCTCGGCCTGCTCGGCTACTTCAAGTACGCCAATTTCGCCGTGGCCCAGTTCGCCGCGGCCAGCGGCACGCCGATCGCCTGGCAGTCGGTGGCGCTGCCGATCGGCATTTCCTTCTTCACCTTCCACGCGATGAGCTACGTCTTCGACGTGGCGCGGCAGCGGGCGGTGCCGCTGAAGAGCCCGGTGGAGTACGCGCTGTACATCCTGCTGTTCCCGCAGCTGGTGGCGGGTCCGATCGTGCGTTACCAGACCATCGCCGACCAGCTGTTGCAGCGCGATCCGCGGCTCGACGACGTGGTCGCCGGCCTGCAGCGTTTCGCCCATGGCCTGGTCAAGAAGGTCCTGATCGCCGACGCCGCCGGTGCCATCGCCGACCCGATCTTCGCGCTGTCCGGCGCCGAGCTGACGCCGGGTGCGGCCTGGCTCGGAGTGCTGGCCTACACGGTGCAGATCTACTTCGACTTCTCCGGCTACACCGACATGGCCATCGGCCTGGCGCGCATCTTCGGCTTCCGCTTCCCGGAGAACTTCAACCGGCCGTATTCCTCGCTGTCGATCTCGGATTTCTGGCGGCGCTGGCACATGAGCCTGTCGAGCTGGTTCCGCGACTATCTCTACATCCCGCTGGGCGGTTCCCAGAAGGGCGAACTGGCGACCTACCGCAACCTGTTCATCGTGTTCCTGCTCACCGGCCTGTGGCATGGCGCCAGCTGGACCTTCGTGCTGTGGGGCGCCTACCACGGCACGCTGGTGCTGCTGGAGCGCCTGCTGGGCCTGCGTGCGGTGGAGGATGCCGACCTGCGCCGCGGCTTGCCGGAACTGGTCCTGCGTCGTGTGGTGACGCTGCTGCTGGTGATGATCGGCTGGGTCATGTTCCGCGCCGGCAGCATGGAACAGATCGGCCAGTTCCTGTCCGCGATGGTGCGCCTGGACCAGCTGCAGTGGCCGGTGGCGCTGGCGGAGCGCTTTGCCAACCGCGACCTGGCTTTCGCCGCGCTGGGCCTGCTGGTGTTCCTGCTGCCGCGCGAGTTCCGCGGCACGGTGCTGTACGCCTCGCCGAAGCTGGCCGTCCGCTGGGCTGCTGCGGGCGTGATCATCGGCGCCGGCCTGGTCTATGCGTTGATGCGCGTGGCCAGCGGCTCCTTCAGTCCCTTCCTCTACTTCCAGTTCTGAGCCATGGCCAAGCCCCGTCCCGGACAGGCCCTGACGATCGGCTGGATCGTGCTGCTGCTGCTGGCCCCGGCTAGCGCCTGGCTGGCCGGGCTGCGAGCGCAGCTGGTCGAGAACCGGCCGCTGGCGCCGCTGCCGCAGCCCACGTCCGAGGCACTGCGCAAACCGGCTTTCTACCGGCAGCTGTCGCAGGCGCTGCTCGAGCACAACCCGCTGCGCAGCCACAGCCTGCTGTTGAAGACGCGCTTCGAAATGAAGGCCTTCCTGTCGTTGGCGACGCTTGAGGTGGTGCCCGGCGAGCAGGGCTGGCTGGCACTGCGCGCCAGCCTCGAGCGCGATTGTCGCGACGAGGCGGCGCTGGCCGCCAGTGTCAGCGCCGCGATGGCCTGGATCTCCGGCCTGCGCGACAGCGGCAAGCCGGTGTTCCTGACGGTGGCGCCGGACAAGGAAAGCATCTACCCCGACTACGTGCCCCGGCTGCACAGCCCCGAGGCCGAATGCGTGCGCCGCAGCAATGCCCTGGTGCGCGCCGGCTTGCGCCAGGGCGGTGCGGCCTACATCGACCTGTTCGAGATCCTGCAGCAGGGTCGCCGGCAGGCGCGGCCGCTGTATTCGGCCGGGGATACCCACTGGACCGGCTACGGCAGCACGCTGGCGGCCAGGGCGATGATCGAGCGGATCAGCCCGGGCCTGCTGGACGGCGCGCGCCCGGCGAAATTCGATGAGTCACAGGTACATCCTGACCTGTTTCGCATGGGCGGCCTGGCCGACCACGAAACCCGCGAGCGCTGGGCCTGGACGCTCGGCAGCGGGCGTCAGCCCGACCGGCGTCGCTTGCTGGTGATCCATGACTCCTTCTTCAACATCACCCGCGACCAGTTCGAGTCGCCGTATCCGGCGGTGCAGTACCTGCACTGGAACGACCTGAATCCGGAGCGATTGCAGCAGGAGGTCGCGGCTGCCGAGGTGGTGCTGATCGAGACCGTCGAGCGTTCTCTGCCGAGCCGCTTCATGGAATATTTCCCGGCCTCGCCCTGAGCCGGGGGAGCAAAGTGTCCCATGCTTCTCGCAGGGCTGGCTTGACTGGACCTTGCCGGCAACTGCCGGGGTTCTCAGCGCCAGGCGGGCAAGGGCCCCATCGCCCGCTGACACACGATGGCCTGTCTTCCGCGCAGCATGCGCAGGAGCACGGCACGGTGTGGCGCGAGCTGCTGCAGCAGCTGCAGACGCTGCGTGGCTGATCGCGAGGTTTGAACCGCTGCCGCAGCGGGCGTATGGTCGGTCTCCCCCTGCAAGCTGGAGATGGGCCATGGCTGCAAAGAAACCCCGTTCGAGCGGCAAGCGCACAGCCGGTGAATCGCTGAACTTCACACTCTCGCAGTTCGGCGCCAAGGCGCAGGTCGTGGGCGATCGCGCCAAGGCGGCGGTGAAACGCGCGGAGGACGAGGTGGTGGCGCTGCGTCACCACGCCGCGCAGTCGGCGCTGCACTGGATCATGGACCACGAAGATCGCGTCAAGGCTTTCCGCGGCTGGGTCAAGGGCACACCGGCCGAGTCGGCGGTGAACACGTTGTTCCAGCGCATCGAGGCGGAAGCCAAGCCGGCCAAGGCGCCGCGCAAACCGGCCGCGCAAACCGCTCGCCGGCCGGCAAGCAAGAAGGCGGCGACGGCGAAGCGCGCGAAGTAGTCCCCGTAGCCCGGTTTGCCGCAGGCAAGCCGGGAGCAGGCTTGCAAGTCCCTTCCCGGCTTCGCTGCGCGAAGCCGGGCTATCAACACGCGCTCAGTCCAGAAACTTCGGCGCGTCGATCTTCAGGCCCTTGCCCGGCAGTACCATCAGGGTCGAGGTGCCATGCGCCAGCAGCTCGCCGGCCTCGTCGCGCACATAGGCCTCGGTGTAGCTGATCTGCCGGCCCGGACGCAGGCATCGGCCCTCTGCGACCAGCTTCCCGGAGACGGCGGGCTTGAGGTAGTTGAGCTTGAGGTCGACGTTGACCAGCCCTGCGTCCTGCGGCAGGCGCATGAAGCCGGCCCAGAAAGTGGCGGTGTCGATCAGCGTCGCCAGCACGCCGCCATGGACGATGCCGAAGGGCTGGAAATGCTGCGGCAGGATGTCCAGCTCGACGCGGCAGCTGTCATGGTCGATGGCGGCGAGGCGGAAGGCGATGTGGCTGGGGAAGGCGGCCGTGTTGACCATCTGCAGCAGCGCTTCGACGTACTTCGGGTTGATCGCGTTCATGGCGGACCTCAGGAGAAGCGGGCGGGGTCGACCAGGGACGGGTCGACACAGGGGTCGGTGCCGGTCAGCAGTTCCGACAGCAGCCGGCCGGTGACCGCGGACAGGGTCACGCCGAGCATGCCGTGGCCGGTGGCCAGCCAGAGGTTGTCCAGCTTCGGCGCGCGGCCGATCAGGGGCAGGTCGTCGTAGACCATCGGCCGCCAGCCGAACCATTCCTCGACCGTGGTTTCACCCCAGGGCTCGCGCAGGTACTCGACCGCGGCGCGCTTCAGCGCATCCAGCCGCACGCGGTTGAGGGTCTCGTCGTAGCCGGAGAATTCCATGGTGCTGCCGAGGCGGTAGCCGCTGTTCCAGCCGGTGACGCAGACGCTGCGCTCCTTCAGCACCATCGGCACCCGCGGCCACAGTTTCGGGTTGCTGGTGGTGATCGAGTAGCCCTTGCCCGGCTGGATCGGCAGTTCCAGGCCGAGCTGGCGTGCCATCAGCGGCGACCAGGCGCCGAGGGCCATGACGATCTCCCGCGCGGACAGGCGACCCTGCGCGGTCAGCACGCCGCTGATCCGGCCGCCCTCGCGTTCGAAGCCGAGGACCTCGGTGCTCTCGAGGATCTGCCCGCCCAGTGACCGCACCACGCGGGCCAGTTCCGCGACGTAGCGTTCCGGCCGCAGTGAGGCGTCATTGGGGTAGTAATGGCCGCCGACGATGCTGTCGTTGAGCGCCGGTTCAAGCTGGCGCGTCGCGGCGCCGTCGAGTTCGCGGATCTCGATGCCCTCGCCGCGTACCGGGCCCAGCAGGCGGCTGGCCTGTTCCAGGCCCCGCGCGTCGCGGAACACGTACATGGTGCCGCCGGTGGTGAACTCGCAGGCCAGGCCCTCGTCGCGCACCAGCTGCTCCAGCAGGGCCCGCGAGCGGTTCAGCAGCAGGGCCTTGGCGCGCAGGCCGTTGCGGAAGTCGGTGGGGTTGGCGCGGGCGGCGAAGCGGGTCAGCCAGCCCAGCAGGCGCCAGTCCAGGCGCGGGCGGACGTAGAGCGGAGCATCGGCCTGGCTCATCCACTTCAGCGCCAGCTGGATCACACCGGGGGCGGACAGGGGCGGGGCGTGGCTGGGGGTGATCGTGCCGCAGTTGCCGTGCGAGCTGCCGGCACCCACGGTCTTGCGCTCCAGGACGGTGACGCTGCGGCCTGCGCGCAGCAGGTTCAGGGCACAAACCAAGCCAATCACCCCGCCGCCGAGGATCAGAACATCGGGCTTGCGGGCATTCATCCGCGAATGATGCCTTCAGGCGCTGTAAAATGCGCGGCTTCACCACCCCGGACCCGTCGCATGAAACCGATTTCCCTGACGCGATACCTGATCGAAGAGCAGCGTGCGGGGCGCATCAACGCCGACCTGCGCCTGCTGATCGAGGTCGTCGCCCGCGCCTGCAAGAGCATTTCCCACGCCATCGGCAAGGGCGCCCTCGGCGGCATCCTTGGCGACGCCGGCACCGGCAACATCCAGGGCGAGGCGCAGAAGAAGCTCGACGTGCTGTCCAACGAGATCCTGCTCGAGGCCAACGAGTGGGGCGGCCACCTCGCCGGCTGCGCCTCCGAGGAGATGGACGAGCCGGTCAAGATTCCCAACGTCTATCCCAAGGGCAACTACCTGCTGCTCTACGATCCGCTGGACGGCTCGTCGAACATCGACGTCAACATCAGCGTCGGCACCATCTTCTCGGTGCTGCACTGCCCGGATGGCGTCACCGATCCCGAGACCGAGCACTTCCTGCAGCCGGGCAAGTCGCAGGTCGCCGCCGGCTACACCGTCTACGGCCCCAGCACGCTGCTGGTGATCACGGTCGGCAACGGCACGCACGAGTTCACGCTGGACCGTGAGCTGGGCAGCTTCCTGCTGACCGAGCGCGACATGAAGATTCCGGAAGACACCAAGGAATTCGCGATCAACATGTCCAACCAGCGCCACTGGGAGCGGCCGATGCAGTGCTACATCGACGAACTGCTCAAGGGCAAGACCGGTCCGCGCGGCAAGGACTTCAACATGCGCTGGGTCGCCTCGATGGTCGCCGACGTGCATCGCATCCTCACCCGCGGCGGCATCTTCATCTACCCGAAGGACCTGAAGGATCCGTCCAAGCCGGGCAAGCTGCGCCTGATGTACGAGGCCAACCCGATGGGCTTCATCGTCGAGCAGGCCGGCGGCGCCGCCACCACCGGCCTGCAGCGCATCCTCGACGTGCAGCCGACGCAGCTGCACCAGCGCGTGCCGGTGTTCCTCGGCTCGAAGAACGAGGTCGAGATCGCGACGCGCTTCCACTGCGAGGCTGCAGGGAAGTAAACGTCTGCTGTAACCCAAAAGCCCCGCAAACGCGGGGCTTTTTCACTTAGGCGCGTAGATACCGTCTGCTTGATCAAGCTTTTTTTGAGACGAGCTTTGGATTGTAAGGCTGCTGGTGTTTGAGCATGCCGAAGGCGATATGGACGATGTGGCGCATGAGCGCGCCCAAGGCCGCCATTTTTACCTTGCCGCTGGCGACGAGGCGGTCGTAGATGGCGCGCAGTTCAGGGTTGTGCTTCAGGGCCACGATGCTGGCCATGTAGAGCACGGCCCTGAGCTTGGGGTTGCCCTGCTTGGATAGCCTCGGCCTGCCGCGGACGCTGGTGCCTGAGGTGTATTCGACCGGTACCAAGCCGCTGAGTGCCGCCGCCTGACGCGCACTGCCAAGGGTTCGCCCCCTGAGCAGACACAGCAGTTGATCCGCCGAAGCCTTACCCACGGCGGGGATGGTCATCAGCAACTCGCGTTCGGCCTTGAGGCCTGGATGCTGGTCGTGATGATCGTCGATGGCCCGGCGCAGTCGCTTGCGCTCCAGGTGCAAGGTTTCCAGGCTGCGCTGCAGCGAGTCGCGGACGATTTCCGGTGTGTCGGAGATTTGCGCTTTCTCCCAGCGGTTCTCCTCGCGGCGCAGATCTTCCTCTACCGCCGCCAGGCGCGCCAGCAGGGCGCGCAGCATGCGCACCTCAGGGGGCGGTGGTTGCCACGCCTGGGCCTCGCCCAGCTCGCCATAGCGCGCCAGGGCACGAGCATCGATCGTGTCGGTCTTGCTCAGCAGACCCAGGCCTTTGGCAAAATCCCGAGCCCGCTTGGGGTTGGCAATGACCACTTTGCAGCCTGCATCGTGCAGGGCCTGCGCCGCAGCTTCGTGATACACCCCAGTGGCTTCGAGTACCACGCAGATATCGCCGACTGGCCGACCGGACTTGGCCGCCATCCAGGTCAGCAGCTTGTGGATGCCAGCCCCGTCGTTGTCTACCTTGCAGGCATACCACTTGCGCGTCGCCGCGATCCACAGCGCGGCGTCCAGCTTGGCTTTGGCTACGTCGATTCCCAGGACAATCAAGATCACTCTCCGCGTGTACCGCGAGCGCGCCGATAGGCCTGCTGTCCTTGTGCATGCAGACTCACGGGAAAGTCCCGGGTCTTGGAATACCGTCCAGCATCATGGTGGCGCTAAGGGACAAGGCGGGGCTGATCTACGCCGCAGGCTCGAAGCCTCAGGGTGCGCACAGTTTCCCCGCCTTGCCGTGTGCCTGCTCGCGTGACAGGCACGGCGACTAAGATACAAGGGTGCGCATCGCGCACGCGTGGCCATGCTTGTCGGACCTGAAGGTGCGCGGTGCGCACCCTACCGGACGGGCGATTGACGGCGGGCCGCCCTGACGCGAGGATCGGGCT
>DATILC010000230.1:0-21526 GCA_035476855.1 Solimonas sp. | reverse complement strand
GCGACCGTCTGGGTGGAGAATCATGGCCATGAGCGACCAGACCCTGCCGATCATTCCCAGCCGCCCCCTGAGCCAGTGGCCCGTGGGCGCCCGCCTGCGCTTCCGCGAGGAAGCCGAGCTCAATCCGCAGCATGAGCGGCTGCGCGGCAAGCCGGTGCTGGTGCTGTCGCGGATGGAGTTGATCGGCCCTTCCGACGGCCGCTATTCCTGGCGCCAGCAGATCCTGTCGCTCAGCACCTGCCGCACCGGCTGGGCGCGCCCCGACCAGCTGGCGCTGCCGCGCGACGACCAGGACATCGACCTGCTCTAAGGCAGTCCCTGCCGTATCCGCTGCGAGAAATCCGGCGCCGACTCCGCCGCCAGCGCACGTGCGTTGATGTGGCTGCGCCGACGCAGTTCCTCGAACGGCAGGCTGCGCTCGAGCCCCCCGCAATCGTAGAGATAGCGCGGCACGTGGCCGCTGAGCAGCACCCGCCATGACAGCGGTGGCCGCCCCGGGTCGACGTGGGCGTGCAGCCAGATGTTGCTGGTGCAGTTGGTGGTCAGGGTGTTGTAGAACTCCGGCCGCTGGTGCAGCGAGTTGATCTTGCTCACGTACTCCAGCAGCAGCCGGCGCGCGGTTTCCTGCGTGCCCTTGAGGCGATAGAGATAGACCTCCTCGCTGGGGTTGCGCCGATGGTTGCTGCGCTGGCGGACCAGGTCGCGTTCGTCGGCGACGACGTAGATCAGCTGGTACTCGCGGAAGAAGCCGCGCAGCGAGGAATAGCCCTGGCCCTGCTGCTTGCGCGCCTCGATCGAGATCGCCAGATGCTCGCGGCCGGCAAAGCCGAAGCTGAGGAACACGTGCGCCACGTGCGCACCCATCCAGTAGCAGGCCACCAGGTCCACCGAATCCAGTTCGCGCAGGTCATAGCTCCGGTCGTACCAGTCCGGCGTGAAGTCGGTACGGCTGCGGTATTCGAAATTGCGGACGTTGCGGACATGCAGCAGGTCGCCCTCGACTGTGGCCGAGGCCAGCACCGATTCCTCGATGCGCCAGTCGCGATCGTTGGAGGGACGCAGGCGCGCGCGCAACGCCTGCCAGGCCGCCTGCCAGCAGGCCAGCAACCGCAGCAGCGCACCCCCCAGTTTCTCTCCCATGGCTGAACTGTGCCTGCGACGGCAGGCCGCGGGCAACGCGACGGGCTCCGTTATGCTGGCGCGACCATGCTTCCGGGCCGATGCCGATGCAGAAACTGCCGCGCGCCTTCTACGACCGCGACACCATCCTGGTCGCACGCGAACTGCTGGGCATGCACCTGGTGCACGTGGTCGGCGGCCAGCGTCGCGTCGGCCGCATCGTCGAGACCGAGGCCTATCTCGGGCCGCATGACCGCGCCGCCCATTCTTCGCGCGGCCTGACCGAGCGCACCCGCGTGATGTTCGGGCCGCCGGGCCATGCCTACGTCTACCTGATCTACGGCATGCACCACTGCGTCAACGTCGTCACCGAACCCGCCGGGCAGGCGGCGGCAGTGTTGCTGCGCGCGCTGGAACCGCTGGAGCACATCGGGGAACGTACGCAGGGGCCGGGCCTGCTGTGCAAGGCCCTGCAGATAGACCGGCGCCACAACGGCGCCGACCTCGGCGGCGACACGCTGTACATCGAGGCGCCCGCGCGGCATTCGCGCATCAGCATCGTGCGGCGGCCGCGCATCGGCGTGGACTACGCCGGCCACTGGGCACGCCGGCTGCTGCGTTTCTACATCCGCGGCAACGCCTGGGTATCGAAACCCTGAGCCGCCGGCTTCAGCCGCGCGGCCAGTGCACCGATGGCTCGTTGCGCTGCTCGTGGCGGCGGCGGCCACGACCATCGGGGCCGGCTTGCAGGGCGCGCCGACGCAGGGCCGGCAGCAACTCGCTCTGCAGTTGCCCGGTCCATTCGGGATCGATCACATGCTCTACGCCGGCCTCGGTCAGCGCCAGCCAGGTTTCGCCATCCTGCTCGTCGATCAGCAGGTAGCCGCGAGCCAGCAGTTTGACCATGGCTTCCAGCAGGTCGGTGCGGCGCAGTGTGGTGGCGGACCAGAATTCCTCCAGCCGTCCCAGCCGCAGTTCGTCGCCGGCCTCCAGGCCGCGCTCGCGGAACAACTGCAGCAAGGTGTTCTGGGTTTCGGTTTCGGAGATCTGCATGGCCAAGCCCTCCCTGGCATTTGAGGCTTCACGATGGACCTGGGGAGCGGCGGCGAACAGTTGATAAAACATACCGGGCGCTGTTCATCAGGGGCCGGCCGGCGGCACAATCGGGGTGCCGCCCCCAACGGAGCCCTCGTGCCGCGCGACCGCAAGCCGTGGATTTCCCGGCCATTCCTGCTGATCGCCGGCTTCAGTCTGGGCCTCGGCGCGCTGCTGCCGTCGGTCGTCGGCCATTTCGGTCCGCTGGTCGCGGCCTTGATCACCCTGCCGCTGCTGCTGGGCGGCGGATGGCTGCTGCAGGGCCTGCTGGCGCGCGGCCTGCGGCGCGAGGTCGAGGAACTGCGGCATCGCCTGCAACGCGCCGCCGCAGGCGAGGAGGGCGTCGATCTCGAGCCCCCAGGCGGCGGCGAGCTGCACGGCTTCGGCGAGATGTTCAACCAGGTCCTGCGCCAGCACCGCGAGGCGGAGCACGAGTTGCAGGCCAGCACGGCGCTGGCCTCGTCGATCGTCGCCACCGCCTACGATGCCTATGTGGCGATGAACGAGGCCGGCTGCGTTACCGACTGGAATCGCCAGGCCGAGCTGGTGTTCGGCTGGTCGCGCAGCGAGGTGCTGGGCCGGCCGCTGGCCGAGCTGATCATTCCGCCGCGCTACCGCCAGGCGCACCGCGATGGCCTGCAGCGCTACCTGCGCGGCGGCGAGGCGCGCGTGCTGAACCAGCGCATCGAGATCAGCGCGCTGACCCGCGATGGCCGGGAATTTCCGGTCGAACTGAGCATCTGGGCCACCGGCAGCAACGGCGCTCAGCACTTCAGCGCCTTCCTGCATGACATCAGCGAACGGCATCGCATGCTGCGGCGCCTGGCGGCGCAGTCGGCGGCGGCCTCGGCGCTGCTGGAGGCGGCGACGCTGGGCGAGGCGATGCCGGCGGTGCTGCGCGCCATCGGCGAGGCGCTGGACTGGGAGCTGGGCGCGCTGTGGCTGCTGGCCGACCGGGAGTCGATGCTGCATTGCGCCGAGCTGTGGCAGCGGCCGGGCTTGGACGGCGCCGCCTTCGAGGCCGAATGCCGCGGCACGCGCTTTGCGCGCGGTGCCGGGCTGCCCGGGCGGGTCTGGAGCGAGGGGCAGCCGGCCTGGATCGCCGATGTCATGACCGATGCCAACTTTCCACGCACGCCGGCGGCGCGGCAGGCCGGGCTGCACAGCGCCTTCGCCTTTCCGATCTTCAGCGACGCGCAGCTGCTGGGCGTGGTCGAGTTCTTCTCGGCGACGGTGCAGCAGCCCGACGAAGACCTGCTGAGCATGATGGCGACGCTGGGCAACCTGCTCGGCCAGTTCCTCGGCCGCCGGATCGCGGAGACTTCGCTGGGCAAGCAGCGCGAGTTCGTCGCGGCGCTGCTGGAAAACCTCGCCGATGGCATCGTCGCCTGCGACGAGGACGGCGTGCTGACGGTGTTCAACCGCGCCACACGCGAGTTCCATGGTTTGCCGGAGGAGGCACTGCCGCCGGAGCGCTGGGCAGAGCACTACGACCTCTATGAGGCCGATGGCCGCACGCGCCTGCTGACCGCGCGCATCCCGCTGTACCGTGCCTTCGCCGGCGAGAGCGTGCGCGACGCCGAGATCGTGATCGCGCCGCATGGCCTGCCGGTGCGCACCGTGATGTGCAACGGCCGCCCGCTGGTCGGCGACGACGGCCGCAAGCTCGGCGCGGTGATCGCGATGCAGGACATCACCGAGCGCAGGCGTGCCGAGGCGGAACTGGCCGCCCGTGCCGAGGAGCTGGCGCGTTCCAACGAGGAACTGGAGCGCTTCGCCTACATCGCCTCGCATGACCTGCAGGAGCCGCTGCGCACCGTGGCCAGCTACACCCAGCTACTGCTGCGCCGCCATCGCGATGGCCCCGCGGAGGAGCGGCAGTTCGCCGGCTACATCACCGACGCGGTGCATCGCATGCGCGCGCTGATCGAGGGCCTGCTCAGCTACTCGCGTGCCGCGCAGACGGAGCGCCCGCCGGAGCCGGCGGACCTCGGCAAGCTGGTCGGGCTGGCGGTGGCCAACCTGCGCGGCACCATCGAGGACAGCGCTGCACAGGTCGACTGTGGGCCGCTGCCGGTGCTGACGGTCAACGTCGCGCAGATCGTGCAGCTGTTCCAGAACCTGGTGGCCAATGCGCTGAAGTTCCGCGGCGACCTGCCGCCGCGGGTCGAGATCGTCGTGCAGCGCGACGGTGCGTACTGGGCGTTCTCGGTGCGCGACAACGGCATCGGCATCGACGAGGTACACCGCCAGCGCATCTTCACGCTGTTCCAGCGCCTGCATACCAGCGACGCCTATCCGGGCAGCGGCATTGGCCTGGCGATCTGCAAGCGCATCGTCGAACGCCATGGTGGGCGCATCTGGGTGGAGGCGGCGCAGCCCGGTTCGAGGTTCTGCTTCACGCTGCCGGCGGAGTGATCCAGGGCCATTGCGCGGCCCACAGCAGCTTGCCGGGGCGCTGCAGCTTCTTCAGGCCGCTCTCCAGCTTCGAGGCCTCGCTGCGGTTGCCGCAGCGCATCGCCGCGATCACGCGCAAGGGCTTGTGCATGCGCGTGAAGGCCGCACCGCGGCCGCTGCGGTGGCGATCGAAGCGCTGCGCGACGTCCGGCGTGATGCCGGTGTAGATGCGGCCGCCGCTGCATTCGAGCATGTAGACGAACCAGGCGGTCGCCGGAGTTTCCGCTGCACTCACCTCAGCTGCACTCGGTACGCAGGTTGACGCAGACCTTGCCGGCCTCGACCCAGCCGCGCAGGGGCCTGGGCTTGCCCTCGTACTGCAGGTCCAGCCAGTCGCCGCGACAGCCTTGCAGCACCCCGCCCGGATTGGCCTCGTAGGCCAGGCGCTGCAGCACGCGGCTGCCCGCTGACGGCTGCTCGTGCACCGGCGTCTTGCCGTCCTCGTTCCAGGACGGGCCGACACCCAGCAGCGGTCCGAAGATCCAGCCCTCGCCGGAGAACACGGTCTGGTAGTCCTCGCTGTCGGCCTCCGACTCGGCGCGGTCGATGCGGATCCACTGGCCGCGCGCACCGGTGATGCGCACCAGATCGCCGTTGTGGATGCGCGCCAGCGCCTTGCTGGCGCTGCCAGGGCCGGCGCGCACGTTGAGGCCCTGCGGATCGGGATCGACGACATAGGCGCTGGCCTTGCAGGCCACCGTGTCCTGGGCCTGCGCGGTCGCGCAGGCGATGACGCAGGACAGCGCCAGCATCAGCGGCTTGATCACGGCTGTTTGCTCCCGCGGTCCTGCTGCAGCAGGACATGCGCCTCCGGCGCGTCCTCCATGTACCACTGCGGCGGTTTGACCCGGCGCTCGCTGCTGCGGGTGTCGCCGTAGCTGCGTTCCTCCATCGACAGTTCCGAGCCATCCGGCCGGGTGTCGATCACCGGGGTGAGCTTGAGGATGCGCTGGCCGGTGAGGGTGTTGAAGCTGAGCTCGGTGGAGTCGGTGGCATTGACGCGGCTGTAGGCACTGACGTCGACGCCGATCAGGCGCATGCGCCCGCTACCGGCTTCGTGGCGGAAGCGCTGCTTCATGCCCAGCACGTCGGTGGCGCCGCCCAGTTCGCTTTCCACCAGCAGCACGCCGCGGCGCAGGCTCAGCGTCGGCGCCTGCGGTGCATCCTCCAGTTCCAGGCGACCGGCCAGGTGCAGGCTGCTGCCGGTGTCGACCAGTGCCAGCAGGCGTCGGCGGAACTCGCCGTCCTGTTCGGCCAGCAGCAGGATCACGTCCTTGCGCTGATCGCCGTCGAGGTCGGCATCGAGCTGTTGCTCCAGGCTCCAGCCCTCCGGCAGGAAGGCGGCGATGCGCGGGTCCGGCGTGGCCGCAGCCGCCATCACGGTCGCGCAGGCAAGGGCAAGGCAGGACAGCAGGCGTTTCATCGATCCCCCGTGACGGTTGCGTGGACGGTAACGCCGCCGCGATTGACTGCGCAAGAACCGGAGTGTCTGCGCCTGGCGGCGGCCCGAAGATGGCCAGCACCTGCCAACGATGATGGAATGAGCCATGGACGAGGAACTTTGCTGGAAGGCCGTGACCGAGCGTGATGCCGACGCCGACGGCCGCTTTTTCTACGGCGTGCTGAGCACAGGTGTGTACTGCTGCCCGTCCTGCGCCTCGCGCCAGCCGCTGCGCCGCAATGTGCGTTTCTACGCCAGCGCTGCCGCGGCCGAGGCCGACGGCCTGCGCGCCTGCAAGCGCTGCCAGCCGCTCGAGGCGAAGGGCAATGCACGCATGGCGCAGCGCATGCAGGCGCTGTGCCGCTGGATCGAGGCACACGCACAGGAACCGCTGACGCTGGAGGCGCTGGCGGCTCACGTACACCTGAGCCCCTTCCACCTGCAGCGCCAGTTCAAGGCGGTGGTCGGCGTCAGTCCGAAGCAATACCTCGAAGCCTGCCGCCTGCGCACTCTGCGCGAGGGCCTGCGCGAGGGTGAGCCGGTGACGCGTGCGATTCACGAGGCCGGCTTCGGTTCCGCCAGCCGTGTCTACGAGAAGGTGGCGACGCGCCTGGGCATGACGCCGAAACAGTATCGCGCCGGAGGTGCGGGCGTGGCGATCAGCCATGCCAGCGCGCAGACGCCGCTGGGCCTGCTGATGATGGGCGCCACTGATCGCGGCCTGTGCTTCGTGCAGTTCGGCGACAGCGAGGCACAGTTGCTGGAAATGCTGCGCGCCGAGTACCCCGGCGCCGCGCTGGCACCGATGGGCACGGCCATGCAGGCGCAGTTCGCCGCCTGGATGCAGGCCCTCGGTGAGCACCTGAGTGGCGCGGCGCAGGCGCCGGAACTGCCGCTGGACCTGCGCGGCACGGCCTTCCAGATGAAGGTCTGGGCCTACCTGCAGCGGATTCCCGCCGGCGAACTGCGCTCCTACACCGAGGTGGCCGAGGCCATCGGCCAGCCGCGCGCGGTGCGCGCAGTGGCCAGTGCCTGCGCCGCCAACCGCGTGGCGCTGCTGGTGCCCTGCCACCGCGTGATCCGCGGCGATGGCAGCCTTGGTGGCTACAAGTGGGGTTTGGAGCGCAAGCGCACCCTGATCGAGCAGGAGCGCGCGCAGCGCGCCGGCACGCGATGACTGCCCCGGACTGGGCGCAGCTGCGCGGGCAGCTGGATGCCGAAGGCGTGGCGCTGTTGCCGGGCCTGCTCGATGGTGCGCAGTGCGCGGACCTGCGCGGGCTCTACGACCAGCCGGAGCGATTCCGTTCGCGCATCCAGATGGAGCGATACCGCTTCGGTCGCGGCGAGTACCAGTACTTCGCGGCACCGCTGCCGTCGCTGGTGCAGGCGCTGCGCGAGACCGTGTATGCGCAGCTGCTGCCGCTGGCCAATGACTGGGCGCAGCGCCTTGGCGAAACCCGTCGCTATCCGGAGACACATGCGCAGTTCGTTGCGCAATGCCATGCCGCGGGGCAGGGCCGCCCGACGCCGCTGCTGCTGCGCTACCGTACCGGCGACTACAACTGCCTGCACCAGGACCTCTACGGCGCGCTGGCCTTCCCGCTGCAGCTGGTGGTACTGCTGAGCGAGCCCGGGGTGGATTTCGAAGGCGGCGAGCTGGCGCTGACCGAGCAGCGGCCGCGGGCGCAGTCGCGGCTGCGCGTCCTGCCCCTGCGGCGCGGCGATGCCGCCGTGTTCGCGGTGCATCAGCGGCCGGTACAGGGCAGCCGTGGCAGCCATCGGGTCCAGCTGCGCCATGGCGTCAGCACAGTGACGCGGGGCGAGCGCCTGGCTTTGGGCGTGATCTTTCACGACGCCAGCTGATCTCCGGGGAACCTGTGCGCCGCCGGCTGGTCAGTCAGGGGGCGGCGGCCCTGCGCCCTGCCGTTGAACGGCTCCCGGGCGCCGCTGGCACCGTCGGGTACTTTTTGTCTACTTACAGCTGAATAAGGTCCGCTTACGGTTCAGGAACCCCCCTTCCTGGCCGCCCTTCTCCATGCGATACCTGTCCTCCGGCCCCAGGGCCGCCGCGATCCTGATCGTCCTGGGTGCTGCAGTTTGCAGTGGCCAGGCCCATGCCCTGACCCTCACTGAGTACGTCGGCAGCGTAGCCGTGGGCCAGATGTTGCCCTGGGAAGATGAGGCATTGCCGCCCCTGGAACTGACCGAGGCCGATGCCATCGACGGCGAGCAGATCGCCGAACTGATCGCCGGCGGCGCGCTGTCGATGCTGGGCACGGACTACGAATTCGGCAGCCGCAGCGACGAGGCGGTCGACTGTTCCTCGCTGGTCCAGCGGGTTTACCGCGCGGCGGGTCTGGAGATGCCGCGCACCACGCGCGAGCAGGTCGGTCTCGGCGTGCCGGTGCGCATGACGGAACTGCGCAAGGGCGACCTGGTGTTCTACCGCTGGAAGCCGCGCAGCCTGCATGTCGCGGTCTACATGGACGATGGCTATATCGTGCATGCCTCGCCCGGCCGTGGCCACGTGGTGATGACGCGCGTCAACAAGGCCTGGCAGCGCCGCATGGTGGCGGCGCGGCGCCTGCTCTAGATCCAAAGCGGAAGCGCAGACACGCTGAACCTGCGCTGAGCGCGCCACTCAGGCGCGGTTCATGCGCGGCTGCCTAGCTTGTCCTCACCGGGCGCTGGAGTGCGCCCCCGACAGGAGGACAGGACGTCATGAACAACATGGCAGCAGGTATCGCAGGCGGCGTTGCCACGGTCGTGGTCGCAGCCTCGGCGCTGGTGTTCGCCACGCGTTCGGAACACGGTGACGACGGCAAGGCAGAAACCCAGCACAAGGTTGCGGCGACGCACACCGAGTGCAGCACCGAGCGCGTGGTCACGCGCAAGGAATGGGGTGCCAACACGGCAGCTGGCACCGTGATCGGTGGCGTCGCTGGCGGCGCGCTGGGCCACCAGATCGGTGGCGGCAGCGGCAAGGACGCGGCGACGGTGGCGGGCGCGGTGGGTGGCGCCTACATCGGCAACAAGGTCGCCAAGGAAAAATTCCCCGACCAGGAAGTCAGCTACCAGGAGCGTTGCCGCGAAGTGCCGGGCTGAAGCACGGCAGCTCCATACGCAAAGCGGGCCGCTGACGGCCCGCTTTTTTTGTGCCTGTCTGCAGGCGCCCTGCGGCGCTACTTCAGCAGTGCGCGCAGTTTCGGCAGCAAGGCCCGATCGACGCGCAGCAGCGGCGTCTTGCTGCGCTGGTCCAGCGCGATCAGCACGGCGCTTTCGTTGCCGGTCAGCGTGCGGTAGCGGCGGTGCACCGCCGCCATGAAACGGCCCATCTCCAGCTTTGGTACTTTCGTGGCGATCGCGCTCCAGGCGAGCTGGCCATCGGCGCGCACCAATACCTTCAGCGCGGCCAGCGCGCGATCGTTGATGCTGTCGACCAGTTGCTCCAGCGGATCAGTTGCCACCGCCGTCGCTGCCTTGCGGCCACGGCCGCCGGGCAGCGCACCGGCCTTGAAACCCAGCTCCGCAAACAAGGCCTCGCGCGTGGCCGCGCTCAGCCGGTTGAGGTCTTCGAGGGTGAGGACGATCTGCATGGAAACTCCATTGATGAAGGGCCATTCTGCGGCCGCTGCCGGAGTGCGACAGAACCCTGGTTCAGGCTGGCCAGAACAGGATCGCCAGCAGCAGCAGGCCCGCATACATGCCGATCTCCAGCGTCTCCAGCAGCGGCTGGATGCGCTGCACTGCGCCCCAGACATGTACCAGCACCATCATCGTCGCAACCGCGGCGATCACCTCGAAGGTGAAGTGCAGGGCTTCGCCGGTGAGGGCTGCGCGCAGCATCAAGGCCTCGACGATCAGTACAAAGGCGCCAAGGCAGCGGCCAAAGTAGACCGCGAGGTCGGTATCGGCCGGCAGGCGCCAGCCCAGCACGCGCGCCCAGCGCAGCGGCGCCAGGAAGATCGGCAGGGCGAAGGCCAGCGTGGTCACAATCATCCCGACCAGCAGAAAACTCTGCGCATGCGCGCCCCATAGTCCCAGCATGGCCCTCCCCCGTCTGTCTGGCCAGACTATGCCTCGTTGCGGCCGCTGGCCAGACGATGCTGGCGGCGCCGGGCAGGGCGGCGTAGCGTAGGGACGCGGCGGGACCCTTGCCCGCCCGAAGGACGCGCGCATGCGGCACCTGCTGCTGAGGGGGAAAAGGGCTGCGCTGATGCTGTCGCTGAGCGCGGCGCTCTGCGGCCACCCGACGGTGGCGCTGGCCAAGACCCAGGGCCACGGCAAGCGGCATGCGTCGGGAAAGCTGGAGCATGCGGTGCTTTATCCGCTGCGGCCCGAGGAATCCTTCGACCTGATGGACAGCCTCGAGACCGAGCGCGTCATGCTCGGCGCGATGTCGATGCTCGGCACGCGCTACCGCCTCGGCAGCCGCAGCGAGCAGGCGGTCGATTGTTCGCTGCTGATCCAGCGCGTCTACGAGGCGGTCGGGCTCGATGTGCCACGCACCACGCGCGAGCAGATCCGCCTGGGGACGGCGGTGGAGCTGGAAGACCTGCGCAAGGGCGATCTGCTGTTCTACCGCTGGCAGCGACGCCAGCTGCATGTCGCGATCTACATCGACAACGGCTACATCCTGCATGCCTCGCCGCGCGAGGGAAAGGTGGTGGTGACGCAGCTCAATCCGAGCTGGCGCCGGCGCCTGGTGGCGGTGCGCCGCGTGCTCTGAGGGCAGCGGCTGACGCCATGCCAGTGGCCGGATTGCCGCCGCCCGCCGCCGCACCGATACTGCCGCTCCACCATTGACCGGAATCCCCATGCCGCGCCTGATCCTCGAAGAATCCCGCATCCACCCCGCGATCCGCGCCACGATTGCCGGCCACCAGCGCGACATCGTCCAGGAAGTGTCTGCGGCCGTGGACCGGCATGACATCGTGGTGGTCGGCATGGCGCAGAATCCCAGCCCGAAGAAGGCGCGCAAGCTGCTCGATGCCGCCGGCCTGCATTACCACTACCTGGAATACGGCAGCTACTTCAACACCTGGCGCCGCCGCAACGCGCTGAAGCTGTGGACCGGCTGGCCGACCTTCCCGATGGTGTTCGTCAAGCGCCAGCTCATCGGCGGCGCCGACGACCTCGGGAAGCTGCTGGCCTCGGGCGAGCTGAAGACCCTGCTGGGCTAAAGTTTCTCGCGGTTCTGCCGCTGGCTTCCGTGGAGGACCCATCCGGGGTCCTCCCGTTAAACGGGAGCCTGCCATGTCCGTATCCCCGCCTGCCGCTGCCGCGGCCGCATCCCCATCCGCTGTCGCCGGCCGCGAGGCCGCGAAACCGCCTTCGCGCGACGAGGCGCGCCAGCAGCTCAATGCCTCGATCGTGCAGGCCTCGCTGTCGGTGTCGCTGAGCGCCGGGGACGAGCCGCTGTCCCTGCTGCTGAGCAGCGTCATCGGCCAGCTCAACGAGGTGCTTGAGCCGGAATTCGGTGCCAATGCGATCCAGAATGCGCTCGGCCAGGACAACACACCGGCGGCCACCGCCGCACGCATCGTCTCGCTGTCCACCGGCTTCCTCGAGGGCTACAGCCGCCAGCATCCGGAACTGGAGGGTGAAGCACTGATCGGCAAGTTCATGGACACGATCCGTGGCGGTTTCGAGCAGGGCTACCGCGAGGCGCAGGGCATCCTCAAGGGTCTGGGCGTGTTGTCTGGCGACGTCGCCGGCGGCATCGAGGAGACCTACGCCCTGGTGCTGAAGGGCTATGCCGACTTCGAGCAGGCACAGAAGCAGGCACCGGCAGCGTAGACGGCCAAGGGCAAGGGCTCCATTTCCCAGCCGACCCGCCGCTGCGATCGCGGCATCATCCCCGCAGACGCGGCAGCAAGGCCGCGTACTGCTGCGGAGGAGCGGATATGCGGGACTGGTTGCGGGGTCTGACCCTGGTCGTGCTGTTGCAGCTCTGTGCCTGCAGTGGTTCCGGCGTGCCCGATCAGGTGCCTGCCGCGGCACCGCTGCTATTGCCGCTGGCAGTGCGCGACGGTGTGCTGCGTGATGCGCAGGGCCGCGAGGTGATCCTGCGCGGACTCAACCACATTGCACTGCGCTCGGATGGCCGCCGGCCGGCGTATCGCGTCGACGGGGCGGTCACGCCGCCGGAACTGCTGTTCGACCTGCAGGATGTCGAGGACGAGGACTTCGCCCGCATCGCCGCCTTCGGCTACAACTTCATCCGCCCGGTGTTCACCTGGGAATTCGCCCAGCCCGATCCGCCGCCGGCACCGTACAATGAAACCTATTTCCGCCTGATCGATGCCTTCCTCGACAAGGCGGCCGCGCATGGTCTTTATGTGGTGTTCGACTTCGGCCAGTTCGGCTGGAGTCGCGCCGCCGGCGGCAATGCCGGCGCGCCGCCCTGGGCGCTCAGCGACACCTGCCTGGCGCTGCCGGGCCGTCTTGCCAGCGAGCCGCCGCAGGCTTCGGCGCGCGTGGCCTGCGCCTTCCAGGAGTTCTGGCAGAACGAGCCGGTCGCCGGCGTCGGCCTGCAGGATGCCTACATCGCGCTGTGGCGCGAGGTGATGCGCCGTTACCGCGACCATCCGGCGGTGGTGATGGTGGACCTGTTCAACGAGCCCTACGGCGGGCTGATTCCGCCCTTGCTGCTGGAAACGGCCTACCTGTATCCGTTCTATCGCAGGCTGGCCGGCGCGATCCGCGAGATCGATCCGGACATCGTCGTCGGCTTCCAGCCCGAGCTGTACCACTCGCTGGGCATCCCGCTGCCGGCGACACAGGCGATCGGCATCGACAACGCCATCTTCCTGCCGCACAACTACAGTGCCGCCTACTTCATCCAGCGTGTCACGCCGACCTACCTGCCGGGACAGGACGCGATCACGCGCGCCGACCTGATGCTGACCGTCGAGGATGCGCGCACCCTGGGCACGCCGCTACTGATCGGCGAAACCGGCTGGACCCGCACCACCGCGGTGGATGGCGTCGAGGGCCCGGTGCCGGCCTCCGATCCGGAGGCGCCGCCGCAGTTCGGCCGCAGCCTGGTGCGACTCAGCGACGAGCTGAAGCTGGGCTGGGCCTGGTTCGCCTACTCCTCGGTCGATCCGGCCTACGGCATCATCGTCGACGGTGCCGTCGACGCGCCGCTGATGCGCAGCATCGCCACGCCGTTCCCGCGCGCGGTCAGCGGCCGCATCGATGGCTTCAGCTTCGACGCCGACAGCCGTCGCTTCGAGCTGCGGGCCTCGCCCTCCGGCAGCGCGCCGGCGCAGATCGCGCTGCCGCTGCAGTGGCAGTATCCGGAAGGCGCCTGCATCTCGATCGATGGACGCAGCGTCGCGACGTTGCGGAGCGGGGGATACATGGAGCAGGACCCTGCCGCACCGCGCCTGCGCTACGACAGCCGCCGCGCACTGCTGGAACTGGCGTCGACGCCGCCGGCGCTGACGATCACGCCGCTGAGCGCGGACTGCCTGTTCCAGGCCAACAGCCCCCGGCAATCCCGGTAGCGCGGTTCCCGTTTTCACCTCGATCAGTTCTACGAAATGTGGTGATTGCTGCTGCATGCCGGCCCGGTGCTGGCGTGGCGAAGATTTCATTCTCGCGACGCCGCCTTTCAGCGGTATGGCGGCCTCGCCAGGTGCCTTGCCTGTCGTCGTGGACGGCGGCCATGATGCCGCCGTTCCATGGAGGGACTGCCATGCGCCCACGCCCCGTCTTCCGTCCACCCTCGGCCGAGGGTTTCCTCATCGACGGGCTGTTGCTGCCCTGGGGCTCCACCATCGCTGACCTGCGCGAGGCGCTGGCGGCGCGCGACCTGCTTTGCGAAGGTCACTACGGCGATGTTCCCTGCGGCCGCTGCCAGGAGGCCTGCGGCTTCGCGGCGATCGCGGTGGGTTGCGAGCCGGCGGACGAGAATCGTCCGGTGCGTGTGCTGACCTGGCAGCTGGCGCCCTACGATCCGGCGCTGGCGATAGCCGATCCGCAATGGTGGGCCGATGCGATCAGCGCCGTGCTCGGCGCGCCGCTGGAACTGCAGGAAGCAGACGCGGAGGAACGCGCCGATGCCGGCGAGGGTACGGTGATGTACTACGCCCGCTGGGAAGCCGGAGCCTTCGGTATCGGCCTGTCGGTGTTCGGCGGACAGCGCGCGGAGGCGACCGGAGTTTCTGCCGCCTACCTCTACCTGAGCTGGCTCGACACGGCCGCCGCGGCACGTCCCTACCTGGCGCAGCTGCAGCAGCGCGAGCAGCTGCTTGCGGTGATCGCCGGTGAATCGCCGGAGTGGAAGAGCTACAGATTGCAGCAGGAGCAGTACGCGATCTGCGCGGAGGAGGATGCCGCCACACGCCAGCTGGAGCGCGCGCTCGGCAGCGGCAAGCACTGCGATACGCCGGCCGCCTGGGCGCGCAGGCTGGACGACAGGCAAGTGGCGTTCTGGCGACGTCGCGACGGCAGCGCCTGGGGCCTGTCGACGCGCAACGACACGGTGTTCCACGAACGCGGCGACAGCGCCGTCGAGGTGCACTGGATCAATCGCCCGCCGAACCGCTTCGGGGGCCAGATGGAGCTGGACGTCGGCGCGCTGCATCTGCAGGACGTGCACAGCTCGCCTGCGTTGACCGAGATCGCCGGGAGCATCGGCCAGTGCCTTGGCCGCCGCATCGAGTGCACGGTGTCCGAGGACAGCGGATAGCGTCGCGTCGTCGCTGCCCTCGAACAGGGTCCGGGTGTTGACTGGTTCTGTGATCTCTTGCCCGGAATCCTGGCGCTGGTTCCGGCAACTGTGCCGGCCGACACACTTTGCCTGACAAACATGATTGACGAATCGTCCATTTTGTTGCGACCGGCCGGGCTTGGGGGAATACTCGATCCGGGGCGGTAAAAAAACATCCGTGGCTCAGCCAGGAACAGGGGGAGACGATGAGCGATCGCGACGACATGCCGGCGTTCGAGGAAATCCATGTCATTTCCGATCTGCACATGGGCGGCAAGCCGGGTTTCCAGATTCTCAAGGAGACGAAAAGGCTGGCCAATTTCATCCGCCATGTCGAAGGGCTCCGACCGGCGGAACGTGTCGCCCTGGTCCTCAACGGCGACGTGATTGACTCGCTGGCCGAGGACAGCAAGCACTACATCGCGGTGGATGACGCCGCGGACGTGGTTCGCCGGATCATGCGGGACGATGCCTTCTCCTGCATCTGGGATGCCCTCGCGAGCTTCGTGCACAAGGACAAGCGGACGCTGGTGATCGTCATCGGCAACCACGACATCGAGCTTGCCCTGCCGCCGGTGCAGAATCTGGTGCTGAAGCAGTTGGCAGGCGATGATCCGGCGGCTCGCGGACGCGTGCAGTTCTCGGTTGCCGGTGGCGGCTTTGCCTGCAAGGTCGGCGACAAGCGCGTGTTCTGCATCCATGGCAACGAGGTCGATGCCTGGAATTACAACCGCTACGAGGATCTCGCCCGCGTTTCACGCCGGCTTAATGCCGGGATGCCATTTGAGCCGGAGCGTTGGGTTGCCAATGCCGGCACCCGGATGGTCAAGGACGTGATGAACGGGGTCAAGCGGCGCTATGCCTGGATCGACCTGCTGAAGCCGGAGAACTCTGCTGCCATCGGCACGCTGATGGTGCTCGATCCGAGCCAGGCGAAGAAGCTGTCTTCGCTGTTCGGTGTGGTCGGTGAGCGGATCAAGGGCAAGGGCGAGGTGGACCAGCGCTTGTTCGACGATCGATTCGTCACGGCCGGACCGGATGCCGTGTCGAGCCTGTCGATGGACCGGTTGTTGGGGCCTAACCTGAGGGCCAACTTCAGCGAAAGTCCTGATGACATGCTGAGAGCGGCCGAGGCGCGCAGGAGGAGCGGACAAGCCGGCGTCGGGCAGTCCGACAGCACTTTGGGCACAGGCCAGCTGATCTGGGATCGGCTCACCGGCTGGATTCGCGGTGTCGAGAAGCACGAGGCGCTACGCAGGGCATTGAAGGACTGGCTGGCGGAGGATCGCAGCTTCGACAGCAGCGATCAGGACCAAACTTACAAGGACGTAACCGCAGCCGTGGCGGACGATGTTGACTACATCGTCACCGGGCACACCCACCTGGCAAGGTCGATCGAAGTGGGGGCCGGAAGGCACTATTTGAATTGCGGCACCTGGATTCGCCTGATCCGCTTTACCGACGAGATGCTGCGCGACGAAGCTTCCTTCGCAGCCGTCTTTAAGGTTCTCGAGAAGGGTGGGATGAGCGACATCGACAACGCGAGTTTCGGAGGGCAAAAGCTCGTGCTTGACCGTACGACCGCAGCCTCGATCGGTGTCAAGGGCAAGGCTGTGGTCGGACAGCTGCTCAGCATCGTCGGCGATGGCTCCGGCGAACCACAACCGTTCAGGGATTGATCCTCGCCATGGGTAGCATCATTCACAGTGTGAAGCTGGAATTCGTCCGTTCCGGCGTGGCGCACAACCAGTTGCTGTCGCCCCTGACTCCGTATGTAGGGCTCTGCGGCGCGGCGTCGCCGGTCACGGTCCATATGCCGTTCGAGCATCGGCAAATCCTGAATCGACTGGCGCGATTGCGATACTCCAGCGAAGATCTGGAGATAGGTGCATCCCAGCGGCAGTCGGAAGTCCGCGAGACAGGAGAACTCGTTGGCGGGATTTTCGGGCAGGTGCCGGCCCTGGGCAATGAGCTGTGCACGGCCCTTGCCACACAGGCGCATCTGGTCAATCTGCGCGTCTCTGTTTCGGCCAATGAACTCGGATTGATTCCTTTTGAAATGGCGATTGCGCCGAATGGTTTTCCCGGCTCCGGCTCTCCGCTGCTGATGCAGTCACCGATCGTCATTACGCGGGAGATACGTCGTGGACAACCACTGAGTGTCCACTGGAACCGCGCCCCGCGCATTCTCTTCGCCTACGCGTCGCCTGCTGATTTCGCCCCAGTACCGGCACTGGAGCATCTGGACGCGTTGCGCGAGGCCATCGACCCCTGGATCGTGAGCAAGAACGCTGCCGAGGAACAGATACAGGAGGTCAAGAAGCTGTTGACGATCCTGCCCAACGCCACCCTTGAGCAGGTTCGCGATGCCTGCCGAAGGGATCAGTACACGCACGTGCACCTGCTGGCACATGGCGTGGAGTTCAGCAGCAGCGGCGTCGAGCGTTTCGGCATTGCCCTGATGAAGTCGTCGCAGGATTCGGCTTGGGAGGCGATCGACGGTTCCTGTCTTGCCATGGCCCTGAGCGGATCAAGCTGCGGCACGGATGGGCACACTCCACCGACCATCGTCACCTTGGCAACCTGCGACTCGGGCAACGTCGGTTCCGTCATCACGCCGGGCGGCAGCATCGCACACGAGCTTCACGAAAAGGGGATTCCGTGGGTCATCGCCTCGCAGTTCCCGCTCTGGATGAAATCCTCGGTTCTGATTACCCGAAAACTCTATCTCAGGTTGCTCGAGGGTATCGATCCACGCTGTGCACTGCGTGAGACGCGCAGCGATCTCTACACGAGTGCCAGGAATACGCATGACTGGGCGAGTTTGGTCTGCTACGCGACCATTGCGACGGACTTGGCTGAGCAGGTCGCGGCTTTCCGCGAGCGCCAGATAAGGGCTCGCCTTGAGGCGAGCTTCGATCAGTTGGATGAATTGCTCAGGGGCGAGACTTTCGACGATACGGCGGAGCAGGTCATTGAGGGCATCCGGGAGCTGCTGCGGAACTGGATCGATGAGTCTAAGGCCTCCGGCGACCGGCGCTCCCTGGCCGAGCGCCTGGGCATGCGTGCGGCCTGCCAGAAGCGAGTGGGCATCAACTACGCGTTGATGGAGAGAAAGTACTCGACGCTGTCCGAGAAGGCCGACAGGCCTGGCAAGACTGGGCGGACGCTCGATGCCAAGGATGCCGAAGTCAAGGCAGAAAAGGCCAGGGAGAGAGCGATCACGGCATACAGGGAATCGGCAAAATCCTACCGCGAGGCGCTGGTGGCCGAGCCCTCCAACCACTGGGTTGCGACGCAATACCTGTCCATGCGTGCCATCCCGCAGCTGAGCACGACATCGTCAGGCGGCGAATCCGAGAGGGATTTCCGGGACTGGTGGTTTGCGGCAAGACAGGTGGCAAGGTGGCAGTACGACTTTGGCGCGGGCCTGGAGCAGGTCTGGGCCGCCGGAACGCTTGCGGAACTGGAAATGCTTCGATCCATCTACGAGCCGGAGAAGGCTGTCAATGCCGAGGTCGCGGCCAGAATCATCGAGCTCTGTCGATTGATCCGGCAGTTCGCGAACCGGGACCCGTTCCCTGCCCAATCCACTCGACGCCAGTTCGAGCGGTATTTCAGATATTGGTCGCGGCCCGAATGGGATGAGCTTGCGGAGCTTGCGGTCAAGGCACTTGAGGAGCCTCCGCTCTAGTCTGCGGGCAGTTGTGCAGCGAGCGCGTGGCTGTCGACGTCATCAGCGGCGATATCGGGGAAGCGGATGAACAGCTGGTTTCCACTCATCGAAGGTTTTATCGCGTTTGCATTGACGATGGTGGCGCTGACCAGTGTCGTTTCGGCCCTGCTGGGTATCTGGCAGCGATTGTGGCATTGGCGATCCCGGGGCTTGCGCACCTTGATCCGCTTTCTCTACCAGCGAGATGTTGCCGGCCAGGTGGCGGCGGCGACCGAGGTTGCGCCGGCTGCGGCTCCTGACATCAACAGTCTCGGAAAGCTGCTGAAGAATCACGGCTGGAGGGGGTTGATCCAGTTTGTATTCCGGGAGCTGGTCATCGCAACCGCCAGTACGGGTGCCGAAAGCCGCTTCGTTGACGACATGACCCGGCTTCCCTCCATTGATCCTCCGGCGCTCGACTTCCTGAAGGCGAACACGGGTTTCGCGAACAGCGCCGACAGCCTGACCGATGCGGAATTTCTTGAGCGCTTGCGCGCTTCGGCCGTCGGAAAGGCGATCCTCGTCCAGCATACGGTGAAGACGGAAACAATCTTCGCTGAGCTTCTATCCAGGTTTACTGCCTATGGCCGAGCCTCCACCGAAGCATTCGCCCGCAAGTCGCGCATTGGCACCGTCGTTATCGGATTCGGCCTCGCGCTGCTGGCGAACATCGACAGCTTCCAGTTGCTGAACCGCTACCTGACCGATCCGGCGCTGACGGCGAAGGTGGTCGAGCGCAGCGAGGCAATCCTTGCCGGCGAGTTGCGGAAGGCCGACACGGACGCGGTTGCGGTTTCGATGGACGTTGCAACCACCAAAGTCGGCGGTGCATTCGACGCCGCGCTGCGTTCCCTGCCTGCGGATGCCACCCAGGAGATTGCCCAGCTACAGGCCGCCAGGGCGACGGCGCTGGGCACGATGGGGGCCGTCCAGAAGGAGACCAGCGAGGCCATCAGCCTGACGATGGGCGTAGTCGAATCCTTTCCGGTGGGTTGGTCGCTCTACCCGAACTGCAGCGACACTGCCCTTTCCATCCGTTGCAAGCAGCTGCAATTGTTGGCGCACGCGCCGCTGCCGAATCAGGAAGCGGGCCTGGTCGAGGCCATCTGCTGGGTATGGACCCATGATCGCGCGGGCTTCCTGCGCTGGCTGATCGGGATCCTTATCACTGGCGCGATGCTCGGCCTCGGTACACCCTTCTGGGTGGAAGTCGTCAACAACTTCCTGCGTGGTCGTCAGTTGTTGCAGGGGGGCGCACAGGTTCCGCAAGCTGCGACCCCGACCCCGACCCCGACCCCGACCCCGACGTTGCCGTTGCCGCAGAAATAGCCCGCTGCTGCGCAGGGCGCGATCGGCTCTGGCGCCGGCTGAACGTCGGCTCGCCGAAGGCCTCGGCTACACTCCCCGCGCACAACCAACGACAGCATGGCGCGCCGCAGGCGGCGCGGCGGAGGGGAGCATGCGCAGAATCCTGATGGTGTCGATGATCGCGGCAGCCTTGCTGGCGGCCTGCAACCGTTCCGATGCGCCCGCAGGTTCAGCGGGCAATCCTGGGAACCTCGTGCTGAAGGCCGAGACCGCCTTGCCGCCCGGGCAATCCGGCTTCTTCTCGGTCGCTGGCCAGGCGGCGGGTCTGCTCAGCGGCAACCCCGCCGACTACGGCGCGCACGTCGACGACCAGCGCTTGCTGTACTGGAACTTCGACGCCAAGCCCGGTGCCCTGGGCAGCAAGCCCGGCACGCCCTTCATGCCGAAGGAAGGCGTCGAGGTCTATCGCGACAGCTACGGCGTGCCGATCGTCTATGCCGGCAATGTCCGCGACGCCTGGTATGGGGTCGGCTACGCGGTGGCGCAGGACCGGCTGTTCCTGATGGATGCGGTGCGGCGCATGGGCGCCGGCAGCTTCGCTGCGCTGACCGGTTGTGGCGGTGTCCCCGCAGACATCCAGCAGCGCACGCTGACTTATACCGATGCCGAGTACCAGGCGATGTTCGAGGCCGGTTCGCAGGATGCGAAGGATGCGGTGCTGGGTTACGTCGATGGCGCCAATGCCTGGCGTGCCGAGGTGCTGGCCGATCCCTCGAAGCTGCCGGCGGAGTACGCGCTGCTCACCACCACGCCGGCCGAGTTCACGGTCAAGGATGTGCTGGCGGCCGGCGTCTACATCACGCGCTTCGTCGCCGCCGAGGGCGGCAACGAGTTCCTCAACATCCGCATGCTCAAGGAACTGGAAGCTGTCTACGGTTCGCGCGATGAGGCCTACAAGGCCTTCCATGACATGACCTGGCTGGAAGACCCGAAGGCCGTCACCAGCGTGCCGCGCGGTTCCGGCACGTTCTCCAACCAGGCCGAGCCGGTCGCCGGCCGCGAGGCGGTGTTCCGGCAGATGGCGGACTGGGCACTGATGCTGCCGGAGACCCTGTGGAAGGGTCCGGGCACCGGACATGCGGCGGCACCGTTCCCCTGCGAGCTGCCGATTGCGCTGCCGAGCCTGCCAGCCGGGCTCGGCGCGGGTGGCGAGGTGCTGCAGACGAAGGCGGCGAAGTCGCAGCCGAAGGCAGTGCGCGCCAGGGCGCTGGCGGCTCGCGCCGCGGTACGCAAGGTCGTCCAGGCGCTGCAGGACCTGCGCGCACACCTGCATGGCGGCAGCATGGCCTATGCGCTGGCGCCCTCGCGCACGCGCGACGGCGGCACGCTGATGGTCAGCGGTCCGCAGCTGGGCTACAGCTATCCGCTGCTGCTGGTGGAGTTCGAGCTGCATGCCGGCGACTACCACTCGCGCGGGTCCTCGGTGCCGCTGCTGCCGGCCGTCGGCATCGGCTACAGCGAGCACGCCGCCTGGGGGCTGACCACGGGCTACAGCAAGACGATCGACTCCTTCATCGAGACGACCTGCTCGACCGCGCAGCAGGCGGCGAGTTCCTGCGAGGCCGACCAGTACTTCCACAACGGGCAATGGAAGGACATGGACTGCCGC
>DATILC010000229.1:0-2362 GCA_035476855.1 Solimonas sp. | reverse complement strand
GCATAGCCCTGCACCCAGGCGGCCTCCGTCGCAGCGACCGCCATAGCGTTTACAGGCCCTAGTGCAGCAACGGCCCCATCGCCTCGATGCCGCGGCCCTGGTACAGCTCGAAGCCCAGCGCCGCCAGCTTCGGGCCGTCCTGCACGCGGTCGACGTTCTTGGCCGACAGCCGCGAACCCAGTACCCGCGCGGTGGTGATCACTGCCTGCAGCTCGGCATCCGCCACCGGGTCCAGGCGCGCGGCATCGATCAGCGCCGGCGAGACCTTGACCATGGCCGGCCGCAGCGACCGCGCCAGTCGCAGCACGCGCGTATCGGTGCAGCCGTCGATCACCAGGCGGATGCCGGCCCTGGCCAGCATCTCGATCCCGGGCAGGGCGCGGTTGAGGTCCTCGCTGCGCACGCCGTGGTCGACTTCCACCGCCAGCCGGCCGGGTTCGATGCCGTATTCCTTGACCAGCTCGACCGCGCGCGACAGGTAGCGCTCGCTGTGCAGGCTGTGCACGCTGACGTTGACGCTGATCGCCTCGTAGCGCTCCCAGATGTCGGCGCGACCGCGGCAGGCGGCGAGGATCTGCTGCAGTACCGCGGCGTCGAGGCGATCGACCTCGCCGGCGTGCTCCACCGCGCGCAGGAAGTGCTGCGGTTCAAGCCAGTGGCCGTCGTCGTCCTCGATGCGCACGAACACCTCCAGCCAGGGCTGGCTGTCGCTGCCGCTGACCGTCGGCAGCACCGACTGCGAGACCAGGTGCAAGCGCTCGCCGGCCAGCTTTTAGGTGATCCAGCGGCCCCAGTCGGCCTCGCCAGCGCCGCCGGCGCGCGTCGCCGCCATCGGCGGACGGATCGCCAGCTCCGACAGCTGCGACACCGCGCTGGCGAGCAGTTCGTCGACCGTGCTGCTGGCGCGATTGATCTCGCCGGAGGCGAACTGCACGCGCAGGTTGATGCCGTTGTCGCTGACCAGGCGCGAGGCGTCGAGCTGCGCCAGCGCGCGTGCCGTCTCGAACAGGTCCTCGCAGGCACGCTGGCCGGCTTCGCGGGCCAGCACGCCGAAGGCCACCGTGCCGAGGCGGAACACGTCGGCCGAGCCTTCCAGGCTGCGGCGCAGGTTGCGACTGACGGTGCCGGCCACCTCGTTGCGGAAGTACTCGGTCGGATCGTCCTCGTCGCGGACACCCTTGACCACGAACAAGGCGAAGCCATGGCGCCCGTCTCCGTGCGCGCAGCGCTTGATCAGCTCCGAGGCGCGGCGGCGGAAGGCCTGGTTGTTGGGCAGCCCCAGCACCACATCCAGCAGCTGCGCACTGCTGCCGTTGGCCGCACGCTCGCCGCTGGCGGTCAGCCGCAGGATCGCGGGAGCACCAGGGCTGCGGCCCGGCAGCAGCGTCGCGATCACCGGAATCTCGATGCCCTGCCGGTCGACCAGCAGGGCCTGGTCCAGGCGCGGCGTCGAGTTGCCATCGGCAATCGCATCGAGCAGGCGCTGGATCAGCGGGTGTTCGCGCGGCAGCGCCTGGCTGGCGTCGTACAACAGGGCCACGTCGGCCAGCAGGGCGCCGACCATGCTGCCGGCCGCGCCCTGCAGCAGGCCGGCGGCGGTCGGGGTGATGGTGAGGATGCGACCTTCGGCATCGAGCTCCATGCAGCTCTCGGAACTGGCTTCGACATAGCTCGCGTGCCGCAGTTGCTCCTGCCCGGCAAGGCGCTGCAGTTCGTCGGCATCGTCCAGCTGCTGGCGGCCACGTGCCTGCGCTTCCGCCAGCTGCTCCTGGTAGCCATGCGCCATGATCCGCAGCAGCTCCACCTCCTCGCTGCCGGCGATGGCGGCGGCGGGTTCCTCGGGTTGGCGGGCGTGGGCAGAGGGGTGCTGGCGCAAGCGCCGTTGCACCGCTTCCATCGGCAGGACCAGCACCCGCACCAGGTGCAGGTAGATCACCGCCGCCATCAGTGCCGTCACTGCGAAGTACAGCAGCATCAGCTGCAGGCGCAGGCTGGCACCGCCGATGGCCGAGTCGCCGACGACGTACACGGCATCGCCCGGAACCGCTACCAGCAGCACCCCCACGCCGACCAGATCGAACCCCAGGCTGAACAGCGTGACACCCACATAGACGCTGTAGCGCAACGGCCCCCAGCGCTCCCGCCGCGAGGCCAGCCAGCGCCGCAAGCCTTGGACAGGGCGAAGCAGGAGTTCGTACATGGGGTCAACTTCTCTAGACAATGCGCATTATCCGGGACGCGCAAAGCGGCTACCATCCTCAAAAGGGTGGAGTCTGGTGTGTACAAGATGCGTGCAAGCCTGCGATTGCTGACGGTAGGGCTTCTCCTGGGCTGCCATGCCGCCTGGGCCACCACCGTGACG
>DATILC010000228.1:0-17206 GCA_035476855.1 Solimonas sp. | reverse complement strand
CCGGCGCCTGCAGCAGCGGGAAGCCGGTGGCGGCCTGCACCTGCTCGAACGTCACGCCCGGGTGCAGCGACTTCACGCGGATCGCGTGGTCGGGGCCACCGAAGTCCATCACGCAGAGGTCGGTGACGATCAGGCGCAGGTCGACGAAATCCTGCTTCATGCCCGGCGCCCAGCGCTCCGGCTTGTAGCCGACGCCGGACACCATGTCGCACTCGCCGGCCACGAACACGCGCGGGCCGTGGTTGGGCACGATCATCGAGTTGATGTGGTTGATGCTGTTGCCCGGCAGGCCACGCACGCCGAGGATCGCCGACTTGGGCTTGTCGTAGGGGCCGATGGAGGACAGGTTGGTCTGGCCCCATCGGTCGATCTGCGTCGGGCCGATCATGGCGTGGCGCTTGCCGCCCCAGACGCACTCGAACACGCGCTCGAAGGACATGTAGCCTTCGTACTTGGGCTTGTAGTCGCCGCGGGCGCCCAGCGGCACCGGCTCGGCCACCAGGAAGGCCTCGCTGTCGGTCATCAGCAGCTCGGGCGAATGCGTCAGCTTCGCCAGGCTCGCGCCGATGCGCGGAATCACGCCGATGCCGGAAGCCAGCACTTCGCCGTTGTCGCGCCAGGCCTCGGAGGTGGCGACGATCATCAGCTCGGCCAGGGTGATCGTTTCGTTGTCGGTCATTGTTGTCATGCGAAAAGACTCAAGAGCTGGCCACGGAACGACACGGAATGACACGGAATTTCCGTGCATCGATGAACGAGCCGGGCTCGATGGCAACTTTCCTTTCTGTGTCCGTGTTTGTCCGTGTCATTCCGTGGCGAAACATCTTTTTCAGGGCCATGTCAGAACACCGGCTGCTTGAGCTTGGCAGCGCGCTCGGCACCGCCGATCTTCGCCAGGTATTCGCTCTCGCCGGGGGTGACGAACTCCGCCACGTACTTCTCCCAGCCGCCTTCTTCGGTGGCCGAGGCGTTGTAGCGCTTCAGGTGATCCATGTCCCAGCCGTAGTCGGGGCCGAGGTAGGTCGGATGCGCGCCCATCGGCGCATGCACCACGCCCTTGACCAGGTAGCGTTCGAAGGGGTTCTGCTTCGCCGTCTCGGCATCCAGCTCGAAACGCTCGCGCAGCACTTCGGTGCTGACGTAGCAGGCATCGGCGGCGCGGGCGTACAGGTGATCGAAAAAGGTGTCGGCGCCGCGGATCAGCGTGTTGCCGAGACGATCGGCCTCGTTGACGTGCAGCAGCGCGGCGTCGAGCTTCAGCGCCGGCATCGCGAGGTAGACCTCGCCATCACCATAGGGCGACTGGATCGTCTTCAGCGAGGGATTGCGCGCCAGCACGTCGGTGGCCAGGCCGCAGCGCGTCGGCAGGAAGGACATGCGCATGCCGGCGGCGCGCAGGCCCCACTCGAACATGCCCTCGTCCAGCTCCATCACTTCCATCGCGCCGGATTCACGCGACTTGCGGAAGTACGGCTCCAGCGGGATCGCGTCCATCGTCGCGAACGCGTACACCAGCTTCTTGACCTTGCCGGCCGCGCAGAGCATGCCGACGTCCGGGCCGCCGTAGGAAACCACGGTCAGGTCGCGGAGCGACGAGCGCAGGATCTCGCGCACCAGCGCCATCGGCTTGCGCCGCGGGCCCCAGCCGCCGATGCCGATCGTCATGCCGTCGCGCAGCTGCGCGATCGCCTGTGCAGCCGAAAGCTCTTTGTTCAAGGCCATTAGCGGAAACCCACCGAGAAATCGTGGCCCCAGATCGAGACCTGCTTGGTGTGGGTCGTCTCCCACTTGCCCGGCTCGACGCTGATGCCGCCGTAACCGTACTCCAGCGCGAAGTTGCCCGGCGTCATCACGTAGAACGAGGTCATGCGATCGTTCTCGTGCTCGCCCAGCGTCGCCATCATCTTGACCGCCTGCTTCTGCACGCGGTCATAGGCCAGGCCGACGTCGGTCATCGTGTTGACCTCGACCATCGCGTGCACGCAGCCGGAGGGGCTCGGCATTTCCGCCAGCGCGAGGCTGTGGTGGCGGCCGCTGGCGGCGTGCAGGAAGTAGATGCGGATCACCGGCGCATCCGGGCCGGGCTGGAAATTGAAGATATCGGTGATGCCGAAGCCGAACACGTCCTGCCAGAACTTCAGCGTCGCGTCGAAGGTCCCCGGCGCCGGCAGCACGGTGTGGCCCATGCCCTGGTGACCGGTCTTGAAACCCTGCACGCCGATCGGCGAAGTGAACGGCACGGTCGCGCCGGTGTAGCCATGGCTGATCTCGTGGCGGTTGCCGGCCGGATCCTGGAAGGTCGACAGGGCCTTGACCTGGCGCGCGGCGACCAGCTTGGCATCGGCGGTCTCGACCGCGACGCCGGCCTTGGCCAGGGCGGCCAGGGCATCCTTGTAGGCGGCCTCGTCGCGCACTTCCCAGCCGGAGGCCAGGTAGCGGTCCTCAGCCCCGGGCACCACCGCGATGCGGTAGGCGCGCTGGTCCATTTTCAGGAAAAGTCCACCATCCGGCGTCGGGCTGGTGGACATGCCCAGCACCTGCTCGCCGTAGTGCTTCCATTTGCCGATATCGGTGCTTTGGGCGACGACATAGGCCAAGGCTTCTATTCTGATCATTGGCAGTGGCATTCAAAGTTCGGGAAAGTGCCTGCAATAGTGGTCTTGCGGGGGCGTTCCAGCTTCATCCGTTGGGATGAGTCAGATCAGGCATTTGGCGCTGAACTCTCATCCCATTGGACGAAGCATCAAAACCATGGTGAGAAATAATGCGAACCTACCCTCGCCCAGGCCCGGTTTCGCCCCATGACCCAGTCAAATTCGCCGGTTTCCCGCAGCGCCGACGGCACCCTGCCGATCGACGCGCCGCTGATCGTCGACAGCGCCGAAACCACGAACTGGGACGAAACCCTGGAACTGCTGGTGGTCGGCTTCGGCGCCGCCGGCGCCTCGGCCGCCATCCACGCCAAGCAGGCCGGCGCCAACGTCGGGATTGTCGAGCGTTTCGAGGGTGGCGGTGCCACCATCAAGAGCGGCGGCATCGTCTACCTCGGCGGCGGCACCAAACAGCAAAAAGCGGCCGGCTACGACGACACGGTCGAGGCGATGTACCGCTACCTGCAGCTGGAGGCCGGCGACGCCGTCAGCGACCCCACGCTGCACCAGTTCTGCGAGGACAGCCTCGGCCTGCATGCCTGGCTGGAATCGCTGGGCGCGCGCTTTGATTCCACTGCTCCCCCACCCAAAACTTCTTACCCCAGGGACGGCATCTACCTCTACTACTCCGGCAACGAGGGCGTGCCCGCCTTCGCCGCCAAGGCCCTGCCGGCGCCGCGCGGCCACCGCATGCACGGCTCGGGCGTGGCCACCGGCAAGCATTTGTTCACCATGCTGCGCCGCCGCGTCGAGGAACTGCAGGTGCCGGTGCTGACCCAGACCGCGGTGCGCCGCCTGGTCAAGGACCGCAGCGGCGCCGTGGTCGGCGTCGAGGCCGCGCGGCTCAACCCGGAGTCACCGGCCGGCCAGCGCCACCTGAAGCTGATGCGCAAGGCCGAGAAGGTCTCGGACTTCGCCCCGGGCTGGGCCGACCGCCTGCGTGCCGAGGCCCTGGCGATCGAACTGAAGGACGCCACCCCGCTGCGCATTCGCGCCACCCGCGGCGTGCTGATTTCCGCCGGCGGCTTCATCTTCAACCGCGAGATGGTGGCGCAGCACGCGCCGAAGTACGCCCGCAACATGCGCCTGGGCGCCACCGGCTGTGACGGCAGCGGCATCCGCCTGGGCATCGGCGCCGGCGGCGTGGCCGGTCGGCTGGAGCGCGGCTCGGCCTGGCGCTTCATCAATCCGCCGACCGCCCTGCCCCGCGGCATCGTCGTCGGCGCCAACGGCGAGCGCTTCTGCAACGAGCAGGTCTACGGCGCGCGCCTGGGCGTGGAGATGTGCGAGCAGGGCGATGGCCGCGCCTGGCTGATCCTCGACGCCAAGCTGCGTAGCACCGCGATGAAGGAAGCCGCCTTCGGCAAGCTGTGGTTCTTCCAGTCCGGCCCGGCGCTGATCCTGATGCTGACCTCGCCCAAGGCGAAGACGCTGGCACAGCTGGCGGCGAAGATCGGCGTGCCGGCCGCTGCGCTGGAGCGCAGCGTGCGCGACAACAACGCCAGCGCCGCCGGCCAGCAGCCCGATGCCTTCGGCAAGTCGCCGGACATGCGCGCCGCGCTGGACCAGGGCCCGTACTACGCCCTGGACATCTCGGCCGGCAACAAGACCTTCCCCTGCCCCTCGATCACCCTGGGCGGGCTCAAGGTCGACGAGGGCAGCGGCCTGGTACTCGACGGCAACGGCCGCACCATTCCCGGGCTCTACGCCGCCGGCCGCAGCGCCGTGGGCGTGGCCTCCAACTACTACGTCAGCGGTCTGTCGATCGCCGACTGCCTGTGGTCCGGCCGCCGCGCCGCACTGCATGCGATCCAGAAACCGAACAACATGGCGGCGCAGGCCGCCTGATTCACTTACGAGGAGCAGATTCGATGGCACGTGTTCAAGGCAAGGTTGCGATCATCACCGGTGCGGCCAGCGGCGTAGGTGCCGAGGATGCACGCCTGCTGGCCAAGGAAGGCGCCAAGGTGGTGCTGACCGACGTCAACGAGGCGGCCGGCGAGAAGGTTGCCGCCGAGATCAACGCCAAGTACGCCGACTCCGCGATGTTCCTGAAGCACGACATCGCCAATGAAGCCGACTGGGAGTCGGTGATCAAGAACACCGAGGAGCGCTTCGGCGGCCTCGACGTGCTGGTCAACAACGCCGCGATCCTGGCCTACGGCACCATCGAGGACACCTCGCTGGAACTGTGGCAGAAGATCCAGCGCATCAACTCCGACGGCTATTTCCTCGGCTGCAAGCACGGCGTGCTGGCGATGAAGAAGCGCGGCGGCGGCTCGATCATCAACATGTCGTCGATGGCCGGCATCGGCGGCATGTCCTCGTTCGCCGCCTACAGCGCCAGCAAGGGTGCGGTCGCCGCACTGACCCGCTCGGTCGCCGCGCACTGCCGCATGAACCTGTACAAGATCCGCTGCAATTCGATCCACCCGGACGGCATCGTCACGCCGATGGTGGCCAACCTGCCGCGCGACCCCAACCAGCAGGCCAAGGTGCGCGAGAAGGACCCGAAGCAGCTGCAGGCGCGCTTCTGCATGCCGGCCGATATCGCCAACCTGGTGCTGTTCCTGGCCTCGGACGAGTCGCGTTTCATCCAGGGCGCGGAAATGCGCATCGACAACGGCTACGCCATGTGGGCCGACTAGCCACAATCACCGTGCTCTCCGTTCGCCCTGAGCCTGTCGAAGGGCGAACCGGCACCGGCGCCTGCATCCGCCCGTGCTTCGACAGGCTCAGCACGAACGGATGCCTTGAGGTCAGCAAGTAGATCCATGTCCAAGATCCAGTACCACCCGCTGAAGGTCGCCCAGGTCGTCGAAGAGACGGCCGATGCGCGCTCGGTCGTGTTCGAAATTCCGGCCGAGTTGCGGGAGAAGTTCCGCTACAAGCCCGGCCAGTTCCTGACCCTGCGCATCCCCTGCGGCGACAAGCCGCTGCCGCGCTGCTACTCGCTGTCGAGCACGCCGCTGCTGGATGAGCCGCTGCGCGTCACGGTCAAGCGCGTCGCCGGTGGCCGTGCCTCCAACTGGCTCTGCGGCTGCCTGCGCGCGGGTGACACGCTGGAAGTCGCCGTGCCCGGCGGCATCTTCACGCCGAAGTCGCTGGACGGCGATTTCATCCTGTTCGGCGGCGGCAGCGGCGTCACGCCGGTGCTGTCGATCATCCGCAGCGTGCTGACCAGCGGCAAGGGCCGGCTCAAGCTGTTCTACGCCAACCGCGACGAGCGTTCGGTGATCTTCGGCGCGGAGCTGGCGCGCCTGTCGCGCGAGCATCCCAAGCGCCTGCAGATCTTCCACTGGCTCGACGCCGTGCAGGGCATTCCCTCGCAGGCGCAGATCGAGGCGGTCTCGCGCACCTGGCTGGCCGAGATGCCCAATGCCGAGGCCTTCATCTGCGGCCCCGGCATCTTCATGGACTGCACCGCCGCGGCGCTGCACGACATCGGCCTGCCGCATGCGCGCGTGCACATCGAGCGCTTCGTCTCGCTGCCGGAAGACAGCGACGAAGCCGCGGTGCCGGTGATGACCGAGGGCGCGATGGTCGCGGACGTCGAGGTGGAACTCGATGGCGAGACCCACCGGTTCGTGGCCGAGCCTGGCCAGCTGCTGATCGACGCGATGGAAGCGGCCGGCATGGAGCCGCCCTACTCCTGCCGCGCCGGTGCCTGCGCCGCCTGCATGTGCCATCTCGACGAGGGCGAGATCGAGATGCGCAGCAACCAGGTACTGGACCAGAGCGACATCGAGCAGGGCTGGATCCTGTCCTGCCAGGCGGTCGCCAAGTCGGCCAAGGTCAAGCTGCGCTACCCGACGTGATGCAGACAACGATTACCCAGGCCTTCGTCGCCAGCGTGCAGCAGCACGCTGGGCGCATCGCCGTGGTTGGCGAAGACGGCACGAAACTGAGCTACGCCGAGCTGGACGGCTTGCGCATCCAGGCCGCCCGCGCCCTGCTGGCGACCGGTGTGCGGCGCGGCGACCGCGTCGCGATCTGGGCGCCGAACTCGGTGGAGTGGATCGTCGCGGGCCTGGCGATCCACACCGTCGGCGCCGCCCTGGTGCCGCTGAACACGCGCATGAAGGGCCAGGAAGCCGCCTACGTGCTGGAGAAGTCCGGCACCAGCGCGCTGTTCTGCGCCGGCAAGTTCCTCGGGCAGCACTACCCGACGATGCTGGCCGAGCACGCGCCGAAGTCGCTGAAGCACGTCGTCGTGATCGGCGACACCGAATCCGGCGATACCGGCTGGCGCGAGTTCCTGGCCCGCGCCGAGCAGTCGCAGGCCGAGGACGTGACGAAGGCCGCGGCGGCGGTGCAGCCGACCGACCGCCTCGACATCATGTTCACCTCCGGCACCACCGGCCGCCCCAAGGGCGTGGTGACCACGCACCAGCAGAACCTGCAGGTAATCCGCGCCTGGTCGAAGGTGATGGGCCTGGTGCCCGAGGACAAGTACCTCATCGCCAATCCTTTCTTCCACACCTTCGGCTACAAGGTCGGCTGGCTCGGCGGCCTGCTGCATGGCCTGACCGTGCTGCCGCATGCGGTGTTCGATGCGGGCGCGATCCTCAAGCACATCGCCGCCGACCGCATCTCCGTTCTGCCCGGCCCGCCGACGCTGTTCATCAGCCTGCTCAACGACCCGGCCCGCGCCAGCACCGACCTGTCCTCGCTGCGCGCGACCATCACCGGCGCCGCCGCGATCGCACCCTCGCTGATCGAGCGCATCCGCGCCGAGCTGGGCTTCAAGGTGGTGCTGACCGCCTATGGCCTGACCGAGACCTGCGGCGTGGTGTCGATGTGCGAGGCCGGTGACGACGCCGAGACCATCGCGCTGACCAGCGGCAAGGCGATCCCCACGGTCGAACTGCGCTGCGTCGATCCTGACAACCAGCCGGTCGCTCCCGGCGAGTCCGGCGAGATCGTGGTGCGCGGCTACAACGTCATGCAGGGCTATCTCGATGACGAGAAAGCCACGGCCGAGACCATCGACGCCGAGGGCTGGCTGCATACCGGCGACATTGGCGTGCTCGACCCGCGCGGGTACCTGAAGATCACCGATCGCCTCAAGGACATGTACATCGCCGGCGGCTTCAACTGTTACCCGGCGGAGATCGAGCGCATCATCGCCGCGCATCCGGCAGTGGCACAGGTCGCGATCATCGGCGTGCCGGACGAGCGCCTCGGCGAGGTCGGCAAGGCCTGCGTCGTGCTGCGACCCGGCGCGACGCTGGGCGACAGGGAACTGATCGCCTGGTGCCGTGACAACATGGCCAACTACAAGGTGCCGCGCTACGCCGAGATGATGGCCTCGCTGCCGACCAATCCGTCGGGCAAGGTGCTGAAGTTCCAGTTGCGGGAACTGGCGAAGACTGGCTGAGTCTTTTTTGTCCCCTCTCCCTCCGGGAGAGGGTAGGGTGAGGGGCGCCGGTCAATTCAAGAGCGCTACCCGATTCGGGCCTCGTCCCTCACCCCCAGCCCCTCTCCCGATGGGAGAGGGGAGAAAGATTTTTGAGGAGCTAAGAATGAACAAGAAACTGAACGGCATCGTCGCCATCGTCACCGGCGCCTCGCGCGGCGCCGGCAAGGGCATCGCCATCGCGCTGGGCGCGGAGGGCGCGACGGTCTATGTCACCGGTCGCTCGCAGAACGAGGGCGATGCGCCCCTGCCGGGCACCATCCACGCCACCGCTGCGGCGGTGACCGAGGCCGGCGGCAAGGGCATCGCCGTCACCGTCGACCATTCCGACGACGAGCAGGTGCGCCAGCTGTTCGGCCGGGTCAAGAACGACCAGGGCAAGCTCGACATCCTGGTCAACAATGCCACCTTCATCCACGACCAGCTGATCGAGGGCGGCGGCTTCTGGGAGAAGTCGCTGGACCTGGTGAAGATCCTCGACGTCGGCCTGCGCTCGTCCTACGTCGCCAGCTGGCACGCGGCGAAGCTGATGGCGCCGCAAAAGAACGGCCTGATCGTGTTCACCTCGTCCTTCGGCGGCAACTGCTACATGCATGGCGCCGCCTACGGCGCGCAGAAAGCCGGTGTCGACCGCTTCGCCTACGACATGGCGCTGGACCTGAAGGAGCACAACGTCTCCGCCAACTCGATCTGGATGGGCATGCTGCGCACCGATCGCACCAAGCGCGTGATGGACGAGGACGCCGCCAAGTACCAGGGCTTCTGGGATATCGCCGAGACGCCGGAATTCACCGGCCACATCATCAGCGCCCTGTACCGCGATCCGCAGCGCATGGAGAAGTCCGGCAAGGTGCTGATCGGCGCCGAGCTGGCGCAGGAATACGGCCTCAGCGACGAAGGCCGCCAGCCGCCCTCGCACCGCCCGATGCTGGGCGGCCCGGCGGCGGTCAACCCGGCAGTCGTGCAGTAACGGTCGCGCGTCAGTCGCCGAAGCTGGACTTCGGCGGCGGCGCGCAACCGAGCGCGCAGTAGTCGAACAGCAGCTCGCGCATCTCCGGCAGCTCGCGGCCGGCCTTGTACTCGGCGCGTACCGCCGCCACCACCAGCGAAGTCAGCATGCGCCCCCGCGTCGCCGCATGGCGGGCACCGGCGGCCTCCAGGTCGGCCTGGGCGACCAGCGCGGTGCCGATCTCCATGCGCATCAGCAGGTCGAAGCCGGCAGGATCGAACTGCACCTGGTGCGCCAGTTCCTGCAGCGCCGGGTGCTCGCGGTTGTAGTCGAGGTAGGTGTGGAAGGCGAGGAGCAGCTGCTCCAGCCCCGAGGGCATCGCCGTGGTGGCACGGATCACCGCCAGCCGCGCACCGCCGAACAGGTGCGCCAGCAACTCGCGCTGGAAGCTCGGCAGGTCCGGGAAGCAGTCGATGAACTCCTGCTCGGTACAGGCGCCGGCCGCGACCAGCTGCTGGCCACGCAACCGGCTGGGCTGCTGGTCCACCTGGGCCAGCACACGCGCCGCTTCGAGAATCCTTTCCTTCAAGTTTCCGCTCCGGTAACCGCCATTCAGTCCTGCCTCAGCAGGATCTCCGCGCCCAGCCGCCCATCCGTCCATGGCAGGCGCTCCCAGCGCTCGGAGAAATCGGCGGGGACGTATTCGTTGGAAGCCTTGTCGCCCCCATTGGCCCGGATCAGGCCCAGGGCCTGGTAGGCCTCGGCGACCAGCTCGCTGCAGAACAGTTCGCGCAGGTCTTCGGCCTGTTCGCCGAGGGGGCCATCATAGGCTGCCGTCATCAGTTCGATCGTGCTGCTTTCGTAGCCGCGCCCGGACAGCCGGCGCCGCAGCGCCAGCAAGGCCTCGAGCCGCGTGGCATCGAGTTCGACGTCCAACTGGCGACAGGCGACGCGACCGGCGTACTCCTGCACGCGCCGCGCCAGCGGCACCAGCTGCACCCCGGGACGGGGCTGCCCGGAATCCAGGCAGGCGATGTTGGTATCGGTGGTCGCTTCCCAGAGGCAGGGGAAATCATGCTGCGGCAGCCGCAGCACCAGGGCCACGTGCGACCAGCCGCTGAGGGTGACCCACTTGATGCTCTCGCTGGCATGGGACTTCCCGGAAAACAGCAGGATGTCGCCGGTCCTGAATGCCAGCCGCTGCATGGCGTCCGCGTCGAACGTCCCCATCGTTCCCTGATCCTCGTCGACCCCGTTGCGCGCCATGCTCAGGGAATCTGATTCAGGCATCAAGCCCCTGTCATGCGTTTGGGGGAGGTTGTAGCGGTCGCCGGCGGCGAGGATGGGTTCTTGTGCACATTGCGAGGAGTGGCATGCCGCAGCAGGACCGTCTCGACGGCCGCGTCGCCCTGGTGACCGGCGCCAGCCGCGGCATCGGTCGCGCCATCGCGCGCCGGCTGGCCGCGCATGGCGTTGCCGTGGTGGCCAGCGCCTCGTCGCGCTCGCAGGCCGGGCTGGAGGAAACCGTTGCCCTGTTGCGACAGGCCGGCGGCCGCGCCGCCATGGTCACCGCGGACCTCGCCGATGCCGCGCAGCGCGCCGGCCTGCTGGCTGCTGCTGCCGCGCCCTTCGGCGCGCCCGACATTCTGGTCAACAACGCCGCCGCGATCCCGGCCTACGCACCGCCGAGCCGCATCGACCTCGCCGCGCGCCTGGCCACCTTCGAGATCAATTTCCAGGCGCCGGTGGACCTGATCCAGCAGGCGTTGCCGGCGATGAAGGAAAAGGGCTGGGGCCGCATCGTCAACCTGTCCAGCGAGATGTCACAGCAGCCGGCCATCCCCTACCGCGGTCCCGCCAAGTTCGTGCACGCGCTGGCGCTGTACGGCGCCTCGAAAGCCGCACTGGAACGCTACACCCTGGGCCTGGCGGCCGAACTGGCCGGCAGCGGCATCACCGCCAACACACTCGCACCGGTGAAGATCGCGCTGTCGGAAAGCGCGGCGGCGGTGGCGAAGCAGGCCGCGGCCACCAACCCGCACTGGGTCGAGCCGCTGGAGATGATGGCCGAGGCCGCCTGGCTGCTGGTCGCCGGCCGCTACAACGGCCTGATCGCGAAGAGCCGCGAACTGTTGCAGCTGGCGCAGGCGCCACTGCACGCATTCGACGGCGTGACTGTCATCGGCGATGCGACCACGCTGGCGCAGATCGGATCAGGCTGAAAGAAAATCCTTGCCACGGATGACACGGACAAACACCGAATCAACACGGATAAAGCCATCTACCTCCGTGAGTCCGCATCATCCGTGTCTATCCGTGTTCATCCGTGGCAAAAGAGTTTTTTGCGGATCAATCTAAAGTACTGAGGAGAAATCAATGTCCCGTTTGCAAGGCAAGGTGGCAATCATCACGGGCGGCGCCCGCGGCATGGGTGGCGCAACCTCGAAGCTGTTCGTCGAGGAAGGCGCCAGGGTGGTGATCGCCGACCTGCTGGAGGACGAGGGCCGCCAGCTGGCGCAGCAGCTCGGCGCCAATGCACTGTATGTGCGTCACGATGTCAGCGACGAGGCCAGCTGGGCCAATGTCATCGAGCAGACCGTGAAGGCCTACGGCGAGCCCGACATCCTGGTCAACAACGCCGGCGTGCTGCTGTTCCGCACGCTGCAGGAAACTGCTAAGGCCGACTTCGAGCGCGTGGTCGGGATCAACCTCACCGGCAGCTTCCTCGGCGTCAAGCTGGTCGGCGCCCGCATGATTGCGCGCGGCAAGGGCAGCATCGTCAACATCTCCTCCACCGACGGCATGAAGGGCGCCAACGGCCTCGGCGCCTACTGCGCCAGCAAGTGGGGCATCCGCGGCCTGACCCGTTGCGCCGCGATGGAATACGGCCACAAGGGCGTGCGCGTGAACTCGGTGCACCCGGGCGGCATCGACACCGCGATGGGCAACCCTTACGGCGAGGCCAAGGACGAGGTCAACAAGCGCTACGGCTGGGTACCGCTGCAGCGCGTCGGCGAGCCGGTGGAAGTGGCGCGCGCCTCGCTGTTCCTGGCCAGCGACGACAGCTCCTACCTCTGCGGCGCGGAGATCGCGGTGGATGGCGGCATGCTGACGGGGACCTACTACGTCGGTTTCCCCGGCGCGCCAGGCGTCTGAAGCTCCAAAGCAACTCCGAAAAGTCCGTTCGTGCTGAGCCTGTCGAAGCACGGGCGGACTTTCCCCACCGACGGTCAACAAGTTGCCGCCCACCCCCTTCGACAGGCTCAGGACAGGCTTCGACAGGCTCAGGGCGAACGGCAACTAGAGCGAAGTTTCCACAAACGCATTTGCCACGGACTAACACGGACCACACGGATTTTTCCGTGTTCATCCGTGTCATTCCGTGGCAAAAATTCCTTGCGCCTCAGAACAGCTCCACCGACCCCACCCGGCACTGCGTCTCACGTTCTGCCTGCTCGCCCAGGCTGTCGTAGGTCACCAGGCAGTTGCGGCCGCGGTGCTTGGCTGCGTACAGCGCGCGGTCGGCGCGGTCGATCACATCGGACGGCCCCAGCCGCGGCTCCAGCAAGGCGCAGCCAAGGCTGACCGTCACCTGCCCGACCTGCGGGAAGCTGAAAGCCTCGATCTGATGACGCAGGCGCTCCAGCGCGATGGCGACGCCACCGAGATCATTGCGCGCCAACAGCACGGCGAACTCCTCGCCACCGTAGCGGAAGCAGCGATCCTCGCCGCGGAACACCTGGCGCACGATGCGCGACAGCAGCAGCAGCACCTCGTCGCCATAGAGGTGCCCGAAGCCGTCGTTGATGCGCTTGAAATGGTCGATGTCGAACAGCGCCAGCCACCAGCCCAGCGGGCCGCGCTGCGGGTCGGGCACGCGCGGCTGCATCGGCAGCGCGGTCAGCATGCTCTCGGTCAGGCGCTCGATGTGCGCGTCGAAGCTGCGGCGGTTGCGCAGGCCGGTGAGGCGGTCGCGCTCGGATTCGAACAGCAGGGCGCTGAAGTTGGTATAGAGCCGGCCGAAGGCATCGAGGATGCTCGCGGCCTCCGGTTCGGTCCCCTCCAGCTGCACCAGCAGGGCCTGCTCCTCGGACACCGCCCGGCCCAGCAGCGCCGGACGGTCGGCGGCGGCCTCCAGCACCACGGTCTCGCCGGCGGCCAGGCGCGACAGGATTCCGTCGCGATCCGCGGCCAGTGACGCCGGCCAGGCGAAGGTACCGACGCCGGAGCTGTCGTCGCCCGCAGGCTTCAGCAGATCGAACCCGGCGGCGGTCACCGGCAGCACCTCGCCCAGCGTCAGCAGCAGGCTGAGGCGCAGGTGGTCGAGGTCACGCTCGCCGCTGGCTTCCGCGACGGATTCGATGACTTTGCGGAGATGGCTCGCGTTCATCTGGGGGCCTGGTTTTCCGGGTACGCCGGAGAGATACAAGTCCCGGGCCCGGGCAGCGCCTCAGCCTGTAGAGTTTTGATCCCATAGCAGGCCGTGCATGCGGTGGCGGCCGGCCAGCCCCTTCAGCTCCGTCTCGCGGCCTGCATCGAAGCTGAACTCGGGGTCATCGACGAAGCGCTCGCGCAGCGCCGCCGAGGCCAGGATCTCGCCACCCTTGGCCTGCCCGGCGATGCGCGCGGCGAGGATCACGGTGAGGCCGAAGAAACGGTCGCCTTCCTTGATCGGCTTGCCGGTATGCAGGCCGATGCGCACCCGCATCGGCTCCTGCGGCTGGCGCGCGCTGTACTTCGCAAAGGCGCGCTGGATCGCGACGGCACAGCGCAGTGCAGCGGCGGCATCGCCGAAGGCCAGCAGGAAGCCGTCGCCCTGCAGCTCCACCTCCTTGCCGCCGTGGCGCTGCAGCTCGCCGCGCACGAGGTCGTTGTGTTGCCGGATCAGCTTGTGCGCCTGCTGGTCGCCGAGGCGCTCGGTCATGGTGCTGAAGCCTTCCATGTCGCTGAACACGATGGTCACCGTGCCGTCGGCCGACAGCGCGCCGCTGAAGTCCGGCCGCTTGCCCTGCACCGCTGCGATCACCACGTCCATCGAGGTCTTCATCGCGCGGATCGCGTGACCCTCGGCCTCGTCCTTCAGCGTCAGCGCCAACTCGGTCAGCTTGTTGAGGCCGGTGACGCTGACGTTGCCGATCAGCTCGCCCAGCGCCCGCGGCAGCCGCGTATCCACCGCCGGCAGCGGCGCCGGCGGCACATGGCGTCGTGCCAGCCAGGGCGCCACCAGCAGCAGGCCGACGCCGGCGCCGAACTGCAGCAGCTGCAGCGCCAGCGGCAGCAGCAGGGCCGCGTCCGCGTGCAAGCCCTGCAGTCCCTCCTGCAACAGCCTGCGACCCAGCAGTCCCAGCAGTCCGGTCATGGCATCGATCAGCACGAAGCAGCCCGCCAGCACCACGAACAGCCGCTCGACCGGTGCAACGCGGCTGCGTGCCGGCGCAGCGAGCCAGCCAGCCAGGCGCGGCGCCTGCGTCCACAGCAGCGCCGCCACCAGCAGCCACAGCAGCAGCGACGCCAGTCCGGGCGTCCAGGCCATCAGCGGAGGCCGCTGCAGCCATGGCAAGACCGCCAGCACCTGCAGGGCCTGCACGCCACAGTAGACCGCCAGTAGGCGGCTGGACGCCGCTGCGAATTCGCGAGGAATCATGGGCCGCAGCATAAGGCAGGCGCAGGCCCGCGCGACCTGGCATCGGCGCCGGCCATGGCCGCCCGCACGGCCAGTTACCATGCAGGCCTCCACTGCCGAGGCAGCCGCCACCATGTCGTCCCGCTCAGAGCCGATCGGCCCCACCGCCCACTACACCGGCTACACCTGGTATCGACAGGGCTGGTCGCATCCGGCGCTGGTGACGCAGCGCGGTCGCCTGCTGCACCTGGCTTCGCGGCCGCTACTGGCGGGTCTGCAGCTGATCGGCGGCGCTTCGCTGGAATCGATCCTGGTCGCCCGCCACCGCGCCATCGACGGACTGCTGGGGCAGGCGATCGCCGATGGCCGCATCGGACAGGTGATCGAGGTCGCCGCCGGCCTGTCGCCGCGCGGCTGGGACTTCATGCGCCGCCACGGCAGCCGCCTGCGCTACATCGAGGCCGACCTGCCATTGATGGCCGCCGCCAAGCGCCGGCGCCTGGCCGCGATCGGCCCGCTGCCGCCGGGCCACGAGGTGGTCGATCTCGATGCGCTCGCGGACGAGGGGCCGCAATCGCTGGCTGCACTGGCACGGCGGCTCGATCCGCAGCAGGGCACCGCGATCATCACCGAGGGCCTGCTCAACTACTTCAGCCGCGACGAGGTCTTGGGCATGTGGCGGCGTTTCGCGCAGGTCCTGTCCGGCTTCCCGCAGGGCCTGTACTTCTCCGACCTGCACCTGCAACAGGGCAACCGCAGTCCAATGACCGGCGTCTTCAGCCGCATCCTGGGCCGCTACGTGCGCGGCGGCGTGCACTTCCACTTCAACGACGCCGCGGAGGCGGAAGCCGCCTTGCGTGACTGCGGCCTGAGCGGCGCGCGGGTCTGCGATCCGCGGCAGCTGCCGGGGGCGGAGCGGCTGGCCTTCGGGCCGGGAATCGAGCGGGTCAAGATCGTGGTGGCGTCGGTCTGAGGCTTCAGAACGGGCACGCGCCGGCTAATACCCCGCTTCCCTCTGATGGCGAACAGCGAGGATGAGCACGACATCGCTTGCCTCCTCATAGCTGTACAGGGCCACATACCCGGAGTGTCCGCGGGAAATGACCAACTCCCGTATGGGGTCCTCGACCAAGCGACCGATCAAGGGATGATTGGCCAGAATCTGGATAGCTTCCGCGATGAGATCAACCGTGGTCAGCGCCGCTGCGGGATCCGACTCGACAAGAAAATCGGTTAGCCGCTCAAGATCGGCAAGTGCCCGACCTGAGTAGATCAGCTCTGCCAAGACTTGGCCTTGGGCTTCGGAGCCGATTTCCCCTTCGCACGAAGTCGAAGATAGGAGTGGACGTCTGCCGCCGGGTAGCCCTTGCCCGTCTGGACAGACTCCCGCCGGGCCGACTGCGCCTGCGAAACAAACTCCGCTTTCTTCTCAGCAGCGATGGCGGCCAGGCGAATGGCATCCACCATGAAAGCATGAGGTGTTACGCCTTGATGCTGTGCAGCGGCAATGGCGCGCTCCTTCACATCATCAGGCAGCTTCAGTGAGGTGGTTGATGTCACAGCAGGGCATCCGGCAACGCGAGTGTTACCAAGGTAACACCAGATGTATCGCCGAGCAATTGGGTCCGCCCAGTGCGCATGCCAAGGTATTCTCAGCGCATCCGCGGCAGGCGGGATGCTCCCATCCTACGAGCTCTCCGCCGCAGGTGGAGACGTCGGCCCTTGAGCATCTGTCTGGGTTTCGCTGTCCGCCCGCGAGAACTGAAACCTGCAGGCATCGTCGCCGGCAGCAAGGGTGGTGGGCCGCTCAAAACGCGCCTTGTAGCGCGGTTGATGCAGTTCTTCGACCCAGACGGTGTCGAGGGCGCAGAACAGGCGTGTCACTTCAGGGGCTCCGTGCGCCCTGAAAAAATCGTTGAACAGGCATCCTGTGATGTGCGTGTGGCTCCGGCGTTGATCCTGAACGGCTTGCACATAGGTGAAGCGCGAGCCAAATACGCTTTCGCCTCGTGTCTTGTAGTTCTGTGAAATGCGCTCAAACGCCTCTTCTGGTCTTTCCTGGGAAATACCAAAACGGGTATCCATGTAGGTCTGTGTCTGCTTTCTGAATCGGCCTGAGAGCACAGCTTGCAGCAGCAAGATGGCCTTTTGCTGCCCCAAGAATGGCTTGAGGGCGCGATAAGCGAGCAGGACAGCCCAGGAGAAAACAAGCCATCTCCGGCTGGGATCGCCCTTGCCCTGCCACAGCAAGGAACTAACGCCGCTCTTTCTCATTGTTCACCGTAGATCCCCGGAAAACCCAACACCCATTCACCCCAGAAACTCCAACAGTTTCGCCGCAAACCGCTGCGGTTCCTTCCGATGCAGGAAGTACCCGAAGGAAAAATAAATGCGCCCCCTTTTCCCTCCTTCTCCCTCTCCCCGCGTGCGGGGAGAGGGTTGGGGCTGACGTTTCCCCGGTTTTTCATATTGCGAATCTTGAGAAGAGGGCTTGCATCGCCTGTGGTGTAAGCGGAGGGTCGGTCGTGCTGCAGAGCAGGCGTGCCAGAGTGACCAGAGAGATT
>DATILC010000227.1:0-15658 GCA_035476855.1 Solimonas sp. | reverse complement strand
CAGGTCAGCGGATCGTCGGCGATGATCACCGGCAGGCCGGTTTCCTCGGAGATCAGCTTGTCGAGGTCGCGCAGCAGGGCGCCACCACCGGTCAGGACGATGCCGCGCTCGGCGACGTCGGAGCCGAGTTCCGGCGGGGTGCGCTCCAGAGCCTGCTTGACCGCCTTGACGATGCCGGACAGCGGCTCCTGCAGGGCGTCGAGGATTTCGTTGGAATTCATCGTGAAGTTGCGCGGCACGCCGGCGGCCAGGTGGCGGCCGACGACGTCGATTTCCTGCACTTCATGGCCCGGGAACGCCGTGCCGATCTGGATCTTGATGCGCTCGGCCGTGGCTTCGCCGATCAGCATGTTGTACTGGCGGCGCACGTAGGAAACGATGGCCTCGTCGAACTTGTCGCCGCCGATGCGCACCGATTCGGCGTAGACGATGCCGTTGAGGGAGATGACCGCCACTTCCGAGGTGCCGCCGCCGATGTCGACCACCATCGAGCCGCGGGCCTCGCCGATCGGGATGCCGGCGCCCAGGGCGGCGGCGATCGGCTCCTCGATGACCCAGACCTTGCGCGCGCCGGCGTTTTCGACCGATTCGCGGATCGCGCGGCGTTCCACCTGGGTGGAGCCGTAGGGCACGCAGACCACGACGCGGGTCAGCGGGCGGGCCATGCGGCCCTTGGTCACCTTGCGGATGAAGTGCTGCAGCATCTTCTCCGTGACCGTGTAGTCGGCGATCACGCCGTCGCGCAACGGGCGCACGGTGGTGATGTTGGTCGGGGTGCGGCCCAGCATCTGCTTGGCCTCGATGCCCACGGCCTCGACCTTCTTGGCGCCGCGCGAATCCATGCGGATTGCGACTACCGAGGGCTCGTTCAGCACGATGCCTTCGTCACGCACATAGACCAGCGTGTTGGCGGTGCCGAGGTCGATGGAAAGGTCGTTAACGAACAAACGGCGAACGGCGTCGAACATCGGAGTGTCTTCGGGCGAGGTCTGGCGTGTTGGGGGACCGCGTCCGGCGATGCGGACGCATGGCACAATTCATTTAGAATTGCGTATCCGCACATCTTAAACGATTCCCGCACTAAAAATGAGCCTTAGCCCAGACCAGATCAGGCAGGTCGCCAAGCTGGCGCGCCTGGAACTGAACCCCTCCTTAACCGAGGCCTATGCCGGCCAGCTGTCCAACATCCTGGCCCTGATGGACCAGCTGTCGGCGGCCAGGACGGAAGGCGTAGGTCCCATGGCTCATCCGCTGGAGATGACCCAGCGCCTGCGCCCGGACGTCGTCACCCAGACCGACCAGCGCGAGGCCTTCCAGGCCATCGCTCCGGCGGTGCAGGATGGCCTCTACCTGGTACCGAAGGTCATCGAGTGATTTTCCCAGTCCGGACGGCCTGCCGCCCGGATCTGCAAGGACCCCCATGCATACCCTGTCGATCAAGCAGCTGGCCGAGGCCCTGCGGGCGAAGAAGTTCTCCTCCCGCGAGCTGACCCAGCACTACCTGAAGCGCATCGAGACCCTCGATCCGCAGCTCAACAGCTACATCACCGTCACCGCCGAACAGGCGCTCGCCGCGGCCGACGCCGCCGATGCGCGCCTGGCCCGCGGGGAGGGCGGCGCCCTGGCCGGCATCCCGCTGGGCCAGAAGGACATCTTCTGCACCACCGGCGTGCGCACCTCCTGCGCCAGCCGCATGCTCGACAAGTTCGTGTCGCCCTACGACGCCACGATCGTGAAGAAGCTGCAGGCCGAGGCCGGCATGGTGATGCTCGGCAAGCTGAACATGGACGAGTTCGCCATGGGCTCGTCGAACGAGACCAGCTGGTACGGCCCGGTGAAGAACCCCTGGGACGTCACCCGCGTGCCCGGCGGCTCCTCCGGCGGCTCGGTCGCCGCGGTCGCGGCGGGACTTGCGCCGGTGGCCACCGCCACCGATACCGGCGGCTCGATCCGCCAGCCTGCCGCGCTGACCAACCTCACCGGCATCAAGCCGACCTACGGCCGCGTGTCGCGCTACGGCATGATCGCCTTCGCTTCCAGCCTCGACCAGGCCGGCGTCGTCGCGCGCTCGGCCGAGGACGCGGCGCAGGTGCTGCAGGCGATGTCCGGCTTCGATCCGCTGGACTCCACCAGCGTCGACCGCCCGGTCGATGACCTGATGGCGCCGCTGGGCCAGTCGATCCAGGGCCTGCGCGTCGGCCTGCCGAAGGAATACTTCGCCGACGGCCTCGACGCCGGCGTCCGTGCCTGCATCGACGCCGCGATCGTCGAGCTGAAGAAGCTTGGCGCGACCTTCACCGAAGTGTCGCTGCCGAACTCGCCGCTGTCGGTGCCGACCTACTACGTCGTCGCCCCGGCCGAGGCCAGCTCCAACCTGGCGCGCTTCGATGGCGTGCGCTACGGCCACCGCGCCGAGGGCGCCAAGACGCTGGAGGAGTTGTACCAGAAGAGCCGTGGCGAAGGCTTCGGCTCCGAGGTGCAGCGCCGCATCATGATCGGCACCTACGTGCTGAGCCATGGCTACTACGACGCCTACTACCTGCAGGCGCAGAAAGTGCGCCGCCTGATCTACGAAGACTTCAAGCGCGCCTTCGAGCAGGTCGACGTGATCCTGGGCCCTACCGCGACCGACGTCGCGTTCAAGCTCGGCGAGAAGACCGACGATCCGGTGTCGATGTACCTCAACGACATCTACACGATCGCCGCCAACCTCGCCGGCATCCCGGCGATGAGCCTGCCCTGCGGCTTCAAGGACGGCCTGCCGGTCGGCATGCAGCTGATGGGCAATTTCTTCGGCGAGGCCAGGCTGCTGAACGTCGCCCACCAGTACCAGCAGGCCACCGGCTGGCACCTGCAGCGGCCCGGCGCCTTCGCCTGAGCCACAGGAGATGCGGCAGCCGGTCCGAACTGTGACCGGTTGCTGCATCCGACCTCCCCTCCCGGACGTAGGATGGAATGCCGCGCTCCGCGGTCCGCCCCCTCGCGGGCGATCCATATGATTCGGGAGATGAGAATGACTCACAGCAAGAAGCTCCTCTGCAGCATGGTTGGATTGACCCTTGCAGGCACCTCGATGGGCGTCTTCGCAGGCCCTCCCGGCTATGCGCTGACCTCCGCGCAGCGACTGGTCCGCTTCGAGGTGAACAGCGGCGTGGTGACGGAAACCGACCTCGGTGCCATCAGCGGCCTCGGTGGCGCCGACACCGCCCTGGTCGGCATCGACTTCCGCAGCGCCGATTTCAAGCTCTACGGTCTGGGCAACGGCGGCGGCGTCTACCGCATCAGCATCAACAACGGCAATACCGTGCTGGTCAACAACCTCAGCGTGCCCCTGGAAGGCACGGGCTTCGCTGTCGACTTCAACCCGGCCGCCGACCGCCTGCGCGTCATCAGCAACACCGGCCAGAGCCTGCGTCACAACCTGGCGGGCACTACCACCGACGACGGCGATGTGAGCTATACCCTCACTCTCACCCCCGGTACGCCGGCGACCACGATCCTGTCGGCGGCCTATACCAACAACAACCCCAACAACCTCGAAAGTGGCACGACCCTGTTCGTCCTGGATGCGACCAACGACCAGGTGGCGATCGTCTCACCCCCCAACGGCGGCGCCATGGTGGCGACCGGCAAGTTCGGCCTGGATGTCACTGGCGTGCATGGTTTCGACATCCGCGCCGTTCCGTCCGGCAACGGCACCACCAACGCCGCCTATGCTGCCCTGACGGTCGGTGGCGTGAAGAGCGTGTACAGCGTCGACCTGCTCGACGGCTCGATCACCGGCCTGGGCGACTTCACCGCCGACGTGATCGACGTCGCCTTCAAGATCGCCAACTGACCCGGGCGGTCCTCGAGGCCCGCATCCCCCGGGATGCGGGCCTTTTTGCGTCTGCCGCCGGCCCGCGGGCTGCCAAGCCGCCGGCCAGATCGGCGATAATCCGCCCTCGTTGAATCGCAGGAATACCGAACGATGGAATGGGAAGCGGTGATCGGCTTGGAAGTGCACTGCCAGCTGATGACGAAATCGAAGATCTTTTCCGGTGCCGCCACCGCCTACGGTGCGGCGCCGAACACCCAGGCCGACCCGGTCACCCTGGGCTTTCCCGGCGTGCTGCCGGTGCTCAACGGCGACGGCCTGCAGATGGCGATCAAGTTCGGCCTGGCGGTCGACGCGACGATCACCGAGCGCAGCGTGTTCGCGCGCAAGCACTACTTCTACCCCGACCTGCCGAAGGGCTACCAGATCTCGCAGTACGAGCTGCCGATCGTGCTCGGTGGACACATGGACATCGAGTTGGCCGACGGTTCCACCAAGCGCATCGGCATCACCCGCGCGCACATGGAAGAGGATGCCGGCAAGTCGCAGCATGATGCCTATGCCGGCCTGTCCGGCATCGACCTCAACCGCGCCGGCACGCCGCTGATCGAGATCGTCTCGGAGCCGGAGATCCGCTCCGCCGCCGAGGCCGTGGCCTATCTCAAGAAGCTGCACCAGCTGGTGGTGTATCTCGGTATCTGCGACGGCAATATGCAGGAAGGCTCGTTCCGCTGCGATGCCAACGTTTCCGTGCGCCGCAAGGGCACCGAGAAGTTCGGCACGCGCACCGAGACCAAGAACGTCAACTCCTTCCGCTATGTCGAGAAGGCGATCGAGTATGAAATCGAGCGCCAGATCGAGGTGATCGAGGCCGGCGGCAAGATCATCCAGGAAACGCGCCTGTTCAATCCGGACACGGGCGAGACCAAGTCGATGCGCACCAAGGAAGATGCCAACGACTACCGCTACTTCCCCGATCCGGACCTGCTGCCGGTGGTGGTCACGGCCGAAGACATCGCGCGCATCCGCGCCTCGATGCCGGAACTGCCGGAGGCGATGCGCAACCGTTTCGTCGAGCAGTACGGCCTGTCGAAGTACGACGCCACCGTGCTGACCGGCGAGAAGGCGCTGGCGGCCTACTACGAGGCGGTGGTGAAGACCTCGGGCGGTGATCCCAAGAGCTGCGCCAACTGGGTCATCACCGACCTGCTCGGCGCGCTGAACAAGCTCGGCAAGGACATCGTCGATTCGCCGGTCAGTGCCGCGCAACTGGCCGGCATGGTCGCGCGCATTGCCGACAAGACCATCTCCGGCAAGATCGCCAAGGATGTGTTCGAGGCGATGCTGGCAGGCGAGGGTGATGCGGACAGCATTATCAAGGCCAAGGGCCTGGTGCAGATCACCGACGAGTCCGCGATCATCAAGGCGATCGAAGAAGTCATGGCCAAGAACCCCGGCCAGCTGGCGGACTACCGCAGTGGCAAGGACAAGCTGTTCGGCTTCTTCGTCGGCCAGGCGATGAAGGCGACGCAGGGCAAGGCCAATCCGGATGCGCTGAACCGGCTGCTGAAGGAAAAGCTGGCGCCGTGAACGAGTTGCGTGAACTGCTGTTCCCGGAGCGCGGCGTCCGGGGCGCCTACGTCAGCATCGACGAGGACATCCAGGAGCTGATGGGCTGGCGCAACTACGCGCCGGACGTGTTCCGCCTGCTCGGCGAGGCGCTGGCGGCGACGCCGCTGCTGGCCTCGCATCTGAAGTTCGATGGCCGCATCAACCTGCAGTTCCAGGGCAAGCACGCGCTGAACATGCTGGTGACGCAGATCGATCACCAGCTGGAGCTGCGCGGCATGGCCAAGGCCGAGTCCGATGCCGCTGGCGACTTCACTGCGCTGATGCATGACGGCATGCTGGCCCTGATGCTGGAGCCGGGCAAGAGCACGCAGTACTACCAGGCCATCGTCGATATCCGCGGTGATTCGCTGGCACAGGCGCTGGAAGGCTACTTCAGCCAGTCCGAGCAGCTGCCGACCTTCATCCGCCTGGCCGCGGGCCCCGAGCGGCTGGTCGGCCTGATGCTGCAACGCCTGCCGGCCGACGAGATCAAGGACGGCGACGAGCACTGGCAGCACATGCAGATCCTCGCCGGCACGCTGGGCCAGAAGGAAATGCTGGAGAAGGACGGCGAGACGCTGTTGCGTCATGTGTTCCATGAAGAGGACCGTCGCGTGTTCGAGCCGCGGCCGGTGGTGCTGAAGTGCCGCTGCAGCCACGCCGGCATCTCGGCGATGCTGCTGGGCCTGGGCGAGCAGGAACTGGCGCCGGTGCTGCTGCAGCATGGCAAGGTCTCGGTGACCTGCGAGTTCTGCGGCAAGGAGTACAGCTACTCCGACGCCGACATCCGCGGCCTGCTGGCTGCCGAGCACGCCACCGGCGAGCACGAGACGCGCCAGTGATCCTGCCGCGCTACCGCGTCGATGTCTCCGGCATCGCCGGTGCCGGCAAGGGCCTGTTCCTCGACGAGCCGGTGAGCCGCGGTCGCGTCATCATCGCGCCCGACAATATCCACACGGTCTGGCCGGAGCAGAAGCTGCGCCAGTACACCGCGGACTCGATCGAGGTCGAGTCCAGCGTGCGCTGGTTCGAGGACCGCTTCTCGCTGACGCCGGAGTGGAGCGACGAGTGCTACGTCAACCATTCCTATACGCCCACCGCGCTGTGGCATCTTGGCTTCATCTTCGCGCTGGACGACCTGCCCACGGGCGCCGAGGTGACGATGGACTACCGCCACGTCATCGGCGACGGCGAGCACATGCCCTTCCGTGACGGCGCCACCGGGCGCGAGATCATCGGCCTGCCCTGGAACGAGGTGCTGCGCGAGGGTGCGCGGCAGCTGCTGGTGCTAGTCAGGTAGCAGGACCTCGACGCGGCGATTCTGCCGTCGACCGTCCTCCGTTGCGTTGTCTCCCAGCGGGTTGTTTTCGCCGCGACCGATCGCGCTGATGCGCGCAGCCTCGACGCCGGCCGTCACCAGCGCAGCCTTGACCGCATCGGCGCGGCGCTGCGACAGCTCCAGGTTGTCCAGATCGCGTCCGTGGCTGTCGGTATGGCCCTCGACCACCAGGCTGCGCTTCGGATACTGCTTCAGCACGGCGGCCAGGGCCGACAGGCGTTCGCCCGCGGCCGGCGCAAGTTCAGCCTGGCCACGCCCGAAGCTGGCGGCGCCCAGGCTCAGCTTCCAGCCCTGTGCCTGTCGGTCCGCCATCAGTGCGGTCAGCTGCTTGCGCCAGGCCTGTTCTGCTGCATCGGGTACGACCGGCTTCGGCAACAGCATCACCGGCCCCTGCTGGCGCGTCAGCTCGCGCATGCGGCTCTCGGCGCGGCGGCGCTGTGCTTGTGCGCGGGCGATCTCGACGCGGTTGCGTGCCAGGTGGAGGCGGTGCACGGTTTCTGCGGCATCGCCGGTCGCCGCTGCGGCCGCGGCGGCGTCGATGGCGCGATCCGCCTCGACCATCGCCACCGGCACCAGCGGGCCGACCTGCGGGTCCTGTTCCATTCTCTCCAGCGTGGCGCGCAGGGCGGTGACATCCGGACTGGATTTCGGTGCGCTGGCGCAGCCGCAGAGCAGTGCGGCGGCCAGGGACAGGACAGGCAGGCGGTTCATGGCCTTGCTCCCGGCATGGCGTCCTGGCCCTTCTGCAGGGCGTCGAGTGCACGCTGTGCCTTCACCGCCTCGCCACGGGCGATCGCCAGCTCGGCATCGGAGCGCGCCTGCTCGGCCAGGCGGCGTGCCTTCAGCGAGTCGCCTGCCAGCGCCGCCGCCCGGGCGGCTTCCAGCGTGCTGCGCGCACGCTGCAGCTCGGGCTGGACTTCCGGGGGTGGTTTGCCGGCCGCGGCCTTGGCCACCGCGAAGCCGGCGGCGTCCAGCTGTGCGGTCGGCAGGGCGGGGCTGCTGCTGCAGGCCACGCCGGCCAGGGCCAGCCAGGCGATGCCGCAGAGGGACCGGCTGTTATTCATGGATTCTCCTCGGTCGAAGCCGATTCTTCGCAAAGCGCGTCACGACTGCAAGCCGCCGCGGCATGTTTAAATCGGCGCTGCGCAATTTGCGCACACCGGATCGCCTCCATGAGCGCCCTGCAAACCGCGACGATCGGACTGGCCTGCGTGTTCGTTTTCATCAGCCTGGCCTGGGTGGTGCAGTGGCGTACGCGCAACGCCGGCATCGTCGATGCGGTCTGGTCCTGGAGCCTGGGCTTCCTCGGCGCGCTGTATGCCCTGTTGGGCAGTGCGCCGGCGCCGCAACGCGCGCTGCTGGGCCTGATGGCCGCACTCTGGGGCCTGCGCCTGGGCACGCACCTGTTCCTGCGCAACCACGGCAAGCCGGAGGACCGGCGCTACAAGAAGTTCCGCGACGGCTGGGGGGACAAGGCGGACTTCAACTTCTACTTCTTCTTCCACTTCCAGACGCTGTTCGCGATGCTGCTGTCGGCGGCCTTCCTGGTCGCGGCCTTCAATCCCGCGCCGCTGGCGGCCGGCTGGCTGGCCCTGGCGGCGGCGATCTGGCTGCTGTCGGTGCTCGGCGAGGGCATCGCCGACCGCCAGATGGAGCGCTTCCGCGGCAATCCGGCGAACAGGGGGCAGGTCTGCCGCGATGGCCTGTGGCGGTACTCGCGCCATCCGAACTACTTCTTCGAATGCCTGCACTGGCTGGCCTACCTGCCGCTGGCGATCGGCTCGTCATGGTGGTGGGCGGCACTGGTCTCGCCGCTGGTGATGTGGTGGCTGCTGATGAAGATGTCGGGCATCCCGATCCTGGAAGCGCACATGGCGGCATCCAAACCCGGCTATGCCGAGTACATGCGCACGACCAGCGCGCTGATTCCATGGCCGCCGAAGCAATCCTGATCCCTTCCGGCAACCGAGCACATGAACCTGATCCAACTGACCGAGCGCGGCATCTTTCCGGACATCCTGGTCCGGGCCGGCATGCGCAAGCTGATCGCCCAACGCCTGAGCGATCCCGCCAATGTCGATGGCGAGCTGCGTTCGCAGCGCTACAACGCCTGGCTGGCGCAGCTGCGCGCCAGCCCGATCGCGATCGAGACCCAGGCCGCCAACCAGCAGCACTACGAGGTGCCGGCGGAGTTCTTCCAGCTGCACCTGGGGCCGCGGCTGAAGTATTCCTGCGCACTGTATCCGCAGGGCAGCGAAACCCTGGGCGAGGCCGAGGAGAAGATGTTCGCGCTCTATGCCGAGCGTGCTGGCCTGCGCGACGGCATGCGCATCATGGATCTGGGTTGTGGCTGGGGCTCGCTGTCGCTGTGGCTGGCAGAGAAATATCCGAATGCGCAGATCACCGGCCTTTCGAACTCGCATGGACAGCGCCAGTTCATCGAGCAGCGTGCGCAGCAGCGCGGCTTGTCCAATGTGCGCATCCTCACCGGCAACGTCGTCGACTTTGATTTCCCTGCGGCCGCTCCTGCACATCCTGCGCCCGCGGCACTTGCACATCCATGTGCATCGCCGGGCTTCGACCGCGTGATGTCGATCGAGATGTTCGAGCACATGCGCAACTACGGCCTGCTGCTGGCCAAGGTCTCGCGCTGGCTCAAGGCGGATGGAAAGCTGTTCGTGCACATCTTCGCGCACAAGCTGCTGAGCTACCCCTACGAGGTCAAGGACGAGACCGACTGGATGACGCAGTACTTCTTCCTCGGCGGCATCATGCCCTCGGAGAACCTGCTGCTGAACTTCCAGGATCACCTGAAAGTGGAGCAGCAGTGGTGGGTTTCGGGCCAGCACTACGAGAAGACCTCCAACCACTGGCTGGCGGGCATGGACGCGGCAAAGGATCGCATCATGCCGGTGTTCGAGACCACCTACGGCCGGGACGCCGCGGTCTGGTTCCAGCGCTGGCGCATGTTCTACATGGCGGTGGCGGAATTCTTCGGCTACGCCGGCGGCAACGAGTGGGGCGTGGCGCACTACCTGTTTTCAAAGAGGAGCTGAAATGAGTCGTCACCGCGGACCGGTTTCCGATCATTTCGATGGCGAGCGTTTCCACAATGCCGAGCGCTTCGGCAAGTCCGCGGCCGAGCTGCTGCGCTGGAGGATGTCGCGCAAGCGCGGCGTCTGGACCCGCGACCTGCGGCCGCATGGCCAGCCGCCGCCGCCGGACCGGGTGGGCGAGGGCGCGCTGCGCGCCACCTGGGTCAACCAGGCCACGGTGCTGCTGCAGGTCGACGGCCTCAACCTGCTGACCGACCCGGTGTGGTCGGAGCGCGCCAGCCCGGTGCAATGGGCCGGCCCGCAGCGTTTCCGCGCACCGGGCATTCCCTTCGAGCAACTGCCGAAGATCGACGTGGTGGTGGTCAGCCACAACCACTACGACCACATGGATGCCGACAGCCTGCGCCGCCTGTGGCGCGAGCATGACCCGCAGTTCGTCTGCGCCCTGGGCGACGGCGCACACCTGCGCGACTGGGGGCTGAGCAAGATCGTCGAGCTGGACTGGGACCAGTGCTGGACCCTGCCGAACGGTCGCCGCATCACCGCCGAGCGCGCCCAGCACTGGAGCGGCCGCGTGGGCTACGACGCCAATGTCACCCTGTGGATGTCCTGCGTGATCGAGACGGCCGCAGGTCCGGTGTACTTCGCCGGTGACAGCGGCTATGGCCCGCATTTCGCCGATATCCGCCGCCGCCACGGCGCCATGCGCCTGGCGCTGCTGCCGATCGGCGCCTACCTGCCGCGCTGGTTCATGGCCTACCAGCACATGGATCCGGCCGAGGCGGTGCAGGCGCACCTGGACCTGGGTTCGGCCTTCAGTCTGGGCATCCACTATGGCAGCTTCGAGCTGGCCGACGATGGCCAGGACGAGGCGGTGACTGACCTGCTCAAGGCGCTGGCGGCGCGCAGCATCGATGCGACGCACTTCCCGCCCGCGGCCTTCGGTGCGGGCTATGATGTGGCCGCCCTGTAGAACGGAGGACGGCCGTCCATGAAGAAGACGCTCGCGGCATTGCTGCTGCTGGCCGGCTCCGCCGCCCAGGCCGAGGAGCTGCAGCGCTTCTACGGCTACGCCTACGACCTCAAGAGCGGGGCCTACCTCTACACCGAGGTGCATGCGCAACGCGTCGACGGCAGCCGCTGGAGCGGTGGTGCGATCGACTACTACGACGCCGCAGGCAACAAGTTCGGCCACAAGACCCTGGATTTCCGCAACGACGAGTTCGTGCCGGTGTTCCGGCTGGAGATGCAAAGCGGCTACGTCGAGGGCATCAGCGACAACCGCGGGCCGGTGACGATGGAGCGGCGCGAGAAGGCCGGCGCCAGGCTCGAAACCGCAAGCCTGGAAAAGGTTTCGCCGATGTGCGCGGACTCCGGCTTCCACAGTTGCCTGCGCGCGCATTTCGCCGAGCTGCAGGCCGGCAAGACGGTCAAGTTCACGCTGGCGGTGGCCGGCAGCCTCGACAGCTTCCGCTTCCGCGCGAAGAAGGCCGGCGAAACCCAGTGGCAGGGGCAGAAGGCGGTGCAGATCAAGGTGGAGCCGGATTCCCTGCTGCGCCTGCTGGCCGGGCCGCTGGAACTGGTCTACGAGCCGCAGCAGCGCAAGCTGCTGGAGTTCCGCGGCATCTCCAACATCCAGAATCCGCGCAGCGGCAAGCCCTACGATGTACGCATCATCTATCCGGACAAGCCGCCGGCGGATGCGCCGGCAAAGCTGCCGCCGCTGTCCTGAGGCAGGTCGCTGCCCTCGTCGCGGCCGGCCACGGTGTCGAGGATCATGATCTTCTGCCAGATTTTCGACGACAGCCCGCCGGCCAGTGTCTCCACGTCGTTGACTGCGCCGAGGACGCGCTCGTCGATCAGGTATTGCGCGTACAGCGCCGCCAGCTTGCTGACGATCGACAGCAGCTCGGAACAGAAATCCAGATAGCAGGCGAGGTCGCGGCGCGACATGCCGCCGCCCTCCGTGCGGACCACGGCCGGATCCGGGTCCTTGTTCAACTGGTGCAGGTCGATGATGTGCGCCAGCGAGCGCAGTTCATGCAGGCCGGCCAGCGCGAGCTTTCGCCTCGGCCGCTGCTCGACCGTGGCCAGGAACCACAGGGCAATGGCGACGAAGACGATGTTGTTGATCGCCGCCTCGATGCCCTGCATCAGGTCCGAAATGTCGGATACATCAGTACGCACGCTGATCAACACGGGGGCGAAGACCGCCGCTCCCAGCGCCAGGGCGATGGCCGACCAGACCAGCAGGCGCAGGCGCCAGTCCGGCCGGCGCAGCTGCCCGATCCGCTCCTCGGTCTCGCCGGCGACGGTCAGCAGTTCCTCGCTGACGCGGCGCAGGCCTGAATCCGGGAAACGTTCGTCGATGCGCTGGGTGAGCGCCTGCGCGGCGATGCAGATCAGCCGGGGATTGAGTTCGCGGTACATGGGTCCCTGCGCAGGCGGTCCGGGGGCTATCTTGCCCCAGGCTCGCTGGCTGCGTCAGCCAGGCCCCGCTTCCGCGCCGGGACAGACGGGTTTGCCCGGAATCCCTACAATTCGCGCCTTCGTCCGTCTTTTTTGCGCGTCATGACCACACTGCCCGAAACCACCGCCCGCCTGCTGATCACCTGCCCGGACCGCCCGGGCATCGTCTCGGCGGTGACCACCTTCCTGTACCACCACGGCATCAACATCACCGAGCTGGACCAGCATTCCAGCGATCCCAGCGGTGGCAAGTTCTTCATGCGCCTGGAGTTCCAGACGCCGAGCATGGACGTCTCGCGGTCTGCGCTGACCCAGGCCTTCGGCGAGGTGGTGGGCAAGCGCTTCGAGATGGACTGGCGCATGTCCTTCGCCGCCGACAAGCCGCGCATGGCGCTGCTGGTGTCGAAGCACGACCATGCCCTGCTGGAGCTGCTGTGGCGCTGGCAACGCGGCGAGCTGCGAGCCGACATCCCGATGGTGATCTCCAACCACCCGGACCTGCGCGACAGTGTCGAGCGCTTCGGCGTGCGTTTCGAGCACGTCGCGATCGATGCGGCGACGCATGCCGAGGCGGAGGCGCGGATGCTGGCGCTGCTGGCGGGGCAGGCGGATTTCATCGTGCTGGCGCGCTACATGCGCATTCTCAGCGGCGAGTTCGTGGCGAACTATCCGAACCGCATCATCAACATCCACCACAGCTTCCTGCCGGCCTTCGCCGGGGCCGATCCCTATCAGCAGGCGCAGCAGCGCGGCGTGAAGATCATCGGTGCGACGGCGCACTACGTGACGGCCGACCTCGACCAGGGGCCGATCATCGAGCAGGACGTGGTGCGCGTCTCGCATCGCGATGAGCTGAGCGACCTGAAGAACCTCGGCCGCGATCTGGAGCGGCAGGTGCTGGCGCGGGCGGTGCGCTGGCATATCGAGGATCGGGTGATCGTGGATGGGAACAAGACGGTGGTGTTTTCGTAGTGCCTCCCCACAACCTGTCAACGCAAACAGAAAAGCCGCCCAGGGGCGGCTTTTCTGTTTGCGTTCAAAAGGTGGCGCCATCCATGGCGGGACGTCAGTCACCTGAATGACCCGCTGGCCCGGCCATCCATGGCCGGGCGTTCGGCGGGATGAATGTCCACCGGACATTCATCTATTTCCGCCTCACTCCCACGCAATCTTGTTGCGCGTCTCCGCTTCCTTCGTGATCAGCGGCAGGTAGCGGTCTTCCACCATGTTGCGCTTCACCTTCATGGTCGGCGTCATCATGTTGTTGTCGATGCTCCAGGCGTCCTTCACCACCAGGATCTTGGCGATCTCCTCGTGCGGCTCGAGGGTCTTGTTGACCTCCTCCATGTCCGCCACCAGCTGCTTGCCGAGCTCCTCGCGCGGCTTCTTCAGCGCATCCGGCAGCAGCGTCACCACCATGATCGGCTGCTTCAGGCCGGTGCCGACGAAGCACATCTGGTCGATGTCGGTGTTGCGCGCCATCGCGCCCTCGATCGGGCCCGGGGCGACGTACTTGCCCTTCAGCGTCTTGAAGATGTCCTTCACGCGACCGGTGATATAGAGATAGCCGTCGGCGTCGACGCGGCCCTTGTCGCCGGTGCGCAGGTAGCCGTCGGCGGTGAAGGTCTCCTTGGTCTTCTCCGGTTCCTTGTAGTAGCCGGCCATCACGCCCGGATGCTTGAACAGGATCTCGCCGTCGTCGGAGAGCTTCATGTTGGCGCCCGGCAGCGGGCGGCCGACCGAGCCGATGCGGTTGGCGCTGGGCACGTTGGCGGTGGCGTATATGTTGTTCTCGGTCATGCCATAGCCCTGCAGCACGCTGATGCCGAGCTTCTGGAACCAGTTCATCAGCGGGATCGGCATCGGCGCCGCGCCGACGAACAGGTAGCGCGCGTTCTGCAGGCCGGCGGCCTGCTTGATCTTGCGCTTGACGATGCCGGAGAGGATCGGGATCTTCATCAGCCTGTCGAGCTTCTGCTGCGGCATCTTCTTCAGCACGCCGGTCTGGATGCGGCCATAGACCAGCGGCACGCCGAAGAAGCGCGTCGGTGCCACTTCGCGGAGCTGCTCGGCGAGTTTCTCGATGTGCTCGAGGAAGTAGACCTCGGCGGCGAAGTAGATGCTGGTGACTTCCACTGCGCCGCGCTCGAAGGCATGTGCCAGCGGCAGGTAGGAGAAGAAGCGCTCCTGGCCCTGGGCCGGCATCGTCTTCATCAGGCCCTGCGCGGCGAACACCAGGTTCTCGCCGGTGATCATCACGCCCTTGGGGTTGCCGGTGGTGCCGGAGGTGTAGACCAGGGTCCACAGCTTCTTCGGGTCCGGCGGCACGTAGCCGGCAAAGGGTTCGTGGCTGCGCACCAGCTCGTCCCAGTTCAGTTCGCCGCTGGGTACGTCCGCGTAGGGGAAGTTGATCCGGTCGATGCCCGCCGGGATCTGGCCGAGGAATTCCTCGATGTCCATCGACGGGCCGATGAACACGGCCTTGGCCTCGCAGTGCCCGAGGATGTACTGGACCGCCGAGGTCGATTGCTTGGGATAGAGGCCAACGCTGATGCAGCCGGCCATCGCGATCGCGAGGTCGGCCATGAACCAGTGCGGCGTATTGCGGCCGGAGATGGCGATGGCGGTACCTGGCGCATAGCGCGCGCGCAGGGCGCTGGCCATCGAACGTACCTGCACCTCGGCTTGGGCCCAGGTGATGGCCTGCCACTGGCCGTTGACTGCCTGGTACATCCAGGGCTGGTTCGGTCGCTCCTGCGCCCAGTGCAGCAGCATTTCGACCGGATTCCTCGTCGTCATTGTGTCTTCCCCTATGTAGTTTCTAGTGTGGTGTCGCTCTGGGTGCGGGAAGTTTAATCAAAGCCACCGGCCTGGGAATGGCCGCGGAGACGCTCGGAACCGGATTTATTGATCCGGCACACCTAAGCTCGAAATTGCCAAGGCGGGTGCATTTGAGCAATCTTGGCGCATTGGAGAGCGGAGTGTGCCGGATCAATAAAACAGACCATGCTCCGTGGTTATTGAGGCGGCACCCCCTCTGTAGCCATCACCGCATAGCTGCTTGCAGGCCCGGCCCCTTTTCTAGCCGACCGGTGCCGCCTCAATAACAGTGGACGCCACCCCGGCCGGCTGCGCAGAATCGGCCGCAAATCCGTGACATGGAGTCGGGCGCGTGAAAAGACTGCTGCTGCTGATCCTGCTGGGCGTGGTGGGGGGGCTGGGCTGGCTGGCCCTGGCGCCGGGGCCGATCGAGCCCCAGGCCTGGACGCCGGGCGCGGCACCGCCGCTGGAAGGCCCCTACGCCCGCAACGAGCGCCTCAAGACCATCGAGAAGCTGGCGCAGGGCTTCGGCGACGGCCCCGAGGG
>DATILC010000226.1:0-4780 GCA_035476855.1 Solimonas sp. | reverse complement strand
GAGGCGGTGCGCGACGGCTTCATCGCCGCCCACCTGCGCAGCGGCGCCACCAGCCGGCTGCGGGTCTACGATGTCGGCAGCAACAGCGACAACACGCTGGAGGCCTATCGCCGGGCCGTGGCCGATGGCGCGGCCGTGGTGGTCGGGCCGCTGCGCAAGGAGAGCGTCGCGGCGATGGCCCTGCAGGGCACGCCGGCGGTGCCGGTGCTGGCGCTGAACTACCTCGACGAGATGCAGACGGTGCCGCCGCGCTTCTACCAGTTCGGCCTGGCGCCGGAGGACGAGGCGCGCACTGCCGCCGAGCACGCCGCCGGACAGGGCCTGCGCCGCGCGCTGGCGCTGGTGCCGCAGACTGACTGGGGCGAGCGCACGTACAACGCCTTCCGCCAGCGCTTCCAGGCGCTGGGCGGGCAGGTGGTGGAGGCCGCGCGCTACGTGCCGGGGCAGAAGGAGTATTCGACGGTGGTGCGCAACCTGCTGCAGGCGCAGAAGCCGCCGGAGGAGCCGCTGCCGCCCGGCGTGTTGCCGCCGCCGTCGCGGCGCCAGGACGCCGACATGGTGTTCATGGTGGCGCGGCCGATGGAGGGGCGCCTGATCGCGCCGCAGCTGCGCTTCTGGTTCGCCGGCGATCTGCCGACCTATGCCACCGCCCTGGTCTATGACGGCAGGCCGGACGGCGACACCGCCGGCCTGCGTTTCTGCGACATGCCGTGGATGCTGACCAGCGCCGCGACGAATATCCCGGAGCGCATCGAGGCGGCGGAGCTGCCGTCGCAGAAGCGCTATCCGCGCCTGTTCGCCTTCGGCTACGACGCGCAGACCCTGGTGGCGACGATGCGCCCCGGCAATGGCGCGGTACTGGCGCGCATGCCCGGCATGACCGGCCTGCTCAGCATCGGCGGCAACGGCGCAGTGCGCCGCGGCCTGCAGTGCGCACAGATCCAGGACGGCAGCGTGCTGCTGCTGGAGACGCCGGCGGCATCGAGCCTGACGCCGCAGTGAACGGCGCCGAGGCCGAGGACCGGGCGCTGCGCCACCTGCAGTCGCGCGGCCTCAAGCTGCTGACACGCAACTACCGCTGTCGCGGCGGCGAACTCGACCTGGTGATGCGCGACCGCGAGCTGCTCGCCGTGATCGAGGTGCGCAGCCGCAGCAATGCCGCCTTCGCCAGCGCCGCCGAGTCGGTGGACCGGCGCAAGCAGGGCCGCATCGTGCTGGCCACGCAGATGTTCCTTGTTGCACACCCCGAGTACCAGGACCTGCCGGTGCGTTTCGACGTGGTCGCCTTCGACGGCGCCGGCCACCTGGACTGGATCACCGCGGCCTTCGACGCCGTGTAAGCTGTAGTTCGACGATCATTTTAATCGTCGAATATTGACGTAATTATCAATATAAAATCACACATGAGCGACGCCGCCATGACGCCCGAACAGCGCATCCGCCAGCACTTCGATGCCAGCATCCGCGCCAAGCAGGACACGCTGGCGACGATGGTCCCGGCGATCGGGAACGCCAGCGCGCTGCTGGTTGCGGCGCTGCGTGCCGGCCACAAGATCCTGGTCTGCGGCAACGGTGGCTCGGCGGCCGATGCACAGCATTTCGCCGCGGAGTTCACCGGCCGCTACGAGCGCGAGCGCCCCGGCCTGCCGGCGATCGCCCTGACCACCGATACTTCGGCGTTGACCGCGATCGCCAACGACTACAGCTTCGAGCAGGTGTTCGCCAAGCAGGTGCAGGCGCTGGGTCGTCCCGGCGACGTGCTGATGGCGATCTCCACCTCCGGCAACTCCGGCAATGTCATCAAGGCAATGGAAGTGGCGCGGGCGCAGGGCATGCGCCTGCTGATCCTCACCGGCAAGGACGGCGGCCGCATGGCGCCGATGCTGGGCGAGGGCGACGTCGAGCTGCGCTCGGCGGCGAACGTCACGGCGCGCATCCAGGAAGTGCACCTGCTGTTCCTGCACTGCCTCTGCGACGCGGTCGACGAGGCCCTGTTCCCGCAGGCCTGAAGCGCAGATGGCGCCGCCGCTGGATGCCACGCTGCTGCGCCGCCTCGGCGAGGTCTTCCGCGATCGCCTGCTGACCGATCCGGCCGACTGCCTGCCCTACGGCTACGACAACTCCCGGCGCACCGTGCCGCCGCAGGCGGTGGTGTTCGCGCAGGCCCATGACGAAGTGCAGGCGCTGGTGGCGCTGTGTCGGGAATACCGCACGCCGCTGGTGGCGCGCGGTCGCGGTACCAACACCACCGGCGCCAGCGTGCCGCTGCTGGGCGGCATCGTGCTGTCGATGGAGCGGATGAACCGCATCCTGCGCATCTCGCCGGGCGATCGCCTGATCGAATGCGAGGCCGGCGTGCTCAATGGCGAGGTGCAGGCCGAGGCGGCGAAGCATGGCCTGTTCTGGGCGCCGGACCCGACCAGCGCCGGCTATTCCACCATCGGCGGCAACCTGGCCTGCTGCGCCGGCGGGCCGCGTGCGGTGAAGTACGGCACCGCGCGTGACAACGTGCTGGGCCTGCGCGCGGTCAGCGGTGCCGGCGTGTCGCTGAAGACCGGCTGCACCACCACCAAGGGCGTGGTCGGCTACGACCTGACGCGGCTGCTGGTCGGCAGCGAAGGCACGCTGGCGCTGATCACCGAGGCGACGCTGAAGCTGCTGCCGCTGCCGCAGACGCGGCGCATGCTGCGTGCCTGCTATGCCGATGTCTCCGCCGCTGCCAGCGCGGTGGCGCGGATCATGGGCCAGCCCGAGACACCCTGCGCGCTGGAACTGATGGATGGCGAGGCGGTGCGCCTGGCCGAGGAATATCAATCGACCGGCGTGCCGGCCGGCACCGGCGCGCTGCTGCTGATCGAGGTCGACGGCAGCCATGCCGCGATCGACGCGGCGGTGGCGGCGGTCGGTGCGGCGGCGCGCGGCGCCGGGCTGGTCGAGCTGAAGAGCGCCGGCAGCGAGGCCGAGGCCGAGGCGCTGTGGGCCTGCCGCAAGGTGCTGTCGCCGTCGCTGCGCAAAATCGCGCCGAAGAAGGTCAACGAGGACGTCGCGGTGCCGGTGACGCGCATTCTCGAGCTGATCGACGGCTTGCGCGAACTGTCGCGGCGCCACGCCATCCGCATCGTCAACTTCGGCCACGCCGGCAACGGCAACATCCACGTCAACCTGCTGGCCGATCCCGAGAACCCGGCGCAGATGCGTGCGATCGAGGCCTGCCTGCACGATGTGTTCCGCCTGGTGCTGGCGCTGGAGGGCACGATCTCCGGCGAGCATGGCGTCGGCATCGAGAAACGCGACTACGTCGGCTGGGAGATCGCTGCCGATACGCTGGAGACGATGCGCGGACTCAAGCGCGTGCTCGACCCCGACGGCATCCTCAATCCGGGCAAGTGCTTGCCGGACGCCCCCGCGCAGGCGTAGAAACTAAGGCTCATCCGGCGGCACGGTCGGGGGATGCATGAGCGACAACGGAATCGAGCGACTGGCACGCCGGCTGCGGCGTCCGCCCTCCAGCCTGGCGGCATTGCGCCAGCTGTCGCCGCAGCAGCTGGAGCAGCTGGAGCAACTGGTCGAGACGGCCTGTACGCGCCAGAGCCGCGAGCTGGAGGCGGACCTGCGTCGCGCGCTGCCCTGGCCGCTGCGCCTCCTGCTGGGAGCGGGCTCGTGAGCCGTCTCGCCGCGCGCTCCGAACTGATGAAGCTGGCGCGCAGCTTCGAAGCTGCGCCAGAGCAGCTCGCCTTCCTCGCCACGCTGCCCTCCGAGGCCTTGCGCCACCTGCGGCTGGCCTTGCTGGACCGCTACCACGACGAGCGCCGCCGCCTGTTCCAGCGCCTGGCGCGGGTCGAGCGCTGGCTGCCGCTGTGGCTGACCGTGCTGATTGCGCGCTGGTGGCTCGGTCCGCAGCTGACCGCGCGGCTGGCCGGCGTGATGCCGGCGGAGCATGCGGCGCTGATCACGCGGCGGCTGGCGCCGGAGTTCATGGCCGAGGTCGCGGCCTGGCTCGATCCACGGCGTGCGCGTGAACTGATCCTGCTGGTGCCGGTCGACCGCATCGTCGCGGTGGCGATGGCGATGCTGGCGCGGCGCGACTACGTCACCCTTGGGCGCTTCGTCGAATACGTGTCTGACGAGGCGGTGCGCGCGGTGGGCGAGCGCGTCGAGGACGAGGGCGAGCTGCTGGAGATCGTGTTCCACGTCGACTCCAAGAACCGCCTGGACCATCTGGTGCGGGTGTTGCCGCAGGAGCGCGTGCGCAAGGCGATCCTGATCGTGCAGGACACTTCACGGCGCGAGCTGTGGCCGAAGATCCTGGCGCTGGTGACGAACGTCGGCTACGAGCTGAAGCGCGAACTCGGCGATCTGGCGGCCAGCCAGGGCGAGTCGGTGCTGGAGTCCATCGTCAACGTCGCGCAGGAAGAGGAACTGTGGGAGGACCTGCTGCCGGTGGTGGCCTGCCTGTCGGAGGCGACACAGCGACAGGTGGTGAACCTGCCGGTGCTGCGCGAGCCGGCGGTGATGCAGCGCATCATCGGCGCCACCGACGCCGAGGGCCTGTGGACGGCGATGCTGTCGCTGGCGCAGTGGATGGAGGAGCCGGCGCGTGCGTCCGTGGCGCGGGTGATCGAGGAACTGCCGCGCGCGGTGGTGGAACGTATCGCCTATGCCGCCCTGCTGCGCGAACAGTGGGAGGTGGCGCTGGATATCGTCGCGCGGTTGACGCCGGCACGGCAACGCGAGTGCCTGGAGATCGTCGAGGGCTACCGCGAGGCTGCGGACACTGAAA
>DATILC010000225.1:0-45283 GCA_035476855.1 Solimonas sp. | reverse complement strand
CCGCAGGGAGCTGCCCCCACGCGCAGCGCGCTGGCGCTGGTGCATGATCCTGCCGGCGCGGCGCAGGAACTGGCGCCGACGCTGATGCAGCTGTTCGACCTGTCCGCCGGCGAGGCGCGGGTCGCGGTGGCGCTGGCGGATGGGCTCAGCCTGGCCGAGATCGCCGAGGCGCACGGGGTCAAGACCAGTACCGTGCAGACCCAGCTGAAGCGGGCGCTGGACAAGACCGGGCAGCGGCGCCAATCGGGCCTGGTGAAGGTGGTCAGCCAGGCGCCGCAGCTGCGCCGACCTTAGCGGCGCCGCGGCTCAGGCGAGCAGCCGTGCGCTCTCGAAGCTGTCCGGGAAACGCCGCTGCTCGATCGCGTAGTAGGCGCGCAGCAGGTCTTCCTCGATATTGAGGCGTTGCCGTGCCTCGGCGATGGTCAGGTCCTGCAGGGCGCGGAAGTCGGCTTCCGCCAGCGCATGGCAGCGCGAGATGAAGCCGAGGCGCACGGCGTCGCGGAACACCTCCATGTCCTGCTCGCTGAAGCGGTACTCGCGCGGGTACAGGTACTTCGCCAGCAGGCCATAGAGCCATTCCTCGGTCTGGCCGACCCGGGCCGTGGTGCCCATGGTGTAGCCGATGACGAAGGCCTCGTCCTTGGCCAGCAGCCCGCGTCCCAGCAGGATGTGGATCTGGTCGTGCACCCAGAGGTCGGCGGCGCCGTGGAACAGGGTGAAGCCGGGCAGGTCGTATTTCGGGTTCTCGACCAGCTGGATCAGGAAGGGGATGTCGTCCTGGCGCAGCGCGAAGCCCTGCAGCTCCGCGTGCACCTCGCCCAGCCGGCGACTGCCGCTGGACAGGGGTATGTGCCAATCGCGGACCTTTTCGGTGATGTCCATGGTCTGACTCCCAGTAGCTGTTGGACCTGCCGGTGCCGCCAGGGTGCCGTCAATGGACGCTGGCAGCACTCCGCGCTAGGCTCGATTCCATGCGAAAACTCTGCCTGCTGTTGTCCCTGTCCCTGCTTTCGCTCGCGGCCGCCGCCGAGGTGTACAAGTACACCGACGAAAAGGGCGTGGTGCACTACACCGACCAGCCGCCGAGCAAGGGCGCCAGGCCAGCCAGCCTGCCACCCTTGCAGACCGTTCCTTCCGATGTGATTGCCGGGAGCCGCTCCGAGCCGGACGCGCCTTCCAGGAGCCGCGCCGCCGCTGCTGCCGAAGCCTATTCCCTAAGCATCGTTTCGCCGACCCCGGAGCAGACCTTCCGCGAACCCGGCGGCAATGTCGAGGTGTCAGTCAGCGTGCAGCCGGAACTGCAGTCGGGCTACGGCCTGATGTTCTATGTCGATGGTGCCCCGGCAACCCCTGAGCCGGTTGCCGGCACGGGCGTCTCGCTGTCCGGGCTGGAACGCGGCGCTCACGCCATCGCCGTGGCCCTGGTCGATGCCGACGGCAAGGAGGTGACCCGCAGCAGTGTCACCGTCTACATGAAGCCGCCGACGGTCAAGCCGCGAGTCGTCCCCCGCAAGTAACGCACTAATTTGGTGCGTCTGCCCCCGGAATGCGCTAGTCTGGGGCCGTCGCCGCGTGGCGCGAACCTTGCTGTGTCCGCCGCATGAAACTGATTCCCCGCAGCTCCGTGGTCCGTCCGGACGATGTACTGGACGGCCTCACCACCGCGGTGATCACGCTGGACGACCAGCTTTGCGTCACTGCACTGAATTCGGCCAGCGAGAACCTGTTCGGCATCCCCCGCAAGCACGCTATTGGTGCGCCCTTGTCCGAAGCGGTGCCGCACCTGGCCCCGCACGAGCTGCGCCTGCGCAAGGCGCTGGAACAGGCTACCGGCTTCATCGAGCGCGAGATGCGCCTGCAGCGGGTCGGCGAGGCGCCGGTGACGGTCGATTGCACGGTCACCCCCTTCATCCTCGGCCGCAAGCCTGGCCTGCTGATGGAGGTGCTGTCGCTGGACCGGCTCCTGCGCATTTCCCGCGACGAGCTGCTGCTGACCCAGCACCAGGCCAGCCGCGAGATGATTCGCGGCCTGGCGCACGAGATCAAGAACCCCTTGGGCGGCATCCGCGGCGCAGCGCAGCTGCTGGAGCGCGAGTTTCCCGATTCCGAGCACCGCGAGTACACGCGGGTGATCATCCGCGAGGTCGACCGCCTGCAGAACCTGGTCAATCGCCTGCTCGGCCCCAACCGCATCCCGAACAAGGACTGGCTCAACATCCACGAGGTGCTGGAGCACGTGCGCCAGCTGGTGCAGGCCGAGGCCCCGGCCGAGGTCAGCTTCCTGCGCGACTACGATCCCAGCATCCCGGAGCTCAGCGCCGACCGCGAGCAGCTGATCCAGGCGGTGCTGAACATCGTCCGCAACGCCATGCAGTCGATCGGCCGCAAGGGCAATGTCACCCTGCGCTCGCGCACCCGGCGCCAGCTGACCATCGGCGGCAGCCGCCATCGACTGGTCATGCAGGTCGATATCGAGGACGACGGACCCGGCATTGCACCGGCGATGCTGGAGAAAATTTTCTATCCAATGGTCACCACGCGTGCCGAAGGCACCGGACTTGGCCTGCCGATTGCTCAGTATTTGATTCACGCCCACGGCGGCCTGATCGAATGCAGGAGCCGACCGGGCTGCACGGTGTTCTCCATGTACCTGCCCCTGGAATCGACATGACCGCCCATGCCCACGTCGCATGCGCTGCAAGGAAGAGACTGATGTTCAGCCTTCGCGGAGGCCGCTCATGAGCGCCACGCTGCGCGTCTGGGTGGTCGACGACGACGAGTCGATCCGCTGGGTCCTGGAGCGCTCGCTGGCGCGCGAGGGCATGCAGGTCGAGAGCTATCCCGGTGCCGCCGAGCTGCTGGATGCGCTCAACGACGACACCCCGGACGTGCTGATCTCCGACATCCGCATGCCCGGCGTCAACGGCCTGGAGCTGATGGAGCGGGTACACCGCCACAAGCCGGCGCTGCCGGTGATCATCATGACCGCGCATTCCGATCTCGATGCCGCGGTCGCCAGCTACAAGGGCGGCGCCTTCGAGTACCTGCCCAAACCCTTCGACGTCGACGGGGTCGCCTCGCTGGTGCGCCGCGCCGCCCGGCACCAGGAAATCGTGGAAGAGCTGCCGGCAGTGGCCTCGACCGCCGACATCATCGGCGAGGCGCCGGCGATGCAGGACGTGTTCCGCGCCATCGGCCGCCTGAGCCAGTCCAACATCACCGTGCTGGTCACCGGCGAATCCGGCACCGGCAAGGAACTGGTGGCCCGCGCGCTGCACGTCAACAGCCCGCGCGCCTCCAAGCCCTTCATCGCGATCAACACTGCCGCGATTCCCAAGGACCTGCTGGAATCCGAGTTCTTCGGCCACGAGCGGGGGTCCTTCACCGGCGCCGCGACGCAGCGCAAGGGCCGCTTCGAGCAGGCCGACGGCGGCACCCTGTTCCTCGACGAAATCGGCGACATGCCGGCCGACCTGCAGACCCGCCTGCTGCGCGTGCTGCAGAACGGCGAGTTCTACCGCGTCGGCGGTGTCGCGCCGATCAAGGTCGACGTGCGCGTGGTTGCCGCCACCCACCAGACCCTCGAAAGCCTGGTCAAGGACGGTCGCTTCCGCGAGGACCTGTTCCATCGCCTCAACGTCATCCGCGTGCGCATCCCGGCGCTGCGCGAGCGCAACGAGGACGTGCCGCAGCTGGCGCGCCACTTCCTCGGCCGCGCCGCCGAGGAACTGAAGACCGAGCCCAAGCGCCTGCGTGCCGAGGTGATCGAGCGTCTCAAGACCTTCGACTGGCCGGGCAACGTGCGCCAGCTGGAGAACATCTGCCGCTGGCTCACCGTGATGGCGCCGGGCCAGGACATCCATCTGCAGGACCTGCCGCCGGAGATCGCGCCGGTGGCCTACGTGCCGCCGTCGGTGCCCAGGCCGGTGCCCGCGACTGCACCGGCCACGGCGGCGTCGGCCACGGTTTTGCCATCCGCCGCGGTGGCGATGCCGCCGGCAGCCGCTGTCGCCGGCCCGGTGGCAGGCAGCTGGGACGAGCAGCTGCGCAACTGGGCGGACAGCGCGCTGAAGGCCGGTCGCGATGACCTGCTCGGCGAGGCCACGCCGCTGTTCGAGCGCGTGATGATCGAGGCGGCGCTGGTGGCGACGCGCGGCCAGCGGCAAGAAGCGGCGCGCCGCCTCGGCTGGGGCCGCAACACGCTGACCCGCAAGATCAAGGAGCTGGGGTTGGGCGAAGACGAATAAATCTCCAAGGGAGATTTTTCGTCTTCGCGGGCGGCCATGGAGGGCCGCCCCGGGGGTAGATCGGGAGATGCAGTCCCGCCAGGGATGGCGCCCCGCACTTGTCGAAATGGCGTGGACCTTTTATCCGTCCGAACGCCCGGCCATGCGGTGTTTGTCAGTTCCGCACAAGCTCAGGTGAAGATCGCCTCGTAGCGCACGCCGCGGGCATCCGGGGTGGTCGGCGTGATGAACAGCTGCATGCGGCCGAGGCCGGCGTGGCTGATCGCATAGGTGCCCTGGCGCAGGTACTGCCCGCGCGGCAGCTCATCGCAGTAGAAGGCCAGCGCGAAGGCGCCGCGACGGCTGCCGGGCGCGGCGTCGCCGAACGCACGGCTCTCCACCAGCAGCATCGACAGCTGCGGGCCTTCCGGCAGTTCCAGCAGGAATGCCTGGCCGAGCAGCGGCAGGAACTGCTCGCCGGTCAGCGTCTCCAGCGCCAGCCATTCGCCGCTCATGGCAGCGCTGCCGCCGTCGGTTCCCACACCAGGAAATCGTAGGCGCCGCGCTCCTCGCGCAAGCTGAAGCCGAGGCGCCGGTACAGGGCTTGCGCCGGATTGAATTTCTCGACGTGGATGCTGACGCAAGCCGGAGTCTGTGCGGCTTCCTCGCAGAGCCCGCGCAGCAGCCGCGTGCCGATGCCGCGGCCGCGCCGTTCCGCGATCAGCGAAATATCGATCACGCGCATTTCGGCAGGAGTCCGGTTGACGTAGAGCCGGCCGATCGGCGTGCTGTCCTCGAGCAGCAGGTCGAAGCGGGCGGCAGGATAGTGTTGCTGATAGTAGGCGTGCTGCAGCGCGAACTGCGAGTCGAGGAAGGCGCGCTTCTGCGCTTCGCTCCAGGCGACGGCCGCCAGCTCCGTCTCGCGCGTGCCGGCATAGAGCGCGCGCAGGAACGGCAGGTCCTCATCGGTGATGGGGCGCAGGCTGGGCGCGACGGGCATCAGGAGGAGCGCGGCGGGAAGACTCCCTGCAGCGCGATGCAGAAGTTCATCGTCAGGTAGGGCATCAGGTTGTTGTGCGGCAGGCCGCCGCCGACCGTCTGGCTGGGCACGCCGGCCATGGTCGGGCCGCCGGCCGGCGCATAGGCCAGAAAGCCTTCGGAGCCTGCCAGGGCCAGGCTGCTGGCCGGCGCTTCGTAGCGCGCCAGCGCACTGCTGGCCAGGGGGCTGGACGACAGCGTGTGGGAATGGCTGGGGAGTGCGGCGCTGGCCAGCGTCACGCCTTCGCTGCCGGCACTTTCGCCGAGGTCATGCGGCGACAGCCCGGGGCCCTGGCCGGGATGCATCGGCACGCGGCCCTGCAGGTCGGGCAGGGCGAAGTCGGTCTTGCCGTTGCCGCCGTAGGTGGTGCCAAGCAGCGAGAACAGCGCCGTGTTCTGCGACAGCGGCAGCAGCTGGCCGTCGCAGAAGGCCCAGCCGGTCGGGGCAAAGTTGAAGGGAAAGATGCGGACTTCGGCGATGAAGGGATCAGCCATGAGGCACTCCGGCATTCAGCTGGGCGAGGGGAAGATGCCGTACAGCGAGATGATGAAATTGATGCATAGATAGGGCTGCATGTTGCTGTGCGGCTGCGCGCCTCCGGTGTCGGCCAGTACGGTCGCTGCCATCGTGGTGTCGGGCAGGGCGTCGCCGTACAGCAGTCCGCCGGTCGTCTGCGCCAGCGCCGCCTGGGCGGGGGAGCGCGAACTGGCGGCGCCGTTGCCGGCCAGCGCCAGCGCATGGCTGTGGCTGGGCAGTTGTGTGGTGGTCAGCGTGATGTCTTCCGCGCCGCCGGTCTCGGCCAGGATGAAGCCGTTGCCCTGATGCAGCGGCAGCCGGCCGCGCAGGTCGGGCAGTGCAAAGGTCTCTTGTCCGTCGCCGCCATAGGTGGTGCCGATCAGGTTGAACAGGGTGTCGTAGTCGAAGATCGCCAGTACCTGGCCTTCGCAGAACATCCAGCCGGCAGGCGCGAAGTTGCCGCAGAACATCCGGATTTCACCGACATAGGGTTGGGCCATGGCGTGGTCTCAGTTCCGGCTGGGGAAGATGCCCTGCAGCGCGATGCAGAAACTCAGCCCCAGGAAGGGCTGCAGGTTCAGGTGTGCCTGCTGGCCTCCGGTCGAGCCGACGGTGGTCTGCTCCTGTCCTGCCAGCTGGATCGAGCCGCTCCCCGGGCGATACACCGGCACCTGGGTGATGGCGGGCAGGGCGTTGGCGGGATTGGCGGTCGACGCGGCCTCGGCGCTGACCATCATGTTGTGCACATGCGCCGGCATCTCGTCCACGCTCAGCGTGTGTGCCTGCGCGCCGGCACGCTCGCCGAGGGTATGGTTGCCGCCGACATGCATCGGCACGCGGCCACGCAGGTCGGGCAGGGCGAAGTTGACCCGGCCGTCGCCGCCGTAGGTGGTACCAAGCAGCGAGAACAGCGCCTGGTTCTGGTTGATCGGTAGCAGCTGGCCGTTGCACAGCGCCCAGGACTTGGGCGGGAAGCTGAAGCTGAACAAGCGGATTTCGGAAATGAAGGGCTCAGCCATTGACGGCTCCGGAGTCGGATTCAGGCGGTATAGACACAGGTCCAGCCGGACACGGCGCCGGCCCAGTGCTGGTGGCCGAACACCAGGGTTTCGTCGATCACGGACAGGGGCAGGCGGCCACCGCGGAGATCGACGAAGGCCGGCGCGCGCGTGCTGCGCTGCTGCGGATCCATCGCCAGTTCACCGCGCGGGCCGCTGACACGGGCCGAGGCCAACGCGGCGGACAAATCCAGGCCCTCGGCGCGACGTGCAGCGGCATCGGCCAGCAGCAGGCCACCCTCAAGGCCGAGCAGCGCGTACGCGTCGGGGCGATAGCCGTTGCGGGAATGGAAGCTGCGGACGAAGGCGGCTTCCGGCGCTGCGCCGCCGCGCTCCGGCAGCGGGCCCTGGAGCCGCGTTCCGCGACTGAGCTGCTGCAGCCGTTGCAACTCGCTGCCGTGGGCGCAGACCAGGGTGAAGTCCGCGGCGCTGGCCGCGAGTTCCTGTGCCCGCTGCGCGTCACGCCAGGCCGTGCCGGGAATCCCCAGGACCAACTGCGCCATCAGTACACCGCCGGCCAGTTCCACGCCGGCGTGGAAGGCGGTGGTGGTGTCGTAGCCGGATTCGCGGAACGAGGCGAGCAGTGCTGCGCGCGGACCGTATTGCTGCACGCCCTGCAGGCCCAGTGCGGCAGTGGCCTGCCACAGGTGCAGGCTGTGACCGTAGACCTGGCTGGAGGCCTGGTTCATGCGCTGCGCGCCGGCTTCGAGGTTGAACAGCAGGCTGGATTGCGCGGCCAGGCTGCGGGCGGCCGTGTCGAGCACGCGTGGGCTGAGGGCGGTGACGATGATCTCGGCGCCGCGCGCGGCAGCCGCGGCGATGGCCTGGAACTGGGCCTGCAGTCCGGCGCCCGGCGTGAGCCATTCGGCTTCGATGGCGGGTTCGGCGTGCAGGGCCAGCCGCAGGCCGTCGAGCCAGGCCCGGGCCTGCGCTGGCGCGAAGGCGGGCTGCAGGATCGTCAGGCGCAGGGGCGGGCGCGAATGAGCCCAGGCCAGTGCCGGTGCAGAGCTGCCCGCGACGGCCATCCCCAATGTCTGCAGGAATCGCCGTCGCGATACGCCGGTCAGTGCCATCGATTCCCCTCCTCCCGCCGCTGGTCCGGATCCGCCTGCCAAGGCGCCACCGCAGACTGGACGGCGCACAGGGTCAGGATAGGCAGATTGCGCGCAATCCGACTGTCGAACAACTCTCAATTCGAAATTTTTTTGAAGTGGACGCAGGTCACGGCAACGGCCTAGGATCGTCCCGCATACTGGCGTGGGCTTGCGCATTGCCGCGCGGCCGGGAGAGGCGAGATGACCGCGACTTCGCGTGCTGGAACGGCTGGTGGCTACCGCCTCGCCGCGGCGCTGTACGTGCTGGCCGGTTGCCTGGCCGTGGCACAGGCAACCCCGCCCGGGGAAGCGATCACGACACAGTTCCTGGTGCCCGGCACCACCGTGGATGCGCAGGCCAGCCCGGCGGTGGCTTCGGACGCCGTCGGCAACCACGTGGTGGTCTGGGAAAGCGTTGCGGGTAGCGGCTGGACGCTGCGGGCGCGCTGCTACGACAGTACCGGTACCGCACGTGGCGCGGAGTTCACGATTCCCACCGGTACCGGCATGTCGGACCGGGTGCCGGCGGTGGCGATGTCCGGCGGCGGCAGTTTCCTGGTGGCCTGGCAGCGCGCGGGGCTTCCCGATCCCATCCTCGGCAGCAATCCACTGGGGCATCGCATCAAGGCCCGTCGATTCAACGCCGACTGCAGCGCACAGACCGGCGAGTTTGATGTCAGCCTGCTGCCTTCGGACAGCGATCGCCATCCCGCGGTCGCGATGTCGCCCACCGGCGCGGCGGTGGTGGCCTGGGAGGCGCTCAGCAACTTCAACCATGAAGTCCGTGCGCGACGCCTCGATCCCTTGGGGATGCCGCAGGGATCGGACCTGAGCGTCGATACCCAGGGTGGTGCGCAGCCCGCGGTGGGCGTCAACGGTGCCGGCGGGTTCGTGATCGCCTGGTCCAACCAGACCAGCATCAAGGCGCAGCGCTACGCCGCCGACGGTTCGGCGCTGGGCGGCGCCATCACCGTACGGGCCAGCACCAACTACGAGACGGCGCCGGCCATCGCGGTGGTGCCGGACGGCCGCTTTCATCTGGCCTGGCAACGGCTTGCCAATGCGCCCGGACAACAGTCGGCGATCCTCGCGCGCAGCTACTCGGCGGCGGGGGCGGCGCTGAACAGCGCCTTCGTGGTGCACTCCAGTACGGCACGGCAGTGGCAACCGTCGATTGCAGTCGACGCCTTCGGCAATCCCGGCATCGCCTGGCAGCAGTCGGGCGCGAGCAGCGAGGAGATCATGCTCAAGCGCTTCGACAGCGCGCTGGGCACGCTGGGGGCCACGGTCGCCGTGACCACGCCTGCACGTTATCGCTCCGTGGCATCGCTGGCCAGCGATGCGGATGGCGACCTGGTGGTGGCATGGAGCAGCCTCGACGAGGATGGCAGTGGCCTGGGCATTTATGCGCGGCGTTTCGCCGGCTATCGCGCGGTCGACACGAAGCTGACGAAGACGTCCAGCGACCCGCAGCCGCGCATGAACTCGGGGTTCCGCTACAACCTGCGCGTCGACAACCTGACCCCGGCGACGACGCCCACCGGCATTGCGGTGATCGACAGCGCCATCGGCGCTGCCGCGAGGCTGCGCATCACCGACACGCTGGCGCCGGCGCTGAGCTATTCCAGTCATGACAGCTCCGATGGGCAATGGACCTGCCAGGCCCTGGACCAGACGGTGACCTGCACCCGCAACGGCAGCCTGCTGCCCGGCGGCAGCAGCACGGTGAGCCTGAATGTCAGCGCCGCTGTCGAGGGCCCTCTCGGCAACACCGCTGCGCTTAGCACGCGATCTGCCGAGAGTGCGCTGGCCGACAACAGCTCCACGGTAAACATCAACGTGCTGCCGCCGTTCGACACCGATCCGGATCCCTTCAGCTTCCCTGCGGTCACCGGCGCAGCGCCGAATACGGACCTGCTGTCGGTGATATGGAAGGTGCTGGGCATCGACGCCCCGGCCGCCATCAGCATCTCCGGCGATCCCTCGGCGCGCTACAACATCAACGGCGGTGCCCTGACCAGTGCGCCGGGCCAGGTCATTCAGGGCGATCGCGTCCGCCTGCGCCTGACCAGCTCGCCCATTGCCGGCCAGACGCGCACGGCAACGGTGAAGATCGGCAATGTCAGTTCGACGTTCAGTGTCACCACGCTGCCGGTCTACGAGTTCACCGACGTGACTGCCGCGCCGCACAACACCACCGTGCTGTCCAACACGCTGCGTGTGTACGGCATCTCCGGCAGCGTGGGCATCTCGGTATCCGGGCAGCCCTCGGCCAGCTACAACATCAACGGCGGTCCCTGGACCAGCGCGCCCGGCACGGTGAACTTCGACGACCGTGTGCGGCTGCGCATGGTCTCCGGCAGCGGCGGCAACGAAACGCGATCGATGACGGTCACCATCGGTGCGTCCTCTGACATCTGGAACGTGACGACGGCGCCCTGAGGCAGGGATGAGCGGACCGGCAAGGTCCGTTCATCCCTGTTGCTTGTGGCGCTTCAGACCAGCCAGAAGTCCGCTGCAGTCAGCACCGTGCCGGCGCTGATCGTCGCGAACTGGACCGACAGGCCCGCACCGTTGCCGTCGGCGTCGTAGTAGACCCTGCCATTGCTCTGGTCGTGGATCAGGCGATCGTCGGCGTCGACCGCGGCACTGCCGCTGCGGAACGCTCCCGCCGCCAACTGGCCGGGCGCGCCGGCATTGCTGAAGATCGCGTCGTCGAGATTGAAGCGATCGTCGACGGCGCTGAAGTCGGTGATCAGGTCGACGTTGGTGGTCTTGTTCAGCGTGGTGTCGAACAGGAAGAAGTCGATCCCGGCGCCGCCGCTCAGCGTATCGTTGCCGAGACCGCCGGCCAGCACGTCGTTGCCGCCGAGGCCGCTGATCAGGTTGGCATCCGTGCGCCCGGTCAGGGTGTCGTTGCCGGCCGAGCCGGTCAGGTTCTCGATGGCGACCAGGCTGTCGATGCCGCCACCGCCGGTGAACTGCGCGCCGCTGATGCCCAGATTGACGCGCACACCCTGGCCGGCGCCGGCGTAGCTGACCAGATCGGTGCCGTTGCCGCCGTCGATCAGGTCGTCGCCTGCATGGGCCAGGAAGCTGTCGTTGCCGGCGCCACCCTGCAGATTGTTGAGTCCTGCGCCGCCATCGAGGCTGTCGTTGCCGCCGCCACCGGAGAGCAGATTGTCGGTGTCGTCGCCGACCAGCGTGTCGTTGCCGGTGTTGGAGCCAGTGAGGTCCTCGATGCCCAGCAGCGTGTCGTTGCCGGCAGCGCCGGTGTTCTGCACGCCGACGATGTTGAGGTCGATGGTGACGTCGCCGCTGGCGCCGGAATAGTTGGCGTGGTCGATGCCGTTGCCGCCGTCGACCCAGTCGTCGCCGGCCAGCGCCAGCAGGGTGTCGTTGCCCTCGCCGCCATACAGGCGGTCATTGCCGGCGCCGCCATTGAGCGTGTCGTTGCCGCCGTGACCGCTGAGGTCGTTGGCCGCAGTGCTGCCGGTGAGCACGTCGTCGCCGTTGTCGGAGCCGCTGACGTTCTCGATCTCGAGCAAGGTATCGCTGCCGCTGCCACCGGTGGCCTGCGCGCTGCCCAGCGCCAGGTTGATGGTGACGCCCGCCGCGGCGCCAAAGTAGTTGGCGAGGTCGATGCCGAGGCCGCCGTTGAGGGTTTCGTTTCCGGCGCCCGTGATCAACTGGTCATCACCTTCGCCGCCGACCAGGATGTCCGCACCGCCGCTGCCGTTGAGCAGGTCGTTGCCGAGCCCGCCTTCCAGCCGGTTGGCCGCAGTGTTGCCGATCAGGCGATTGTCCAGCTCGTTGCCGGTGCCGTCGATGGCGCTGCTGCCGGTGAGGGTCAATTGCTCGAGGTTCGCGCTCAGGGCCCAGGTCACGGCGCTGAAGGCGCGGTCGTAGCCTTCTGCCGCGGCCTCGATCGCCTGGTCGCCGGCGTGGTCGATGATGTAGGCATCGTCGCCGGCCAGGCCGCTGAGCAGGTCTGCAGCGGCGCCGCCGTCGAGCAGGTTGCTGCCTGCGGTGCCGGTGATGGCATTGGCCAGGGTGTTGCCATGACCGTCGACATCGCTGCCGACCAACAGCAGGTTTTCGAGATGGTTGCCGAGGGTGTAGGCGTTGCCGGTCGCCAGTGTAGCGACGACGGTATCGATGCCGCCGCCGGCCTGTTCGATCAGATCGGCGAAATCCTGCTGCACGAGGTAGGAATCGTCGCCGCTGCCGCCGGTGAGGATGTCGGCCTCGCCGAGGCTGGAGACCAGGGTGTCGTTGCCGCCGCCACCGAGCAGCCGGTCGATGCCGGAGCCGCCGTCGAGCCGGTTGGCGGCGTTGTTGCCGGTGATGACGTTGGCCAGGCCGTTGCCGTTGCCGTCGATCGCCAGATTGCCGGTCAGCAGCAGGTTCTCGATGCCCGAGCCGAGCGTGTGGGTGACGCTGCTGCGCACCAGGTCCAGGCCTGTGCCGCTGTCGACGGCCACGTCGGCGATGTCGTCGACAATGTAGATGTCGTTGCCGTCGCCACCATTCATCAGGTCGGCGCCGCCGAGGCCATTGAGGGTGTTGTTGCCGATGTTGCCGGTGAGCTGGTTGGCCTGCGCGTTGCCGCTGCCGTTGATGTTGCCGGTGCCGTCCAGCACCAGGTTCTCGACCGCAGCGTCGAGGGCCCAGCTGGTGCGGCTGAACACCGTGTCGATGCCCTGGCCGTCTTCCTCGACGACGCTGTCGGCGCCATCGACGCGATAGCTGTCGTTGCCGAGCCCGCCGATCAGCAGGTCGGCGCCGCCGGCGCCATTGAGATCGTTGTGGCCGTTGTTGCCGACGATCTGGTTGCCGAGCGAGTTGCCGGTCGCACTGATGTTGGCGCTGCCGGTCAGAAACAGGTTCTCGACCGCCGCGGCGAGGCTCAGGCTCTGGCTGCTGATGATGCCGTCGGTGCCGGCGCCCGCCGCTTCGGTGACGACGTCGCCGGCGTTGTCGACGATGTAGAGATCATCGCCGAGGCCGCCGACCAGCGTGTCGGCGCCCTGGCCGCCGTTGAGGGTGTTGTCGGCGCCGTTGCCGCTGATGTGGTTGCTGTTGCTGTTGCCGATCAGGCTGGCGGCGGCGCTGCCGCCCAGCACGATGTTCTCGAGATTGCGGTCGCCCAGCGTGTAGCTGTCGCTGACGAGGACGGTGTCGATGCCCTCGCCGGCATATTCGACGATCAGGTCGGCGCCGTCCTCGGTGTAGGTATCGTTGCCGAGGCCGCCGCGCAGGATGTCGTTGCCCTCGCCGCCGCGCAGTGTATCGTTGCCGGCATCGCCGATCAGTTCGTTGTCGCCGTTGTTGCCGACCAGCAGGTTGTGCAGCGTGTTGCCGGTGCCGTCGATGTGCGACGAGCCCTGCAGCAGCAGGTCTTCGAGGTTGGTCCCCAGCGTGTAGCTGACCGCGGACCAGACCTGGTCGGTGCCTTGGCCGGCGCTTTCCGCTGGTGCTTCGCTGGTGAGCTCGACGATGTAGGTGTCGTTGCCGGCGCCGCCGACCAGCGTGTCCTGGCCCAGCCCGCCATCGAGCATGTTGTCGAGAGTATTGCCCGTGATCGTGTTGACCTGTGCGTTGCCGGTGCCGTGGGTGGCGGCTCCGGTCAGGGTGAGGTTTTCCAGATTTTCGCCGAGGCTGTAGTTCACCGCGGATTGCACGAAGTCGGTTCCCTCTCCCGCAGCTTCGATCACACTGTCGCCGCCGTCGGCGACGACATAGGTGTCGTTGCCCAGGCCGCCCGTCAGGACGTCGTTGCCCGCGCCGCCGCTGAGGTTGTCGTCACCGGCGTCACCGTTCAGGACGTCGTTGCCGCCGGCGTCGCTGAGAATGTCGTTGCCGTCGCCACCACTGAGGATGTTGTCGGCGCTGTTGCCGGAGATGACGTTGGTCTGGGCGTTGCCGGTGCCGTTGATCGCCGCGCTGCCGATCAGGAACAGGTTCTCCAGTTCGGCGACAAGCGTGTAGCTGACTGAGGCCTGGACGGAGTCCGTACCCAGTGCTGCGAGTTCGACGATGACATCGCCGGAGGAATCGACGAAATAGGTATCGCTGCCAAGGCCGCCGGTGAGCAGGTCGTCGCCTGTGCCGCCGTCGAGCGTATCGTTGTTGTTGCCACCGGTGAGCGTGTCATTGCCGCCCCCGCCGTAGATGGCGGTGGCCGCCGAGCTGGCATGCAGTCGCAACGTATTGGCGGAGGCATCGCCGGTGAGCGTGATGGCGCCGCCAGGCGTCGCGGTCAGCAGCGCATCGCTGAACTGCAATTCCTCGATGTGGGCAAGAAGGTCCGTTCCCTCGCCGGAAGTCTGGACCTGCAGCTGCGTCGAGTTGATGAAATAGAAAATTGCCGAGGCGCTGCTGGTGTTGCTGACGTAGCGGTCGATGAAGCCTGCTGTGCCGGTGAAGTTGTCGTTGCCGGCCGTGCTGGTGAAAGTGGTCATGGGTCCTTGATGGCTTCGAGTAGGCAAAGTTTTGCCCGGATGATCTCGCGGACCATCACCGGGGTTTCATCACGCGAGCTGGAATTCTAGCGACTGGCCAGCGAACCTTCGTTCGCCGGCGTGCAGCGGCCCGGAGCGGGGGAGTTGATCGGGCGGGAGGCAATCAGGAAGTGCATCCGCACCATGGACGGCCCAACAAAAAAGCCCCGCAGAGCGGGGCTTTTTCGTGCAACAGGTAACGCTCGATTTAGATCGAGTAGTACATCTCGAACTCGATCGGGTGCGTCGTCATGCGGAAGCGCGTGACTTCCTGCATCTTCAGCTCGATGTACGCGTCGATCAGGTCGTCGGTGAACACGCCGCCCTTCTTCAGGAACTCGCGATCTTCGCTCAGTGCGTCCAGCGCCATGTCGAGGCTGTGGCACACGCGCGGGATCAGCTTGTCCTCTTCCGGCGGCAGGTGGTACAGATCCTTGTCCTGGGCTTCGCCCGGGTGGATCTTGTTCTGGATGCCGTCGAGGCCGGCCATCATCATCGCGGCGAACGCGAAGTACGGGTTGGCGGTCGAGTCCGGGAAGCGCACTTCGATGCGGCGGCCCTTCGGGTTCGCCACGTACGGGATGCGGATCGAGGCCGAACGGTTGCGCGCCGAGTAGGCGAGCATGACCGGCGCTTCGAAGCCCGGCACCAGGCGCTTGTAGCTGTTGGTGCCCGGGTTGGTGAAGGCATTCAGCGCCTTGGCGTGCTTGAGGATGCCGCCGATGTAGTACAGCGCGGTCTCGGAGAGGCCGCCGTACTTGTCACCGGAGAACAGGTTCTTGCCGCCCAGGGCCAGCGACTGGTGGACGTGCATGCCCGAGCCGTTGTCGCCGACGATCGGCTTCGGCATGAAGGTGGCGGTCTTGCCGTAGCTGTGCGCGACGTTCTGCACGACGTACTTCAGCTTGAGGACTTCGTCGGCCTTCTTCACCAGCGTGCCGAACTTGACGCCGATTTCGCACTGGCCGGCGGTGGCGACTTCATGATGATGCACTTCGACGCCCATGCCGACGGCTTCCAGCGTCTCGCACATGGCGGAGCGGATGTCCTGCAGGCTGTCGACCGGCGGCACCGGGAAGTAGCCGCCCTTGACGCCCGGACGGTGACCGATGTTGCCGGACTCGTAGGACTTGCCCGAGTTCCAGGCGGCGTTCTCGGCGTCGATCTCGACGAAGCTGCCCTTCATGCCGGAGTCCCAACGGACGCTGTCGAACACGAAGAACTCGTTTTCCGGGCCGAAGAAGGCGGTGTCGGCGAGGCCGGTCGACTTCAGGTAGGCCTCGGCGCGCTTGGCGGTCGAGCGCGGGTCACGGCCGTAGCCTTCGCGGGTCGACGGCTCGAGCACGTCGCAGGTCAGGACCAGCGTGGTGTCTTCGAAGAACGGGTCGATGAAGGCAGTGCTGGAATCCGGCAGCAGGATCATGTCGGACTCGTTGATGCCCTTCCAGCCCGCGATCGACGAACCGTCGAACATCTTGCCGTCGACGAACAGGTCGTCATCAACGGTGCTGGCGGGAACGGTCACGTGCTGTTCCTTGCCGCGCGTGTCGCAGAAGCGGAAGTCGACAAACTTCACGCTCTTTTCCTGAATGAGCTTCAAAACGTCTTTACCCGACATGGGCTACTCCTGTCACGGTGTGGTGAATAGATGGATTAGGGCTGGGCTACCCCAGCGTGCGCCAAAAAGAAGCATGAAACATGCCATTTTGGGCGCAAAGTGCGGGAGCGGCGGGCGCAGCATGGTAGCCGAAAAATCCGCGCTGCAGCGCGCTGCGCCGGGGTTTTTCGCCGGCCTCGATTGCTGTTTGTTTTTAAATATAGAATTTAATAATTTAAATTAATTACTTGATCTCATCCGTCCGCGAGCCGGAAAATGCAGGCAAGTGGCTATACTTCCGCCCCCGTCGCGCCCCTGCGGGCTGCGCGAAGCCGAGAACGATTCATGACTTTCCAGGACCTCATTCTGAAGCTGCAGGCCTTCTGGGCCGGCCATGGCTGCACCCTCGTCCAGCCGATGGACATGGAGATGGGCGCAGGCACCTTCCACTGGGCCACCTTCCTGCGCGCCCTCGGCCCCGAGCCCTGGAACACCGCCTACGTGCAGCCCAGCCGCCGCCCCACCGACGGCCGCTACGGCGAGAACCCCAACCGCCTGCAGCACTACTACCAGTTCCAGGTGCTGATGAAGCCCTCGCCGGCCAACATCCAGGAGTTGTACCTGGACTCGCTGCGCATGCTCGGCTTCGATCCGCTGACCCATGACATCCGCTTCGTCGAGGACAACTGGGAGTCGCCGACCCTCGGCGCCTGGGGGCTGGGCTGGGAGGTCTGGCTCAACGGCATGGAAGTCACCCAGTTCACCTACTTCCAGCAGGTCGGCGGCATCGAGTGCCGGCCGGTGGCGGGCGAGATCACCTACGGTCTCGAGCGCCTGGCGATGTACATCCAGAAGAAGGAAAGCGTGTACGACCTGGTGTGGTCGGACACGGGCGGCCGCGTCGTCACCTACGGCGACGTCTACCACCAGAACGAGGTCGAGCAGTCGACCTACAACTTCGAGCACGCCGACACCGCGACCCTGTTCGAACGCTTCACTCGCGCCGAGGCCGAGTGCCAGCGCCTGCTGGCGCTGGAGAAGCCGCTGCCGCTGCCGGCCTACGAGCGCGCAATCCAGGCCTCGCATGCCTTCAACCTGCTCGACGCCCGCGGTGCGATCAGCGTGACCGAGCGCCAGGCCTACATCCTGCGCGTGCGCACCCTGGCGCGAGCCTGCGCCGAGGCGTACTACAACGCGCGGGCACGCATTGCCGGTTTTGCGCCGCTGCCGGCCAAGGCCGCGTAAGACGGGCGTGCTGCCGTGATCCTGATCGGCATGTTCGATTCGCCCTTCGTGCGCCGCGTTGCGGTCAGCATGAAGTTGCTGGGCTTTGCATTCGAGCATCGCAACTGGTCGGTGGGCGCCGACCAGGCACGAATCCGCCAGTACAACCCGCTGGGCCGCGTACCGACGCTGGTGCTGGATGACGGCGAGGTGCTGTTCGAGTCCTCGGCGATCCTCGACTGGCTCGACCAGCAGGTCGGCCCCGAACGCGCCTTGCTGCCACCCGCCGGCGCGCCGCGTCGCCAGGCCCTGCGCCTGATGGCGATGGCCACCGGCGCCGCCGAAAAGGGCGTGGCCCAGCTCTACGAGGGCGCCTTCCGCCCGGCAGAGAAGCGGCATGAACCCTGGGTGGCGCGCTGCCGCGGCCAGATGGAGGACGCGCTGGCGCAGCTTGAAGCGGCGGTCGCCGCGGGCGCGACCGGATCATGGTTGCTCGGCGAGCGGATGAGCCAGGCCGACATCACCGTGATCGCCGCCTTCACCTTCCTGTCCGAGGCACTGTCGCTGGACCGCGCACGCTACCCCGCGCTGTCGGCGCTGGCTCAACGCGGCGAGGTGCTGCCGGTGTTCCGCGAGTTCCACCTGCCGTTCTTCGTGCCGCAGGGCTGAGTGCAGGACCGGCAACAACAAAGGCCGCCGGATCGCTCCGGCGGCCTTTTGCGTTACAGCGCTGGCGCTATCAGATCACCACCACCTTCAGCCCATGCTCGATGTTGCCGCGCGTGGCCTTCGAGTACGGACAGAACTGATGCGCCGCCTGGATCAGGCGGTTGGCGTCCTCCTCCGACAGGCCGCCGACCCAGGCGGTGATGTCCACCTTGAGACCGAAGCCGCTGCCGTCCGGGCCGATGCCGGCCGCCACCTCGATCTCCACCGAGGTTGGCTTGAGCTTCAGCTGGTTGGCAGCGAGGTAGTCGACCGCGCCGCCGAAGCAGGCGGCGTAGCCGGCGGCGAACAGATCCTCCGGCGTGGTGGTGCCCGGCTTGCCGGGGCCGCCCATCGCCTTGGGCACCGAAAGATCGGCCTTGATCACGCCATCGCGCGATTCCGTATGACCGTTGCGGCCGCCCGAGGAAACCGCGTGGGCGGTGTACAGCACTTGCACTGGCATGCTTGTCTCCTTGCGTTGTTGTATCGAGGCTGGACTCTACGCCCGTATCAGGCCAGGTCGTAGCGATCGAGGTTCATCACCTTGGCCCATGCCGAGACGAAATCGCGCACGAACTTTTCCTTCGCGTCCGAACTGGCATAGACCTCGGCCAGCGCGCGCAGGACCGAGCTGGAGCCGAACACCAGGTCGCTGCGGGTGGCGCTCCACTTCAGCTGGCCGGTCTTGCGGTCGCGGCCTTCGAACACCTCGGCCTCCGCGTCCGCCGGGGTCCATGCGGTGCCCATGTCCAGCAGGTTGATGAAGAAGTCGTTGCTGAGCGCGCCGACCCTGCCGGTGAACTGGCCGTGGCGGCTGCCGTCGGCATTGCTGCCGAGAACGCGCAGGCCGCCGAGCAGCACGGTCATTTCCGGCGCGGTCAGCGTCAGCAGTTGCGCCCGGTCGATCAGCAGCGCTTCGGTGGCGGCGCCGATCCTGCCCTTGCGGTAGTTGCGGAAGCCGTCGGCGACGGGTTCGAGCACGGCGAAGGACTCGACGTCGGTCTGTGCCTGCGTGGCATCCACGCGGCCCGCGGCGAACGGCACCTCGATGCTGACGCCTGCCGCGCTGGCGGCCTGCTCGATGCCGACGCTGCCGGCCAGCACGATGACATCGGCCAGCGACGCCTTGCCGGAAGCCTTCTGGATTTCCGCCAGTTTGGCCAGTGCCTTGACGGCGGGCTGGTTGACGGCCCAGTCCTTCTGCGGCGCCAGGGCGATACGCGCACCGTTGGCGCCGCCGCGCTTGTCGCCACCACGGAAGGTGGAGGCCGAGGCCCAGGCGACGGACACCAGCTCGGAAACCGACAGGCCGGAAGCGGCGATCCTGGCCTTGAGATCGGTGATGTCCGTGGCACTGGGGTTGTGCGTCGCCGCCGGCAGCGGGTCCTGCCAGATCAGGTCTTCCTTCGGCACTTCCGGACCGAGGTAGCGTGCCTTCGGGCCCATGTCGCGGTGGGTCAGCTTGAACCAGGCGCGGGCGAAGGCTTCAGCGAAGGCCTGCGGGTTTTCGTGGAAGCGCTTCGAGATCTTGCCGAACTCGGGGTCGAAGCGCAGCGTCAGGTCCGTGGTCAGCATCGTCGGCTTGAGCATCTTGCCCGGCACATGCGCGTCCGGAATGAGTTCAGGCGCGCCCTTGGCGACCCACTGCTTGGCGCCGGCGGGGGATTTGCTCAGTTCCCATTCGTACTTGAACAGGTGCTCGAAGAAGCTGTTGCTCCACAGTGTCGGCGTCTTGGTCCAGGTCACTTCCAGGCCGCTGGAGATGGTGTCCTTGCCGTGGCCAGTGCCGTAGCTGCTGTTCCAGCCCAGGCCCTGCGCGTGGATCGGCGCAGCCTCGGGATCCGGGCCCTTGTGATGTTCCGGCGCGGCACCGTGGGCCTTGCCGAAGGTGTGGCCGCCGGCGATCAGCGCGACGATTTCCTCGTCGTCCATCGCCATGCGGCTGAAGGTGGCGCGAATGTCCTTGGCCGCGGGGGGGGGGGCGCCGCTGGCGTTCGGGCCTTCCGGGTTCACGTAGATCAGGCCCATGTGTGTCGCGGCGAGGTTGCTGTCCAACTCGCGGTCGCCGTGGAAGCGTTTGTCGTCGGCCAGCCAGCTGGTTTCCGCGCCCCAGTTGACGTCGTTGTCCGGTTCCCACACGTCCTCGCGGCCGCCGGCGAAGCCGAAGGTGCGGAAGCCCATGGATTCCAGCGCCACATTGCCGGCGAGGATGAACAGGTCGGCCCAGGAAATCTTCTGGCCGTACTTCTGCTTGATCGGCCACAGCAGGCGGCGCGTCTTGTCGATGTTGACGTTGTCCGGCCATGCGCCCAGCGGGGCGAAGCGCTGCTGGCCGCGGCCGCCACCGCCACGGCCATCGACGGTGCGATAAGTGCCGGCGCTGTGCCAGGCCATGCGAATCATCTGCGGGCCATAGTGGCCGAAGTCTGCCGGCCACCAGTCCTGCGAGTCGGTCATCAGCCGGACCAGGTCGGCCTTCAGCGCGTGGTAGTCGAGCTTGGCGAATTCATCGGCGTAGTTGAACGTCTCGCCCAGCGGATTGGATTTACCGGCGTGCTGGTTCAGCAGGTCCACCGGCGGTTGCTTCGGCCACCAGTCGCGGTTCGTGGTACCGCCGCCAGCGGCGTGGTGGAACGGGCACTTGGCTTGGTTTGTCATGGGGTCTCTCTCCTCGGGAAATCGATACGTCAGTGGACGACGGTGGCGAACACCTGGGCGGCCGCCATGACCAGCACCATCGTGCCGCTGATCCATTGCGGTTGGAATGCGCTGTCCGCGAAGCCGGGTTGCGCGGCGGCGGCAGGGGTGGTCTGGGTCATGGCGGGGCTCCGGTGTGTCTGGGAGGCATCTTCGGACCTGGTGATCAATAAATAAAATTGTATGTTCCTGTCGGAACGATAGCTTTTGACTTTCGACAGAAATCGGCGGCGGGATCGCGGCAGTTGGCGAAACTGCAGCGATCCCGGAGAATTGCGCGCTCTTTTCTCCCGACCCCCTCCGCCACCATGGCCGCTGACCTGCTGCTCGAACTGGGCACCGAAGATCTTCCCGCGCGTTATGTCCTGCCGCTGGCCGAGGCCCTGCGCGGCGGTATCGCCGGCGGGCTGCAGAAGCGCGGCATTGCCAGCGGCGAGGCCCGGCTGTTCGCCACGCCGCGCCGCATTGCCGTGCTGATCGCCGGTGTCGCCGGGACCCAGCCCGAGCAGGCGATCGAGCGCCTCGGCCCGGCGGTGGCCGCGGCCTTCAAGGACGGCCAGCCGACCCCGGCGGCGCTGGGCTTTGCCAAGTCCTGCGGTGTCGAGTTCGCCGCGCTGGGCCAGAAGGACGGCAAGCTGCATTTCGCCAGGACCGCGCCGGGCCGCGCCACGCGCGAGCTGCTGCCGGAGATCTTCGAGGACACCCTCAAGCAGATGGACGAACTGGTGCCCAAGCGCATGCGCTGGGGCTCGGGCGAGGAAACTTTCGTGCGCCCGGTGCAGTGGATCGTCTGCCTGCTCGGCGGCGACATCGTGCCGCTGCAGCGCTTCGGCCTGGTCTCTGGCCGTACCACGTTTGGCCATCGCTTCCACGCGCCGGCCGCGATCGAACTGCAGGTGCCGGCCGATTACGCCGGCGCGCTGCGTGCCGCCAGCGTCTGGGCCGAGGTTGCCGAGCGCAAGACCGAGATCCGTCGCCAGATCGAGGCCGCGGCGGCGAAGCTCAAGGGCCACGCGCGCATCACCGAGGACCTGCTCGACGAAGTCACTGCCCTGGTCGAGCGCCCGGTGGCGATCACCGGACACTTCGAGGAGCGTTTCCTCGAACTGCCGCCGGAGGTGATCGTCGCCACCGTCGAGACCAACCAGCGCTACTTCACCGTGTTCAGCGACACGGCGCAGCAGCAGCTGACCAATGCCTTCATCACCATCTCCAACATCGAGTCGCGTGATGTCGCGCAGGTGATCGCCGGCAACGAGCGCGTGGTGCGCCCGCGCCTGACCGATGCGCTGTTCTTCTGGCAGCAGGACCTGAAGCAGCCGCTGTCGGCCTACGGCGAGAAGCTGGCGAGCGTGACCTTCCAGAAAGAGCTGGGCAGCACCGCAAGCAAGGTCGAGCGCGTACGCGCGCTGGCCGGCGCGATTGCCACCGAGCTGAAGGCCGATGTCGTCGCCGTGCAGCGCGCTGCGACGCTTGCCAAGGCCGACCTCGTCACCAAGATGGTCTACGAATTTCCCGAGCTGCAGGGCCTGATGGGTGGCTACTACGCCGCGAAGTCCGGCGAGAGTGCTGCGGTGGCGAAAGCCATCCGCGAGCAGTACCTGCCGGCACAGCAGGGCACCGCGATTCCTTCGGCGCGCGAGGGCCGGATTCTGGCGTTGGCCGACAGGCTCGACACGTTGGCCGGCATCTTCGCGATCGGCCAAGCGCCCACTGCTTCCAAAGATCCGTATGCGCTACGCCGAGCAATGCTGGGCTGTCTGCGTATTTTGATTGAGGGACAACTTTCTCTGGACCTTGGCGCGCTTCTGGACCGTGCTTTGGCGCAACAGCCGGCTGGCAACCGCGAAGTCGAAACTGGTGTTGTTCTGCGCATGTTCGCCAATGAGCGCCTGCGTTCCATGCTGGTTGGCGAGCAGGTCGACGGCCGTCCGATCACGGTGGAGGAGTTCGAGTCCGTGAAGGCGATGCATATTGGTCAGCCGCTCGACTTCACCCATCGAGTGCGTGCCGTGCACGCCTTCGTCGCGCAGCCGGCGGCGCCGAACCTTGCCGCCGCCAACAAGCGCGTGCGCAACATTCTCAAGCAGGCGGGCGGCGCCAGCGGCGCGGTCGATGCCGCGCGCTTCGAGCACGCCGCCGAGCGTGCGCTGCATGCGAAGCTGGGCGAGGTCGAGTCGCTCAACGCCAAGACCGCCGACTACAGCGTGCAGCTGGTCAACCTCGCCGCGCTGCGTGAGCCGGTCGACGCCTTCTTCGACGGCGTGATGGTCAATGCCGAGGACGCGGCGGTGCGTGCCAACCGCCTCGCGCTGCTGGCGCAGCTGGACCGGGCCTGCCGCTCGGTGGCGGATTTGTCCTGCCTGCCCGGCTAGGCCAGGATTCGTGGGAGCGGCCTTGGCCGCGATTGAAAGGGCATCGCGGCTAAAGCCGCTCCCACGTCAGATGAGGCGCCCATGAAGCTTGTGATTCTCGACCGCGACGGCGTCATCAACCAGGACTCGCCGGACTACATCAAGTCCGTTGCCGAGTTCCATCCGATCCCGGGCGCGCTGGAGGCGATCGCGCGCCTCAACCAGGCCGGCTTCCGCATCTTTGTCGCCAGCAACCAGTCCGGCCTCGGCCGTGGCCTGTTCGACTACGACGCCTTCGCGGCGATGAATGCCCATCTGCAGAAATCGCTGGCGGAACTGGGCGGGCGCATCGACGGCATCTTCTTCGCGCCGGACCATCCGGACAACGCCAGCGCCAAGCGCAAGCCGGCGCCGGGCATGTTGCTGGACCTGGCCAAGCGGCTGGGCGTCAGCCTGGAGTTCGTGCCGGTGGTGGGGGATTCGCTGCGCGATATCGAGGCGGCCCAAGCCGCAGGCGCGCGCCCAGTTTTGGTGCGAACTGGCAACGGGACACGCACTGAAAAAGAGCATGCCCTAAAAGGGGTCGTGATCTATGACGACCTCGCGGCTTTCGCTTCGGCCCTGATCGCCGCGCAGCAGGCGTTGCCGGTGGTGCACTGAGCCGCGGCGCCATCCGCCCGTTTTTCCTGTGACGATGGACCCCGCCTACCTGACCTGGCTGTGGATTCTCGCCGGCGGGATGCTGGCCGGGTTCTTCGTCCGGCCGAAAGCCATCCTGTTACTGGCCGCCGCGCTGTTCGCGGTCGCCGTCGGTGGCCTGATCCTGTCGTCGGTGTTCGGGCAGGAAACGTTCACCTGGGTGTTCGGAATCGCGGCGATGGCGATTCCCCTGCTGGGCGTGCTCGCCGCAGCCGGTGCGACGTTGGGCGCTGCGCTGCGGCGACGAATGCGCCGGGATCAATAACCGCAAGCGGCATAATCCTCGCGCCGGCGGTCGATCTCGACGCCGATCGCCTTCACCCCCGGCACCGCGCCCGGCTTGTTGATGCTCATGCGCAGGCCGAGGATCGGGAACTGCTGGAACAGCTGGCGCGCCAGCCGTTCGGCCAGGGTCTCCAGCAGGCCTACCGGGTTCTTCCGGGTGAAGTCGCTGACCGCCGCGACCACCGCGGCGTAATCCACCGCATCGCGCACGCGGTCGCTGGCGGCGGCCTCGCGGATGTCGACCGACAGCTCCAGGTCGAAGATCAGCGGGCGCGGCAGCGCCTGCTCCCAGGCGTGGATGCCGATGATGGTTTCGACTTCGAGACCGCGGATGAAGATCTTGTCCATGCTCAGAGTATCGCCTGCGGCGGCTGCAGTTCGCTGATCGCCCAGCGCGGCGTCGTGAACAGCTTGCCGGTCGGTGCGCGGCCTTCGCTGCGGCGAGCCCAGCCGGCGTAGGCAATCATCGCGGCGTTGTCGGTGCAGAACTCGTGGCGCGGGAAGTACAGGCGCAGGTTCTGGCGCCGCGCCAGTTCGCCCAGCTTCTCGCGCAGGCGCTGGTTGGCGCCGACGCCGCCGGCCACCACCAACTGCTCCAGCCCGGTCTGCTCCAGCGCGCGGCCGCACTTGATCGCCAGCGTATCGGTCACCGCTTCCTGGAAGGCCCAGGCCAGGTCGGCGCGGTCCTGTCCGGACTGCGCGCGCGGCAGGGCGGTGAGCACGGCGGTCTTGAGGCCGCTGAAGCTGAAATCCAGGCCGGGGCGGTCGGTCATCGGCCGCGGGAACTTCCAGGCGCCGGAGAGGTGCCCGTCCTCGGCCAGCTTCGCCAGGTAAGGACCGCCGGGGTAGGGCAGGCCGAGCAGCTTGGCGGTCTTGTCGAAGGCTTCGCCGACCGCATCGTCCAGGCTCTCGCCGAGGATTTCGTAGCGGCCGACGCCCTCAACCGACACCAGCAGGGTGTGGCCGCCGGAGACCAGCAGGGCGAGGAAGGGAAATTCCGGGTGCGGCGTTTCCAGCATCGGCGCCAGCAGGTGTGCCTCCATGTGGTGCACCGGGATCAGCGGCAGGCCGTGGGCGGTGGCGATGCCGGCGGCCACCGAGGCGCCGACCATCAGCGCGCCGATCAGCCCGGGGCCGGCGGTGTAGGCGATGCCGCCAAGGTCTGCCGTGGTCAGGCCGGCCTGGGCCAGCACCTGGCGGATCAGCGGGTTGATGCGGCTGACGTGGTCGCGCGAGGCCAGTTCGGGGACCACCCCGCCGTACTCGGCATGCAGCGCCACCTGGCTGTGCAGGGTGTGCGCGAGCAGGCCGCCATCGCCGTAGACGGCGGCGGCGGTCTCGTCGCAGGAGGTCTCGATGCCGAGGATATGCATCGGCACATTGTAACGCTCAGGGTGCGGCGGCCTCGCAGGCGACCACGCGTGCGAGGCCGTCGAAATCCAGCGCGACGTCCTCCGGGATGATTGCCGTGCAACGGCCCTCCGGGCCCTCGACCTCGAGTCGCCCGCCAGCAGGGGCGTGGTCGAGGAACAGCCAGCCATCGAGGCTCACCGGCAGTTCCAGTGCGCGGCCATCGAGATGCACGGCGCTGCCGGTCGCAACCGGGCTGCCGTTGCCGTGCTGCAGTTGCAGCACGGAGCCGCCTTGCTCGCGCACGTCGAAGTCGACGCGCACGGCGCTGCGGTAGCGCGGCGTCACGGTGGCCTCGACTGTGCCGAGGTGCGCACCCAGCGGCAGCGCGGCAGGGTCGATCGCAAGGCGGTTGCGCTGGTAGGCGCGCAGGTTGCGCACGAACAGGCGACCGCGCGCGTCGGTGCGGCCGATCTCGACGTGGTCCTGCAGCACCGGCAGGCCGGCGACGCCGTTGGCATCGATCACGGCGAAGCCGTCCTCGATCGGACGCGACCAGTACAGGTCGCGTGCAAACCAGGCCAGCCCGCCGCGGGCCTCGGCGCGCCAGGCGGTGGACTGCTCGGTCTGTGCGACGTCGGCGCGGGCGATCAGTGCCGCGGTTTCCCAGCTGATGCCGAGGTCGGCCTGGTCCTGGCGGTCGTGGTTCAGGCGCGCGCGCCAGCCCAGGCCACCGGCCAGCGGCGCGGCCTGTTGGGCCAGCAGCTGGGCGGAGGTCCGGTCGCCCTGCTGCGACACGCTGGCGATGCCGGTGCCTCGCGGCGGAAAGGCGTAGCTGAGGCTCAGGCCCAGGAACTCGTCATGCATCGGCTCGCGCGTGAAATTGCCGAGCAGCGACAGCACGCAGCGTTGTCCCAGAGGCTGGCTGTAGCCGGCGAACAGCGCGGCGAAATCCGAGTTCTCGCGATGGAAGCGCCGCTCGGTATAACCGAAGGACAGCGAGCCCCAGCTGGCACCGCGCAGGCCGATGCGCGCCAGCAGGCCCTGCTTCGGCGCGGCGGCCAGCTGTTCGCCGCCGAGGCGGCGGAAGTCCTCGCTGCTGCCTTCGACGCGCAGCGCGGCGCTCCAGCGGCGCGCGTTGCGCTCCAGCCCCAGCGCGCCAAAGCTGCCTGCGCCGGTGTCGCCGGTGCTCCGCGCAAGGGTCGCGTTGAGTTGGCCGGCTGCGGGCAGCACGAGACTGCCGGAAAGACCGGCAGCGAGCAGGCCCTCCGCGGCTTCCAGACGGGTCTCGCCGGTGAAACGCTCGCTGAAGCCGTGGCGCAGCGTCGCGGCGAGGAAGCCGTCGTCGTAGTCGGCGCTGCGCAGGCCGTAGCCGCGGCGCAGCGCGCCGGCATCCACGGCATAGTCGGTCAGGCCCGGGCGCAGCAGCGCGGGGCTGACGTAGTAAGGCGCGGATACCGTCTGCTGGCCGCCGAGCGCATCGCGCACGACGACGGTGAGCTGGCCGTCGCCGCTAATGACCGGGATCTGCTGCAGTTCGAAGGGCCCGGGCTCCACCGGCTGCGACAGGCGGCGAACGTTGTTGACGTAGACATCGACCACCGAGGGCAGGGTCGCCAGGCCGGCGAAGTCCGGCGTCGGGAACGGCACGAAGTAGGGCTGCAGCGAGTTGTCCGTGCCGATCTGGAGGCCGCCATAGCGCAGCGCCGCACCCCAGCTGCCAGGGCGCAGCACGGTATCGCCCGCGCGCAGGCGCAGGCGCTGCCCTGGAAAATCGTAGGTCCAGGTGCTGTCCAGGCGCACCGCCTGCCCGTCGCCATCGGGGCGGCGGCGCGCCAGGCCGCTGTTGGTAATCACGCCGAAGCCATCGAACAGGCCGAGTTCCGCCGTGCCGGACCAGGCGTTGGCGGTGTCGCTGCCCTGGTAGGCGGCACCGTAGTTGAGGAAGGCGCCGAGGCCTGATTCCTGGGGCTCCGCGGCGGGCGGCGGGACGCCCAGCGTGGTGCGCTGCAGGCAGCCTTCCAGGCAATCCAGCTCCAGACGCAACTCCTCGGCGAGCACGCGATAGCGCAGGCCCGGAATCCGGTCGAGGTCGACGTAGTCCTGGCCGTCGAAGGGCGTGCCCGGGGTGTCATCCAGCTGCACCCGCAGCTTCGCCAGATCGCCGCGCGGCACCAGCACGCGCTGCTCGCCCAGGGCCGCGGTGGTGACCAGGCCGCTGTCTTTGCCGTTGAGCCTGATCTCCAGCAGGGTCGGTGCAACCGTCGTGGTGGCGGCGGACGGACCGGCCGTCAGCAGCGCGACCAGCAGCGCCAGGCCCGCCAGGGCCGGCTGCCGCAAACCGCGGCCTGCAGGCTCAGGGCAGTTCAATCGGCTGGATCTCGGGCCGTTGCTGTGCCCCTTGCAGCACCAGCGCCTGGGCTGATTCGATGGCGGCGGCCGGCAGTGGCGTGGATAGCGGCAATGAACGGGATTGCCCCGGCATCACGTAGGCATTCAGCGGCAGCGACAGCAGGGTGCCCAGGCGCCCGTCGCGCAGGGCCAGGCTGGTCAGCTTGGCGTGGACGTTGCCGGCGTTGGCGGCATCGAGCTGCAGGCGACCCTGCTCCTCGCGCAGGCGCAGTGACAGGGCGGGCTGCGGCGGCGCCCGCGGTGCGACGAACACCGGGATCAGCAGGCGCAGCTGCAGTTGCAGTTGCGCCGGGCCGGGATTCGGCCGCGGCAATTCGGTGACGACCAGTCGGTAGCTGCGCTCGACGTCCCCGGGCAGGTCGGGGCGTCGGAAGCCCACGCGCACCAGCTGCTGGCCGCCGGCGGGCACCCGCGCCACCGGCGGGACGGCGATGACCTCGTCGGTGCTGCTCAGCACGTCGCGGTCGTCGACGATCTTCCAGGCCCGCACGCGCAGGTCGACGACCATGTCGCTGTTGCCGTCATTGAACAGCTGCAGGCGACCGATCGGCTGGCCCTTGCCCAGGTCGACCTGCAGCGGGGCCACGCGGAGGCTCGCGGCCGGCGCAAGGCCGGCGAACAACAACAAAACGGCGCCCAAGGCGCCGCGGAAGGAGCGGAACACGGCAGACTCCGGCGGCGAGACGTCGCCGGCGACCGGCTGAGGGCCGGGCCGTCGGCGGTCGGCCGTGCTAGTAGCTCACCGTCACAGTGACGACGTCGACATAGGCGCCCAGGGGCGAGGCCTGCTGGGCCGGCATACGGCCGTAGACGCTCAGCACTTGCTCGGCGCCGAGCCCGCTGCCCGAGACCGTATTGACGCCCGAGGTGTCGCCCCAGACCTGGGTGCGGCTGGCGTCGCTGTAGATCGAGTAGTCGAGGAAATCGCTATCGCCGGCCCCTTTGAGCTTGCGGGCACTGGCGTCCGCGGAGTTCTGGCCGGCGTTGAGTGCGACCTCGTATGCGGCGCCTGGCGTGCAGGTAACCGTGACGCGGGCATCGGCGTCGGTCGGATCGGCACCGGCGGCGGAGTAGTTGCCGAACACCAGCGGCGTGGCGACGGTCACGCAGGTGGCAATGACGGTGGCGGCTACCGGCATGGTCGCCGTGGTGCTGTCGGCGGCAGCCGTTGTGCTTTGCGCCGCAAGGGCGATCGCCGTCATAGCCAGGCTCGCGCGCAGGCCAGTGTGATGCAATTTCATGTGTATCCCCCAATCCCTTTGAGTCGTGATGACATTCGGCGCCGCCACTTGCCGTCCTGGCCACGCATTTTCGTATCCGGTATAACGGATGACGCCTCCAGACCGTAACAGGACGAGCCTGGCACCGGCGCCACGCATATGGGGGGCGCCAATCGGACGATAGGCCCGGCGTCGTTGCGCGGAAGCGCGAGTCCGCATAGAATCTGCGCCCCTTTAACCTTGGGCGTCGCGCGCCCTGTACTCCTAAGAGTGAGTGATTGAATGCCTTCTGTCCGCGTCCGCGATAACGAGCCGTTTGAAGTTGCGATCCGCCGTTTCAAGCGCACCTGCGAAAAGGCCGGCGTTCTGACCGACCTGCGCAAGCACGAGTTCTTCGAGAAGCCGAGCCAGGAACGCAAGCGCAAGCGCGCTGCCGCCGTGAAGCGCCAGGCCAAGAAGGTCCAGCGCGAGTCGAACCGTCGGGTTCGCATGTACTAAATCAGTCAGTTCTGACTGATGACCGGGCCAGACTATGGCCCGGGGTTTCAAAACAAGCAGTTTCCCAACGGCCTCTTGCTATGTCCGACCTGAAGACTCGCATCGGTGAAGACGTCAAGACGGCCATGCGTGCCGGCGACAAGGCGCGCGTCATCCTGCTGCGCATGTTGACCGCCGAGCTGAAGCAGCGCGAGGTGGTCGAGAGCACCGAGCTGACCGACGCCGTGGTGATCGCGGCGATCGAGAAGATGCTCAAGCAGCGTCGCGATTCCGAGTCCCAGTTCCGCGCCGGCAACCGGCCGGATCTGGCCGACAAGGAAGCCGAGGAAATCCGCGTGCTGTCGGAATACCTGCCGCAGCAGCTGACCGCCGACGAGATCGACGCGCTGCTGAGCCAGGCGATCGCCGAAACCGGCGCGCAGGGCGGCAAGGACATGGGCAAGGTCATCGGCTGGCTCAAGCCCAAGGTGGCCGGCCGCACCGACATGGGCAAGCTCTCGGGCCTGGTGAAGTCGAAGCTGGGCTGAGCCCGGGGCTGCAAGGCGGTACAAGGAACGGCGCTGCAATAGCGCCGTTTTGCTTTCTCCCTTTCGGATTTCCACGGTTCCCCCGGTCGGGCTGCGGCGCGAACCTGGCCGCGCAAAATGAACTGCCGCTGCGGGTCTGATGCTGCAATTCGCCACGGAATTCGCGGGAAGCCATTGATTTCAAAGGGCACGCCGTCCGGCATGCTTCTTGGGTCCCCTGTGGGGCGGCCGGTCAATGCCGGCTTGCTTGGTTCCCAACAGGAGATTCCAGATGGCCAATCAGAACGAGCGTGACCAGAACCGGATGCGCAACCAGCCCGGACAGCAGCCTGGTCAGCAGCCCGGCCAGCAGCCGGGTCGGCAGCAGCAACCCGGTCAGGGTCAGCAGCATCAGTCCAACCGCCCGAACCAGCCCGGACAGCAGCAGTCCGGCCAGCAGAAGGGCGGGCAGCAGGGACAGCAGTCCGACCGCGACAATCCGCAGGGCTCGAAGCAGCAGGGCTTCCGCGACGACGAGTAAGGCTGCAGGGTGAGGCTGGCCGGTCGGCGCCTCCGAGTCGACCGGCCGGCCTGCAACTGCAAGTGACTGCGGCGGCAAGGTCGGCCGCCGCCATGTGGTGAAAAAGTAGCCACAGGCACGATGCCCCGGTCCATTAGAATGCGCCGGTGAGCGGCCGCATCCCCGAATCCTTCATCCACGAACTGCTCGCGCGCACCGATATCGTCGAGATCATCGGCGCGCGCGTCGAGCTCAAGCGCGCCGGCAAGGAATACAAGGCGCGCTCGCCGTTCACCACCGAGAAGTCGCCGTCCTTCTTCGTCTCGCCGCAGAAGCAGATGTTCTTCGACTTCAGTTCCGGCAAGAACGGCACCGCGATCAGCTTCCTGATGGAATACGACCGCCTCAGCTTCGTCGAGGCGGTGGAAGAGCTGGCGCAGCGCGCCGGCGTCGAGGTGCCGCGCGAGGGAGGCCACCACGAGCGCGTGGTGATGGATGGCCCGCTGGATGCGCTGGCGGCCTCGCAGCGCTTCTTCCGCGAGCAGCTGCGCAGTGCGACGCCGGCGATCGAATACCTGAAGAAGCGAGGCGTCAGCGGCGAGACCGCCAAGGCCTTCGGCATCGGCTATGCGCCGGAATCCTGGGATGCGCTGACCAAGTTCCTGCAGGACCCGCGGCATGCGGTCGAGGCCGGCATGCTGATCGAGAAGGATTCGGGTGGCCCCGCGTCCGAGCACGCGGGGAAAAGCCGTGTTTATGATCGCTTCCGCAACCGCATCATGTTCCCGATCCGCGATACCCGCGGCCGCGTCATCGCCTTTGGCGGACGCACGCTGGGCAACGACCCGGCCAAGTACCTGAACTCGCCCGAGACCCCGCTGTTCCACAAGGGGCGCAACCTTTACGGCCTGTACGAGGCGCGGCAGTCGGCCAAGTCGGATCTGCCCTACCTGCTGGTGGTCGAGGGTTACATGGACGTGGTGATGCTGGCGCAGCACGGCATCCGCGAGGCGGTCGGCACGCTCGGCACGGCGACCACGCGCGAGCACTTGGGCCTGCTGTTCAAGGCGACCGCGAAGGTGGTGTTCTGCTTCGATGGCGACCGCGCCGGTCGCGCCGCTGCCTGGCGCGCGCTGGAGCAGGTGCTGCCGGAGATCGACGGCGCCCGCGAGTGCGTCTTCATGTTCCTGCCCGACGGGCACGACCCCGACACCCTGGTGCAGGAGATCGGCGCCGAGGAATTCCGCCGCCGCATCGGCGAGGCGCTGTCGCTGTCGCAGTTCCTGTTCGGCGAACTGGCCAGGCAGGCCAACCTCGGCACCATGGACGGCCGGGCGCGGCTGGCGGCGCTGGCCAGGCCGCACCTGGAGAAGATGCGCGAGGGGCCGCTGCGGGCGCTGATGCTGGATGAACTGGGCAAGCTGACGCGGCTGTCGCGCGCCGACCTGGAAGCGATGCTGCGGCGCCCGGCGGGCGATGGCGAGGATGCCGATCCGGGCTACGGCAGCCAGGCGCCTTCGCCGCGCCAGCGGCCGGCGGCGGGCGGGGCCAATCGCCCGGTGCGCCGGGCGATGCAGCTGCTGCTGGAAGACCCGCGGATGGCGGACGGTGTCGAGCACCTGGAGCTGCTGGCGCAGACCGAGGCCCCCGGCATCGAGGTGCTGATCGAGGCGATCGACTTCTTCCACGCCCATCCGGAGGCCAAGGCGGCCCACTTGCTGGAGTTCTGGCGCGACACGCCCAAGGGCAAGGGCGTCGAACGCCTGCTGACCCAGGCCCAGGAAACCCCGCTGGCCGAGGACAAGCTGCAGCAGGAGTTCCGCGAAACCCTGGCGATGCTGGCGCAGAAGGCGCTGCGCGGCCGGGTCCAGCATCTGTTGGCGGAAAGCCGGCTGCGGCCCCTGAGCGAGGGCGAGGCCCGCGAGATCGACGCCCTGATGAAGCAGCAGCAGCGGGCCCGGCCTGCCTCCTGAAACAGGGGTGGCGATAGTTTCGCCGGCTTGACAAAAATTTGTTAAAATCGCTGATTCCGCGCATTGCGTCCGCTGTTTGGGCGCCTACCAGAGTACGAGTCCGCATGAGCAACAACACTGAGAAAGCCGACAAGGTCACTGCCGAGATGCAGGCGGCCCAGAAGCAATCCCAGATCAAGGTCCTGATCGCGCTCGGCAAGGAAAAGTCCTACCTGACTTACGCCGAGGTTGCGGACCATCTGCCCGAGATCGTCGATACGGAGCAGATCGAAGACATCATCAGCATGATCCAGGCGATGGGCATCCCGGTTCACGAGGACGCCCCGGACGAAGAGCAGCAGCTGTTCTCCGAGCCTGCCGTCGTCGCCACCGCCGAGGAAGAGGAGGAGGCCGCCGAAGAAGCCGCTGCCGCCATCGCCGCCAGCGACGACCAGTTTGGCCGTACCACCGACCCGGTGCGCATGTACATGCGCGAGATGGGCAGCGTCGAGCTGCTCGACCGCGAGGGCGAAATCCGCATCGCCAAGCGCATCGAGGAGGGCCTCAACGAGGCCATGTTCGCGATGGCGCAGTACCCGGAGACGGTGGCGATCCTGCTGGAGTCCTTCGAGCTCTACAAGCAGGGCAAGAAGCGCCTGGCCGAGATCGTGACCGGCTTCTTCGACCCCAACGCGCCGGAAGAGCTGCCGCCGGCCGAAGTGCCGATGGAGATCGAGGAAGAGGAAGAGGAAGAGAAGGAGAAGGGCGAGGGCGACGAGGAAGAAGAAGCCGTCGACACCGGCCCGGATCCGGTGCTGACCGCCGAGAAGTTCTCCGACCTGCAGGGGTTCTACGACAAGACCTGGGAGTCGCTGCTGAAGAAGGGCTCTTTCGACAAGAAGACCCAGGAAAAGCGCGAGGCCATGGCCTCGCACATCATGACCTTCAAGCTCTCGCCGAAGATCGTCGAGGAAATCACCCAGAACCTGCGCGGCAAGGTTGCGCAGGTGCGCGAGACCGAGAAGACGGTGATGCGCATTTGCGTCGCCGACTGCGGCATGACGCGCGAGGAATTCCTGCGCCTCTACAAGGAAGACAACGGCGCCACCAGCCCGGACTGGATCAACAAGGCGATCCGCGCCAAGCGCAAGTACTCGGCCGAGCTGAACGGCCGCAAGGAAGAAATCTTCGTCCTGCAGGAAAAGCTGCGGAAGATGGAAGGCGACAATCTGATCTCGCTGGACGAGATCAAGGACATCAATCGCCGCATGAACGTCGGTGAGGCCAAGGCCCGCCGCGCCAAGAAGGAAATGGTGGAGGCCAACCTGCGCCTCGTCATCTCCATCGCCAAGAAGTACACCAACCGTGGCCTGCAGTTCCTCGACCTGATCCAGGAAGGCAACATCGGCCTGATGAAGGCGGTCGACAAGTTCGAATACCGCCGCGGCTACAAGTTCTCGACCTATGCCACCTGGTGGATTCGCCAGGCCATCACCCGCTCGATCGCCGACCAGGCGCGCACCATCCGTATCCCGGTGCACATGATCGAGACGATCAACAAGCTCAACCGCATCTCGCGCCAGATGCTGCAGGAGATGGGTCGCGAGCCGACGCCGGAAGAGCTGGCGAAGAAGATGGAGATGCCGGAGGACAAGATCCGCAAGGTGCTCAAGATCGCCAAGGAACCGATCTCGATGGAAACGCCGATCGGCGACGACGAGGATTCGCACCTCGGCGACTTCATCGAGGACACCGCGGCGGTCTCGCCGCTGGAATCGGCCACCTCGTCCTCGCTGGCGGAAGCCACCCACCAGATCCTGGCCAGCCTCACCCCGAGGGAAGCCAAGGTGTTGCGCATGCGCTTCGGCATCGACATGAACACCGACCACACGCTGGAAGAGGTCGGCAAGCAGTTCGACGTGACCCGCGAGCGTATCCGCCAGATCGAGGCCAAGGCGCTGCGCAAGCTGCGCCACCCGAGCCGCGCGAATTACCTGCGTTCGTTCCTCGACGAGACTTGATCGCCTCGGCGTTGCGAGAAAAGGGCCCCGACCGGGGCCCTTTTCCGTTGGGCCGGCTGGCACGAGCGGCAGGCCTCGCCCGACCGGCGCCGGCATCCGCCGGTGACGCCTCCTGCCCCGCCGTGCTTAAATCCCCCGGACCAACGATTCTCCGTCCTTCAGCGATCTTTTCCGGGGGTACCATGCGGCCGGCCCAGCTCCTTGCAGTCTGTGCGCTTTGCGTCAGCGCCAATGCGTTTGCCACCAGCTTCGATTCGCTGGACCTGTACTTCGTCAACAGCAAGATCGAGGCCCCTCCGGCCGGTGACTTCGATGGCGACGGTTTCGGCGGCAAGTTCCGTGGTTCGGTCGGCGACGATTTCTTCTTCTCCGGCGAGTACCAAAGCCTCAGCGACGGCGACAACGGCGACTACAACGAATGGCGCGTCGGCCTCGGCCTGCCCTTCGGCCGCTACAGCTCGATGACGCCCTACGGCCTGCTGGAGTACATCAACACCGAGTTCGACGCCGCCGGCCTCGAGGACGACGGCATCGGTGCGCACCTGGGCCTGCTGTTCCATCCGATGCAGGAGCTGAGCCTGTACGGCCAGGCTGGCTACATCGGCCTGCGCGAGGCCGATGGCTACGAGTGGCTGGTCGGCGCGGCCTTGCAGCTGCGCAGCTGGGGTGGCCTGTTCGCCGAGTATCGCAACGCCGAGCTGGAGGTCGATGACGGTGGCGGCGACCTGGAAACCAAGGGCGTACGTGCCGGCATCTACCTGCTGGTCTCGCAGTAGGGCGCTGGCCCTGCCAACAAAAAACCCCGCCTTGGCGGGGTTTTTTGTTGCTGCCGGCGGCTTCAGAAGTTGAAGCGCACGCCGACCTGCAGATCGCTCAGCTCCAGTTCGTCGCCGCCGTCGATGTCGAGGTCGGTGACGCGGTAGTTCACGACTGCACCGAACTGCGGGGTGAAGTTGTAACTGGCGCCGATGTTGTACTCCGGGCCGTCGCTGTCGCCGACGTCAACGTAGCCAAGCTCGCCGAACAGGCGGAACTCCGGCGCCGGCATGAACGCGATGCCGCCGTGGACGCCCCAGCCGTTGTCGTCGCTGCTGCCGGTGCCCGAGGCTTCGGCTTCGAAGTTGAGGAATTCGACCTTGCCGTAGAGATCCAGCTCAGCCGAGCTGCTGAACAGGTAGCCCAGGCCGGCACGGATCTGCTGGATTTCCAGGTCGGCCGCATCGTCGTACTCGGTGTTCTGGTATTCACCGAAGACGAACGCCTGGTCGGTGAACTTGGCAGCGCCGCGAATGCCGAAGCCATCGCCGTCGACATCGCCGCTGAGGCCGCCGGTGGTGGCCTCAGCGTTGGCATCCGAGTAGTAGACGTCGACATGGCCGGCGGAACTGGCGGCAGCCATGGTGGTGAACGGTGCGGAAGCCAGCAGCACGGCCAGAAGCGTTTTCTTCATTTGCATCGAATACTCCGGTGGTTGCTATTGATGGTGGAGAGACTCTCCACCATCGATCATAACAACCGCACTGTGACGGTGCGCAAGCACTTTTTCGGCTCACCAAATGAAAACGCGCGGGAGAGCCCGCGCGTTTTTTTGCAGCAGCGATTACCCGCTTACTTGCTGTGGCCGTGCACGCTCGGCGTGTACAGCGAGCCTTCCTGGCTGCCGAAGTAGCGTGCCAGCGCCTTGATGTCGGCGGCGCTGAGGTTGGCGACCTGGCCGGCCATCACCGCGCTCTTGCGCTTGCCGGACTTGTACTCGCCCAGCGCATGCTCGAGGTAGTTGGCGTACTGCCCGGCGAGCGCCGGGTAGTCCGGGGTGATCGGCTTGGCGCCGTTCTCGCCGTGGCAGGCGGCGCAGGGCTTGGCCAGTTCGCTGGCGTCCTGCTGGTGCGCTTCTTCCTTGGCCTGGGCGGTGCCGGCCAGCGCCAGCAGGGAAATGAACAGGATCCGCTTCATGGGGTGACCTTACTTGTGGGCCGGCGCGTGGGCCAGATAGGCGGAGATGTCGGCGATGTCCTGGTCCGACAGGCTTGCGGCCTGGGCGCGCATCGTCGGATGCGGGCGGTCACCACTGCGATAACCCTTCAGCGCCACTTCCAGATACTTCACGCTCTGGCCGCCCAGCCGCGGCACGCGGTAGGTCGGGTAGACGTTGTTGTAGTTGGGGATGCCGTGGCAACCCATGCAGGTATTGGCCTTGATGCGGCCTGCCTCGATATCGCCATCGGCGAATGCAGGCAGCGACGTCGCGACGAGGGCGAACAGGCCCCAACGCGCAAACTTCATGATGAACTCCCGGAATCAATCTGGCGGACAGCTAGACGCAATATGTTCGGGCAATCCGGCATTTCGGTCAATGTGAATGCAGCAGGGAGCTTTCGAAGCTCGCGTGCCTGCAGGCCCGTCCGTATAGTGGCGGCGGGCCCGGGGCCCATCGGAGGTTGCGATAAAAAGATGGCAACCGAAAGTTATTTCGAACAAATTAAAACAGGCCTGCGCGCCAGCCCGATGAGTCTTTTCATGCTGCCGGAAACAAGCCGGCTTGTCGCAGCACGCCCCGGGGCGGCCTGCCGATGAATGGAGCGATCAAGCCTGCAGCCGATTCGCGCGGCTTCGAGATCGCCGCGGTCGACCTGGGCTCCAACAGCTTCCACATGATGGTGGCGCGGTCCAACGGTGCCGACATCCAGGTGATCGACCGCCTGCGCGAGCCGGTGCGTCTCGCCGCCGGGCTCGACGCCGACAAGCGCCTGCGCCCCGATGCCGCCGCGCGCGCGCTGGACTGCCTGCAGCGCTTCGGCCAGCGCCTGCGCGGCATCCCGGCCGAGCGCGTGCGCGCGGTCGGCACCAACACCATGCGGCGCATGCGCCGCGGCGCCGATTTCCACGCTACCGCCGAGGCGGCGCTGGGACACCGCATCGAGATCATCGCCGGCCTGGAGGAAGCGCGCCTGGTCTACGGCGGCGTCACCCATGGCATGGGCATGGACCGGCCGCGGCGACTGGTGGTCGACATCGGTGGCGGCAGCACCGAGGTCATCATCGGCCAGGCGGTGGCGCCGCAGCTGATGGAATCGGTCTCGCTGGGCTGTGTGGTCCATACCCAGCGCTTCTTCGACGACGGCGAGATCACCCGCGCGCGCTTCCGCAAGGCGCGGCTGGCGGCGCGCATCGAGCTGGAGTTTCTCGAGCGGCAGTACCGTCGCGCCGGCTGGGACCTGGCAATCGGCTCCTCCGGCACCGTGCGCGGCATCTGGCGCGTGATGATGGAGCAGGGCTGGTGCGAGAACGAGATGACCGCCGAGGGCCTGGAGAAGGTGATCGACCTGACCATCGCGCGCGGCCACGTCGACCGGATCGATTTCCCTGCCCTGCGCGAGGACCGGCGGCCGGTGTTCCCCGGCGGCCTGGCCGTGCTGGCCGGCGTGTTCGACTCGTTGGCGATCGAGCGCATGGAGACTTCCGAGCGCGCGCTGCGCGAGGGACTGATCTACGACCTGCTGGGACGCCTGTCGGACCATGACGTGCGCGACGAGTCGGTGCAGGTCATGGCCAGGCGCTACGGTTGCGACCAGGCCCATGCTGAGGATGTCGAGCGCACCGCGCTGAAGATCCTCGAGCAGGTGGCCAGGCCGTGGAGTCTGGAGCCGAAGTTCTCGGCGCGGCTGATCGGCTGGGCGGCACAGCTGCACGAGATCGGGCTGGTGGTGTCGCACACCTCGTACCACAAGCACGGCGAGTACATCCTGCGGCACTGCGACCTGCAGGGCTTCTCGCAGACCGACCAGAAGCTGCTGGCGGCGCTGGTGCGCCTGCATCGCGGCAAGTTCACGCTGACCGCGCTCGACGAGCTGCCGACGATCTGGGCCGAGCCGATCCAGAAGCTGGCGATCGTGCTGCGCCTGGCCTACCTGCTGCACCGTTCGCGCGGGCCCAAGCTGAAGCCGCCGATCCGCGTCAGCGCGCAGCGCCGCAGCATCGAGCTGGCCTTCACCCAGGGGCGCTGGCTGGACAAGCACCCGCTGACGCGGGCCGAGTTGGAGCAGGAGATCGAGACGCTGGCGCTGCTGCAGTACCGCCTGCGCCTGGCGTAAGCGGCGCTATACCACCGACTCGTCCATCATCCGCAGCTGTACCGCCTTGCCTTCGATGCGCTCCGGCCGCAAGTACCTGCCGTCGGCCTGCAGCAGCCAGGTCTGCGCGGTGTCGGCGAGGTAGGCGTTGAGCTCCTCCAGCACGCGTGCACGGATCTTCTTGTCCTCGATCGGGAAGGCGATCTCGACGCGACGGAACAGGTTGCGCTCCATCCAGTCGGCGCTGGAGAGCCAGACCTCGGTGCTGCCGTCGTTGTGGAAGCTGAACACGCGGTGGTGCTCGAGGAAGCGGCCGACCAGCGAGCGCACCGTGATGTTGTCCGACAGGCCCTTCACCCCGGGGCGCAGCGAGCACATGCCGCGCACGATGCAGTCGATCTGCACGCCGGCCTGCGATGCCCGGTAAAGGGCCTGGATGATCTCGGGCTCGACCAGCGAGTTCATCTTGGCGATCACGCGGGCCGGCCGGCCCTTCTTCGCATGCTCGATCTCGCGGTCGATCTTGGCGTGGAAGCCCTTGGCCATGGTGAACGGCGACTGCAGCAGCTTGTGCAGCTTGACTACCTTGCCGAGGCTGGTCAGCTGCAGGAACACCGCGTGGACGTCCTGGCAGATCTGCTTGTCGGCGGTGAACAGGCCGTAGTCGGTGTACTGGCGTGCAGTGCGCGGGTGGTAATTGCCGGTGCCCAGGTGTGCGTAATGGCGCAGGCCGCCGGTCCCGCCCGGACCCGGCTCCTCGCGCCGCACGATCAGGCACATCTTGGCGTGGGTTTTGTAGCCGACCACGCCGTAGACCACGTGGGCGCCGACGTCCTGCAACTGCTCGGCCAGGTCGATGTTGGCCTCTTCGTCGAAGCGCGCACGCAGTTCGACCACCGTGGTGACTTCCTTGCCGTTGCGCGCAGCCTCGACCAGCGCCTCGACGATCGCCGACTTCGGCCCGGTGCGATACAGCGTCTGCTTGATCGCCAGCACGTTGGGATCGCGTGCCGCCTGGCGGATGAATTCCACCACCGGCATGAACGACTCGTAGGGGTGGTGCAGCAGATGGTCCTTGGCACGGATCGCGGCGAACAGGTCACCGGTCAGCGCCTTGGGCGTGCGCGAGGTGAAGGCCGGGTATTTCAGCTCCGGGCGCTCGATCAGGTCGGGCACCTGCATCAGGCGCATCAGGTTGACCGGGCCGTTGCAGGAGTAGATGTCGGCTGGTGTCAGCTGCATCTCCTCGGCCAGGTAGTTGACCATCTGCTCCGGGCAGTTGTGCGCGACCTCGAGGCGGACGGTGTCGCCCCACTGGCGCTGCGAGAGCACGTCCTCCAGCTCTTCCAGCAGGTCCTCGGCCTCGGCCTCGTCCAGCGCCAGGTCGGAGTTGCGCGTGACGCGGAACTGAAAGCAGCCGCTGGCCTCCATGCCCGGGAACAGCTCGTCGACATAGGCGTGGATCACCGAGGACAGGAACACGAAGTCATGCGGGCCGCTGCCGGTGACGGCCTGCGGCAGCTGGATCAGCCGCGGCAGCGCGCGCGGCGCCTGCACGATGGCGTAGCCGGTGTTGCGGCCGAAGGCGTCCTTGCCGGACAGCGAGACGATGAAGTTGAGCGACTTGTTGAGGATGCGCGGGAACGGATGCGCCGGGTCCAGCCCGATCGGCGACAGCACCGGCGCCAGCTCGTTCTGGAAATAGTTGCGCAGCCAGGCGTCCTGCTCCGGCGTCCACTCGGTGCGGCGCACGAAGCGGATCCGTTCCTTTTCCAGTGCCGGGATCAGTACCTCGTTGAACACGCGGTACTGCTCTTCGACCAGGGCATGCGCCCGCGTGCTGATCGCGACCAGCGATTCCACGGGCGTGGTGCCGTCGGACTGGCGCTGCGCCGGGCTGATCTCGGCCATCTGCTGCAGGCCGGCGACGCGGATCTCGAAGAACTCGTCGAGGTTGGAACTGGAGATGCACAGGAACTTGAGGCGTTCCAGCAGCGGCACCGCTTCGTCCAGGGCCTGCGCCAGCACGCGCCGATTGAACTCCAGCAGCGACAGCTCGCGGTTGAGGAACAGCTCGGCGGGCGTCAGTTCCAGGGCCGGCGGATTTTTCATGGGTTCGTTGGCAGGGTCTTCAGCGTGAACCCGCACGTTTAGCGAGGCAGTGTGACGGTCTTGTGACATGGCGGTTTGTCGGACGCTGCCGGGAGTTCCCGGCTGGATTCCATGAAAGTCAATCTTTTATCACAGGCTGTCATTGAACTGTAAAACGGCGCCGTCATGCTTGATCGACTGACATCACCTAATTCGCAAGTTTCCCCGGGAGAGACACAATGTTGAATGACCTGCGTATCGGCATCGCTGCCGTTGCGATGGTGGCCCTCGCTGGCTGCGCTGTCAAAGACGGCTGGAAGGGCGTCGCTGCTGAAAGCGCCTACGACAAGGACCTGGCCGCGCGCCGCCTTGCCGAGGACCTCAACAACGACGACTACTGGGAAATCCAGCGTCCGGACGAAAACCGCATCTACGTGCTGGCCGACCTGAAGAGCTACCAGATCTGGCTGCAGACCGACGAAATCCCGCTGGTCGTCACCAAGATCGGCGTCGGTCCCAATGGCGAAACCGTCAAGCTGGCCTTGATCAAGGACGAGGCCAAGGCGATGGAGGGCAAGGTCGGCTACAAGGGCGGCGCCCAGCGCATGTATGAGGGCGAGACCAAGGGCCTCGAGCAGGGCTTCTACGGTGAGGTCCACAAGGCCGGGACGATCTACGTGTTCTCCAACTGGTCCGAACTGGAAGCCTTCAAGAAGGGCGGCAGCGGCGCCGGTGCGGCCGGCGGCACGGGCGGCCCCAAGGGCGAGAAGGTGATGTTCGTCGGCAAGGCTGCCGGCGACGCGGACGCCAAGGCCAAGTTCGCCAAGGTCTACGCCAAGTAAGACCTTCGGGTGCACAAGAAAGGCCGCCTCCGGGCGGCCTTTTTGCGTTCCGGGCCTAGCCCGCATTTCTCACAGGGTCGCCGGAGAATCCCGCTTCCCGATTTGAAGAGATAGGGACCTTCCGGCGGCCAGGGGTGCAAGCAGCCTTTCGGATGGATTCTCCGGCTGAATCGGCGCTGGCTGGTTCGGACCGCGCTGAACTGGGGCTTCGGGCGCCCAATAGCTACGGTTATTGGGCGCCCTCCAGCCCGGCGTCCAGCACGCTCCGCCCTGCGCCATCACTCGATCCCCCTGTGAGAAATGCGGGCTAGCGTTTGGCCAGCGCCCGGTCCGGATAGTCGGTGAAGATGCCGTCCACGCCCTGCATGCGCAGTCGCCGCATTTCGTCCGGGTGGTTGACGGTGTAGGCGTAGACCTTGAGGCCGCGCGCATGGGCGTCGGCCACCAGCTTGTCGTCGATGAATTCGTCGGACAGGTTCAGCGCCGCAGCCTTCAACTCACCGGCGACGCCGGCCCAGTCCAGCGGCACACCGCAGTACAGCGCGCCGATCGGTACCTCCGGCAGCAGCTGCTTGAACTCCCAGAGCTCCGGCAGGTGGAAGGACGAGACCATCAGTCGCTCCGTCGACCAGCCGTCGACCAGGTACTCGCGCAGCACGCGCGCCACCGCCGCGGCGCAGCCATTCCAGGTCTTCAGTTCGATATTGACGCCGACGCGCTGGTCGATCAGGTCCAAGGCCTCCTGCAGCGTCGGGATCTGCTGGCCCTGGCCGGCGTCGAGCCCGCGCAATGCCGCGAAGGAATGGTCGGAGAGGCGGCCGCGGCCGTTGGTGGTGCGTTCCAGGCGCAGGTCGTGCAGCAGCAGCAGTTCCTCGCCGTGGAGTTGCACGTCGAACTCGACCCAGTGGGCGCCGAGGGCGATGCCGGCGTCGATCGCCAGCAAGGTGTTTTCCGGCGCGTGGCCGCGGGCACCGCGGTGGCCGATGATCGTGAAGGAGGATGCGCCCGGGTCCGTCATCGTCATTCTCCTTGGCTATCGGTGGCCGCTAGAACTCGCCCACGGTCACGATCTTCATTGCATTGGTGCCGCCGGGGCCGGTGAAATCGCCCTTGGTCATGATCACGCGCTCGCCGAGCTTGACGTAGCCGCGCTGCTGCATGCAGTTCACGGCCTCCTTCAGCGGCGCCAGCGTGTCGAGCTGGGTCGGCGTGAAGTCCACCGGGTAGACCGAGCGGCACAGCGCCATGCGCCTGCGCGTCTTCTCGTGGCGCGTCAGGGCGTAGATCGGGATACCCAGCTCGTTGCGCGACATCATCAACGCGGTCGAGCCGGACTCGGTCAGCGAGACGATGGCGTTGGCGTGCATGTTGCGCGCGGTCCAGGCGGTGGCCATGGCAATGGCCTCGTCGGTGCGCTCGAAGTGCGCATCGAAGGCGCGGCCGAAGCGGTCCGGGCGGTGCGGCATGGCGCCCTCGGCGCCGATGCAGACGCGCGACATCGCCTCGACCACCTTCACCGGGTACTTGCCGCTGGCCGTCTCGGCCGACAGCATCACAGCGTCGGTGCCGTCCATGACGGCGTTGGCCACGTCCAGCACCTCGGCGCGGGTCGGCACCGGGCTGGTGATCATCGATTCCATCATCTGCGTGGCGGTGATCACCATGCGGTTCTGCTCGCGCGCCTCGCGGATGATGCGCTTCTGCCAGCCCGGCAGCTCGGCATCGCCGATCTCCACGCCGAGGTCGCCGCGCGCCACCATCACCACGTCGGAGGCGCCGACCAGCTCGGCCAGCAGCGGCAGCGCCTCGGCGCGCTCGATCTTGGCCACCAGCGCGCAGTCGCCGCCGGCTTCCCTGACCAGCTCGCGCGCCAGCAGCATGTCGGCCGCCGAGCGCGGGAAGGATACGGCGATGAAGTCCACGCCCATGCCGACGGCGTAGCGCAGATCGTCGCGGTCCTTGTCGGTCAGCGCCGCGGCGGACAGGCCGCCGCCCTGCTTGTTGATGCCCTTGCGGTTGGACAGCATGCCGCCGAGCAGCACCTTGCAGTCGACCCGCGTACCCTCGACTTTCTCGACGCGCATGGCGATGGCGCCGTCGTTGAGCAGCAGGGTGTCGCCGGCGGCGACGTCGCGCGGCAGGTCGGCATAGGCACAGCCGACGATGCTGGCATCGCCGGCCTCCGAACCCAGCGCCGTGTCCAGCGCGAAGTCCTGGCCCTCGACCAGCTCGACCGGGCCATTGGCAAAGGACTCGATGCGGATCTTGGGGCCCTGCAGGTCGGCCAGGATGCCGACATCGATCCGCAACTCGGCGGCAGTGGCGCGCACCGCCTCGGCACGACGCTGGTGGTCGGCCTGCTTGCCATGCGAGAAGTTGAGGCGGACGACATCGACGCCGGCGGCGAGCAGGCGCTTGAGGACTTGCGGATTGTCGGTGGCGGGGCCAAGGGTGGCGACAATCTTGGTGCGGCGGGCCATGGGTTCTCCTGTGTGCGTTCTAGCTTACCCCTCCGGCACGCGGCTGGCGCAAAATACGCGCCTCCTTCATCCGCCTGTCCGCACCGCCTGCCATGACCACGCTTGGAACCCCGCTGTCGCCGAACGCCACCCGCCTGTTGCTGCTCGGCTCCGGCGAACTGGGCAAGGAAGTGGTGATCGAGGCGCAGCGCCTCGGCGTCGAGTGCATCGCGGTGGACCGCTACGCCAACGCCCCGGCGATGCAGGTGGCGCATCGCAGCCACGTGATCCCGATGCTCGACGGCGCCGAGCTGCGCCGCGTGATCGCGCTGGAGCAGCCGCATTTCATCGTGCCGGAGATCGAGGCGATCCACACCCCGACCCTGCTGGAGCTGGAGGCCGAGGGTTATACGGTGATCCCCACCGCCCGCGCTGCGCGCCTGACCATGGACCGCGAGGGCATCCGCCGCCTCGCCGCCGAGGAACTGGGCCTGGCAACCTCGCCCTATCGCTTCGCCGACCGCTACGAGGACTACGCCGAGGCCGTACGCGCGCTGGGCATGCCCTGCGTGGTCAAGCCGGTGATGTCCTCCTCCGGCAAGGGCCAGAGCGTGGTGAAGACGGAAGGCGACATCCGGAAGGCCTGGGACTATGCCCAGGCCGGCGGCCGTGCCGGTGCCGGCCGGGTGATCGTCGAGGGTTTCATCGACTTCGACTACGAGATCACCCTGCTGACCGTGCGCCATGCCGCCGGTACCGCCTTCTGTGCGCCGATCGGTCACCTGCAGATCGACGGCGATTACCGCGAGTCCTGGCAGCCGCACCCGATGTCGCCGGGTGCCTTGCAGAAGGCCCAGGCCATGGCCGAGAAGATCACCGCGGCCCTCGGCGGCCGCGGCCTGTTCGGGGTGGAGCTGTTCGTGCGTGGCGAAGAGGTGATCTTCTCCGAGGTCTCGCCACGCCCCCACGACACCGGGCTGGTGACCCTGATCTCGCAGGACCTGTCCGAGTTCGCGCTGCACGTCCGCGCCATCCTCGGCCTGCCGGTGCCCAATATCCGCGGCCGCGGCCCCTCGGCCTCCTGCGCCCTGCTGCTGGAGGGCGACCGTGTCGCCCCGGCCTTTGCCGGTCTGCAGGCCGCCCTGGCCGAGCCGGACACCCAGCTGCGTCTGTTCGGCAAGCCCGAAATCGCCGGCAAGCGCCGCATGGGCGTGGCCCTGGCCCTGGCCGAAACCCTCGAGGAAGCCCGGGCCAAGGCACGCCGGGCGGTGGCGGCCATCGGGGTGGCGTGAACCGGCCTGAGCGCCGCGCCTGGCGTCGATCAGCTGCCGAACTTCCAGTC
>DATILC010000224.1:0-20985 GCA_035476855.1 Solimonas sp. | reverse complement strand
CGCCACGCGCCACAACCCCTTCATGTACTTCCACACGGTGATCGACGACCAGGCCGACTGCGACGCCCGCGTGGTCAACCTGAACGTGCTGGACGCCGACCTGCGCAGCCTCGCCACCACGCCGAACTATGTCTTCATCACCCCCGACCTGTGCAGCGACGGCCATGACGCGCCCTGCGCCGACGGTCGCCCCGGCGGTCTGGAGTCGATCAACGAGTTCCTCGAGACCTGGGTACCGAAAATTCTCGCCTCGGCGGCGTTCCAGAAGGACGGCCTGTTGATCGTGACCTTCGACGAATCCGACGGTCCGCAGTCCGACTCCAGCGGCTGCTGCGGCGCCGGCCGGACGCCGAACAGCCTGCTGCCCGGCCTCACCGGCCTCGGCGGCGGCCGCGTCGGCGCGGTGCTGCTGTCGCCCTTCATCAAGCCGGGCACGGTCTCGACCACCGCCTACAACCACTACTCGATGCTGCGCAGCGTGCAGGACCTGTTCGGCCTGCCCTACCTGGGCTACGCCGGCGCCGCCGGCCAGCAGAGCTTCGGCGCCGACATCTTCACCGCGAAGATGCCGGAATTCCCCGCCAAGCCTTGATCAGGCCCGCCGCCGGCCTGCTGCTGGCGCTGGCCGCCGCGGCCTGTTCGCGGCCGGCGCCGGCGCCGGCACCTGCTGCCCGCTACGATCCGCTGGCCGCGGCGACGGCGGCCGCGAGCCAGCGCGTCGGCAACATCGAGGCCGGCATCCCGCCGCAGTGCTACACCCGCACCGGCGCCGGCTCCAATCCCTGCTGGATCTGCCACACCACAGCCAACGGCGCCAACCGCGCCGACGACTGGGAGCTGCAGCGCCGCTATGACTTCAGCGCCTCGGCGCGGCGCAACCACTGGAGCAACCTGTTCGTCGATCGCCGTGCCGCCATCGCCGCGATCGGCGATGCGGAAATCCTCGGCTGGATCCGGCAGGACAACTACGCGCCGCTGCGCGAGGCGATGCAGCGCGTACCGGAGTTCCGCGGCTGGAAGCCCGACCTCGACTATGCCCGCGGCTTTGACGAGCAGGGTTTCGCCCTCGATGGCTCGGGCTGGCGCGCCTTCCGCTACAAGCCCTTCCCCGGCAGCTTCTGGCCCACCAACGGTGCCACCGACACGGTGATGATCCGCCTGCCCTCGGCCTTCCGCAGCGACGCCGGCGGCCAACCCTCCCGCGCGGTCTACCAGGCCAACCTGGCGATCCTCGAAGCCGCCATCGGCGTGCCCGACAGCGTCGGCGATGCCGCGCTGCGCCGTCGCGTGGAGCCACTGGACGAAACCGCCGTGCAACTCGACCTCGACGGCGATCGCCGCCTGGGCGCGGGCATTACCGAACTGCGCGGGCTGCCCGCGCACTACGCCGGCGCCGCCGCCGGCATCGCCGTGCGCCGATGGGCCTACCCTGCCGACACCGAGTTCCTGCACCCGGTCCACTACGTCGATCCGGATGCGCCGGAACTGCGCGCCACCCGCCTGAAGGAACTGCGATATGCGCGCAAGGAAACCGGCATCGACGCCGAGTCGGTGCGGCTGCACTACGCCGAGGAAGCGCGCGAGCAGGAGATCGGCGGGCGTCCGCACTACTCCGGTAATGCCTTCACCGGCCAGGGCAATGACTTCGGCTGGCTGCTGCAGGGCTGGATCGAGGACGCCCAGGGTCGCCTGCGCCTGCAGACCCGCGAGGAGCAGCTTTACTGCATGGGCTGCCACACCGGCATCGGCGTCACCGTCGACCAGAGCTTCAGCCTGCCGCGCAAGTTGCCGGGCGCCGAAGGCTGGGGCCTGCAGCGCATCGCCGGCCAGCGCGACGTGCCGCAGGCCGGCAGCCGCGAGCCCGAGTACCGGCGCTACCTGCAGCGCGTCGGCGGCGGCGACGAGTTCCGCGCCAACGACGAAATGCTCGCGCGCTGGTTCCGCAACGGCCGGCCCGACCGCATGCGCATCGACGCGGCGCTGGCCAGCGAGCAGGGCCTGCTGGCATTGATCGCGCCCTCGCGCGAGCGGGCACTGCTGCTGGACAAGGCTTATCTCACGCTGGTGCGCGAGCAGTCGTATGCGCTGGGGCGCGATGCCTTGCCGGCGCCGGCGGTGAACGTGCACGAGCAGCTGGAGAACAACGACACGGCGCTGAAGGCCAGCGGCAAGGTCTATCGCGATGGGCGGATCTGGCTGGATTGGGAGTGAAACCCGCAAAAGGCATTTGGCCACGGATCACACGGATAAACGCGGATACACAAGAAAACATCTTGATCCGCGTCCATCCGCGTCATCCGCGGTAGTCCTTGCTTCAGGTTCCGCGTGGCTTCGCCCGCCGCGTCGGCTCCGCCGCCCGCGGATCGTCCGGCCAGGGATGCCGCGGATAGCGCCCCTTCATGTCCTTCTTCACGTCCGAGTAGCTGCCGGCCCAGAAGCCGGCGAGATCGGCGGTCACCGCGATCGGCCGCTGGCCCGGCGACAGCAGCTCCAGCACGACCTTGATGCGGCCGTCGTTGACCGTCGGCGTGTCGACGCAGCCGAACATCTCCTGCAGGCGCACCGACAGCAGCGGCGCCTCCGGCGGACGGTACTCGAGGCGGATGTGCGAGCCGGTCGGCACGTCCAGATGCGTCGGCGCCAGCCGCGCCAGCTTCTGCTGCGTCGCGTAGTCGAAGCTGGCGTTGAGGATTTCCATCAGGTCCAGGCGCGCCAGATGGTCGCGACGGGTGACACCGTCGAGGTAGGGCGCCAGCCACTCCTCCAGCGTCGTCAGCAGGCCCTCGTCGGAAACATCGGGCCAGGCCTCGTCGGGACGCCACTGCCGCAGCGACAGCACTCGCGCCTGCCACTGCCGCGCCGCCTCGTTCCAGGGCAAGGCCTGCAGGCCCAGCGCACGAATGCCCTCGATCATCGCAACGCGGATTTTCTCCTCTGCGCCACTGCGCAGCAGCTTGCGCTCCAGCACGATCGCGCCGAGGCGGCGCTGGGTTTCCGAAACCACCGCGGCAGTCTGCGCATCCCAGCGACAGTCCTGCAGCTCGACGATACGTGCGGCCTGGTCGCGCAGCAGGTCGTCCTCGCGCAGCGCCGCGGCAAGGCGGATTTTCCGGGGCGGACCTGGATCCCAGTGCGCGATCGCCAGCCATTCCGAAGCCGCCAGCGGATCGTGCTCGCCGATGCGCGCCTCGCCGCCGTCCTCGCAGAGATAGACGCCGCGCGCACTGCCGCGGCGACGCGCGATGCGCTCGGGATAGGCCCAGCTCACCAGCCGGGCGACATCGTAGTCGTCGAAGGCTGCCTGCTCGGAGACGTCGATCTGCCGCGCCAGCTGCCGCACCGATTCACGCACGCGGCGCAGCGCATTGGGATCTGGTACGCGGCCCTGCAGGTAAGCCTGCACGTTGCTGGCAAGATCGCCGCCGCTGTCGCGCTCCTCCAGTACCGCCGCGGTCCAGGCCGCGAGGCTGCCGAGTCCGCGCGCCTTGGCCAGCAACAGGAGCTGCGCGCGACGCGGCGCCGCCGGCAGGCGTGCCAGTTCGCGGCCCTGCTTGCTGATACGACCCTGAGCGTCGATCGCGCCCAGCTCCAGCAGCAGGTCGCGCGCGTAGTTCCAGCTCACCGGCGCCGGCGGATCGAGGAAGCCCAGCGTCGCGGGATCGCTCACGCCCCAGGCCGCCAGTTCCAGCGCGAAGCGCGACAGGTCGGTGGCGAGGATCTCCGGCGTGTCATGCGCCGGCAGCGAGGCCTGCTGGTCGCGGCTCCACAGTCGATAGCAGGTGCCGGGGCCAAGGCGGCCGGCGCGGCCGGCGCGCTGGTCGGCAGAGGCGCGCGACACCCGCTGCGTCTCCAGCCGGTTGGCGCCGGCACCCAGGTCAAAGCGCGCAACACGCACCAGGCCGCCGTCGACCACCGTGGTCACGCCTTCGACGGTCAGGCTGGTCTGGGCGATGTTGGTGGCGAGGATCACCTTGCGGCGACCGTCGCGCGCCGGCTGCAGCGCCGCATCCTGCTCCGCCGAGGACAGCTCGCCGTAGAGCGGATAAATTGCAATGTCGCCGCGTCCAGACGCGGCTCCGCCAACCGCAGGCGCCCGCGCCTCCAGCCGCCGCTGCGCACCGCGGATCTCACGCGCTCCGGGCAGGAAGGCCAGCACGTCGCCCGGCGTCTCGGCCAGCGCGGTCAGCACGCCCTGCGCGACCGACTCGGCATGGTCGGCATCGGCCTTCTGCGGCAGGTGGCGGATATCGACCGGGAACATCCTGCCGCCGCTCTCGATCACCGGCGCGTCGTCGAGCAGGCGCGCGACGCGCTGCGTGTCCAGCGTTGCCGACATCACCAGCAGGCGCAGTTCGGGATTGAGGTTGGCGCGCACATCCAGCGCCAATGCCAGCGCGAGGTCGGCGTCGAGGCTGCGCTCGTGGAATTCGTCGAAGATCAGCAGGCCGACGCCGGGCAGTTCCGGGTCCGCCTGCAGGCGTCGCGCCAGCAGGCCCTCGGTAACAACTTCGATCCGCGTCGCCGCCGAGACCTTCTTCTCGAAGCGGATCTGGTAGCCCACGGTCTGCCCCACCGGCTCGCCCAGCAGCTGGGCCATGCGCGCCGCGGCGGCACGCGCGGCGACACGGCGCGGTTCCAGCATGACGATGCGCTTGCCGGCCAGCCAGGGCTGGTCCAGCAGTTCCAGCGGCACCAGCGTGGTCTTGCCGGAACCGGGCGGCGCCGCCAGCACGGCGCAACCGGGCGCGGCCAGGGCCTCGCGCAGGGCCGGCAGCGCATCGCGCACCGGCAGCTCGGGGAGCGTGCGCTTCATGCCAGGCCGCGCAGGTAGTCGGCGCGGCGGCGCAACTTCTCGACCCAGGCCGGAGTCAGGCCCGGCGTGTCCGCGATGCGCAGCAGGGCCTCCGGCGCCGGCCGGTGCTCGGCCTGGGTGTCCCAGAACTCGCGCAGCGAAATCGCGTCGGCATTGCGCTCCAGCAGCCTCAGCGCATCACCGGCCTGCGCCCTGCCCGGCGCCAGCACCCGGTAGTACCAGCCGGCGATACCCTGCTGCGCGATCCACACCGCGATGCCCTCCAGGCCATGGCGCGCATCGATCTTCCAGCAGGGGCTGCGCGGCTGCGACAGCTGCAGGCGCGCGCTGCCGAAGGCCCAGACATCGCCGACGCAGACCGCGGACTCGTCGGCACCCTCGGTCGACAGGTTCTCGCCCAGCCCGCCGGCGACGAAGCCGGCCGCCTGTTCCGGGAACTGCGCGGCGAGGCGGTAGTGATTCTCCAGCGGGAAGTGGTGCAGCGCCTTCTCCGGGCCGCCATGCACGCGGCGGTCGGCCTGGGCGTCGCAGTCGAAGCCCTCCGCGCCGATCTGCGCCGGGCCGGCGACGGGCAGCTTGAAGATGCCGGTGGGCCGGCCATCGCCCGGCATGGGGCGCACCGAACCGGCGAAGAGCGTGGGGACTAGCAGCTGCATGCCGACATTTTCGCCTGAATGAACGAAAATCGCCGCATGAGACTTCCTGTTCACACATCGAACCTTGGCGTCCGCTCATGCGTTCGTCGACTCGCGACGCTAGGATCCCCATGCTCCGCACGGGGCCCCTCCACGCTGCTCACGCCGATATGAGCGAAATCGAACTGCATCGCAAGCTGCTCGGCGACCGTCCGCGCAACGAGGCCTTCCACGCGGCGCTGAAGCAGCTGATCCGCCCCGGCAAGACCACCGTGGCCGACATCGGCGCCGGCACCGGCTTCCTCAGCTTCCTGGCGCGTCAGCTAGGCGCGGCGCACTGCACCCTGGTCGAGTACAGCGGCATGATCGAGGTCGCGCAGAAGCTGGCGCGGGTCAACCGCATCGAGCAGCTGACCTTCATCCGCGGCCACTCGGCCGAGCTGCGCAAGCCGCCGAAGGTCGACCTGGTGGTCTCCGAGACCCTGGGCAACTTCGCGCTGGAGGAAGGGCTGCTGGAAACCCTGGTCGACGCCCGTCGCTTCCTCAAGGCCGGCGGCCAGGTCATTCCCGCGCGCCTGCGCCAGCACGCGGCGCCGGTGCCGACCTCGCGGCTGCAGCGCGAGATCGACATCTGGCCGGAGGTCGGCTTCGGCATCGACCTCGACCCGGCGCGCACCGTCTCGCTCAACAACATGTACGTCAAGGCGGTGACGCCGGCCGATCTTGGCGGCAGCGACCGCAGCAAGTGCTGGGACGAACTCGACCTGCGGCCGGAAGCGGCTGCCCCGCCGAGCCGGCGCAGCCAGACCCTGCGCTGGAGCCGCGAGGAACTGCCCGAGGCCTGGATCGAGGGCTTCGCCCTGTGGTGGGACTGCGAGCTGGTGCGCGGCATCAACCTGTCGACCTCGCCGTTCGCGCCGGCGACCCACTGGGAACAGATCTACCTGCCGCTGCTGGCGCCGCTGGAACTGGCGGCGGACGACGTGGTGGAACTGAGCCTGAGCTGCGACACGCGCCCCGACGTCGGCGTGCGCCTGGGCTGGAAGACGCGCCAGCTGCGCGGCGGCAAGGCGCTGGTGGAGCAGTCGCAGGACAGCTACAAGGGTCGGGTCGACCTCTAGGCCGTTTCGCGTTCCAGCCACAGCAGGTACTCCGTCGCCTGCTCCCGCGTTTCCCCGCACATCTCGATGCTGGCGCGCAGGCTGGTGCAGACCTTCGGCCGCCGTGGGTCGCCGAACAGGCGGCAGAGATTGGCCTCGTCCAGCTGCACGCAGCGCACACCGGAGGGCTTGCCTTGCGGCATGCCGGGAATCGGCGACGAGATCGAGAGCGCGATGCAGCAGGCACCGCAGCCCGGACGGCATGTCAGGGATGTCACTTGGTGGAACGGCCGCTATGGATTAGCCTTGTATGTTCGCATTTCTAGCCAGCAATCCCCCGATGAGCCGCATTCTCCAGGACCTGGTCGGCCTGCTCGACCTGGAAAGCATCGAACTCAACATCTATCGCGGCCAGTCCCGCGATCTCGGCGGCAAGAGTGTTTTCGGCGGCCAGGTCATCGGCCAGGCCCTGGTGGCGGCCCAGCGCACCGTCACCGACCAGGCCCCGCATTCACTGCATGCCTACTTCCTGCGCCCCGGCGACATGGCGCTGCCGATCGTCTACGAGGTCGAGCGGGTGCGTGACGGCCGCAGCTTCAGCACGCGCCGCGTCCATGCGATCCAGCATGGCCAGCCGATCCTGTCGATGATCGCCTCGTTCCAGAAGGCCGAGCCCGGCCTCGAGCACCAGGCGCCGATGCCTCAGGTGACGCCGCCGGAGCAGCTGACGACGCTGCTGGAGGAGGCACAGCGCTGGATCGCGGCCGAAACCTCGGTCAGCGATCTGGCGCGCAACTCCCTGCTGCGCGAGGTGCCGATCGAGTTCCGCCCGGTGCAACCCTGGAACCCGCTGAGCGGCGAGAAACGCGAGCCGGTGCAGCACATCTGGTTCCGCGCGCCGGGCAGGCTGCCGGATGACCCGATGCTGCACCGCTGCATCCTGGCCTATGCCTCCGACTTCAATTTCCTGTCGACCGCGCTGCTGCCGCATGGCAAGGGCTGGCTGTACAAGGGCATGGTCGTGGCCAGCATCGACCACGCGCTGTGGTTCCATCGCGACGCCCGCGTCGACGACTGGCTGCTGTACTCGATGGATTCGCCCTCGGCCCAGGCTGCCCGCGGCTTCTCGCGCGGCAGCATCTACGATCGCCAGGGCCGGCTGGTCGCCAGCGTCGCGCAGGAAAGCCTGATGCGCGACACGCTGCTCTGAACAACACACTTTAGGGAGTTCTCTCATGCGCCTTGTGCTGCGCCTCGTCGTGCTGCTGGTCCTGCTGGGCGGCGGCCTGGTGGCCTTCGACCGTTTCCTTCCGGCACAGGCGGCCGACCTCGGCCTGCGCGCCGAGCGCGCGCAGTCGCAGCTGGAAGAGAAGCGCCTGAAGATCGACGGCTTCGACATCGCCTACCTCGAAGGCGGCCAGGGTGAGCCGCTGGTGCTGGTCCATGGCATCGGCGCCGACAAGGACAACTTCACCCGCGTGGCGCGCTGGCTGACGCCGTATTACCGCGTGATCGCGATCGACCTGCCCGGCTTCGGCGAGAGCGGCAAGCCGGGCGATGCCGACTACGGCATCCCGGCGCAGGCCGAGCGTCTCGACCAGATCATGCAGGCGCTGAACCTGAGCCGCGCGCATTTCGGCGGCAGCTCGATGGGCGGCTGGATCATCGCAACCTATGCCGCAAAGTACCCGAACAAGGTCGGCAGCCTGTGGCTGCTGGGCGCGGCCGGCACCGACGGCGGCAAGCCCACCGAGGTGCGCAAGGCCTGGGAGCGTGGCGAATACCTGCTGTTTGCGAAGACGCCCGAGGAATTCGAGCGCACCATCGACTTCGTGTTCGTGAAGCGGCCGTTCCTGCCGTACAGCGTGCGCCAGGTGATGGCGCAGCAGGCCATCGGCAATTACGAGCTGCACACGCGCATCTTCGGCGACCTGATGAAGAACTGGTCGGACTACAGCGTCAACGCGAAGATCCGGGGCCTGCCGGTGCCGGCGCTGATCGTGTTCGGCGACCAGGACCGCGCGGTCGATCCGGGCGACGGCATCATCTGGCAGAGCCTGCTGCCGCAATCGCAGCTGGAGATGATGCAGGACATCGGCCACCTGCCGATGGCCGAGGCGCCGCAGGTGGTGGCGCAGCGCTACCTGGCCTTCCGCAAGAGCCTGCCTCGCAGCTGAGTGGCTTTTTGTGGGAGCGGCGCAAGCCGCGAAGGCCGGTCACCATGAGAACCGGGCCATCGCGGCTTGCGCCGCTCCCACCAAGAACAGGCGCCGCTTTCTTCTAGTGCCAGCTCTGCGCCATCCGCTCGAGCCCGCCCCGGTAGTAGTCGAAACGCTGCGCCAGGTCCTGGAACACCGGGCGCAGGCCCAGCTGGTCGGCCATGCGGTGGCGTGAGGCGGTGAAGTAGTAACTGCGGCCCATGCGGCAGTAGTACTCGACGTTGACCGGCCGGCGCTTGTACTGGTGACGGTAGTCGATCCAGGCACGGCAGATGCCGGCGAGGAACAGCGCGTAGTTGCCGATGTGCGAATGCACCATGAAGCCGCGCTCTGGCCCGGCATTGGCCGCCTCCTGCACGAGATCGACCAGGTACTGGAAGCTCTGCGCCTCGTCCTGCTGCACGCGATAGAGCCGGTCGGTGCGGGCGAACAGGCCCAGCAGGTTGGCCAGGTAGTGGATGCTGCGCCGGGTCTGGGCATTGCGCGCACCCGGCAGGCTGCGGCGCAGCAGCACGTTGAAGAACAGCTTCGGCGAGACCTCCAGCCACAGCACCTGCTGGTCCCGGATCGCCTCGTGCACGTAGTCGCTTTCCAGCAGCGATTCCAGCGTCGTCGGCCGCTCGATCGCCAGCTGCACCGCCTCTTCCAGGTTCACGCCGGGCACCGGGAAATGGCCGAACAGGAAGCGCAGGTCCTGTTCCTCGAAGGCCGGCGGACCCAGCCGGGCGAAATCGGGCATCGTCGACATCTGCATCGTCATGCCAGCCTCCTGACACGTACTGTCTGACAGCAGTGGTGCAAGGAACGGGCCACGGCCACTGCCGGCAGCATGCGCGGTGGCCCGGGGGCGGACCGGCGGCGTCATGCCGTGTTCACGAATCTGTAGCAATCTGTGGGGCATGAGCAAGTCCCATCTGCACGGCCCGCTGCCGGAACTCGACGAGCTGGAATCCCTGATCGGCCGTGCCGGCCGCGCCCTGCGCAGCGAGGTGGTCTGCGAGGTCGACTACCGCGGCGCCCGCTGGCCGGTCTACTGCCTGGAGCTGGGCTCGCGCTCGCCGCAGGCGCCGGTGGTGGGCTTCTTTGGCGGCATCCACGGTGTCGAGCGCATCGGCACCCAGGTGCTGCTGGCCTGGCTGCATACCCTGGTGGAGCGCCTGCGCTGGGACGAGGAACTGGAACGCCTGCTCAAGCGCATCCGCCTGGTGTTCATGCCGCTGATCAACCCGGGCGGCATGCTGGCCGTGACCCGCGCCAACCCGGCCGGCGTCGATTTGATGCGCAACGCCCCGGTCGATGCCGACGCCGCCGTGCCCCTGCTCGGCGGGCACCGGCTGTCGCCGATGCTGCCCTGGTATCGCGGCCGTGCCGGCGAACCGATGCAGCCGGAGGCAGCCGCGATGTGCCGGGTGGTCGAGGAGAAGATGCTGACGCAGTCCTTCAGCCTGGCGCTGGACTGCCATTCCGGCTTTGGCGTGCGCGACCAGATCTGGTTCCCCTACGCCCGCACCCGGCAGCCGATCGACTGCCTCGGCGAGCTCTACGCCCTGCGCAGTCTGTTCCGCGCCACCCACCCGCATCACAACATCTACGTGATCGAGCCGCAGGCGCGCCACTACACCACCCATGGCGATCTCTGGGACTACCTCTACGATCGTTCGCGCGAGCAGGGAAAAGGCCTGTTCCTGCCGCTGACCCTGGAGCTGGGCTCCTGGATGTGGCTGAAGAAGAATCCGCGGCAGATGCTGCGACTGCCCGGCATCTTCAATCCGATCCTGCCGCACCGGCTGCAGCGCACCCTGCGCCGCCACCTGACCCTGTTCGAGTTCCTGCTGCGCGCCGCGGTCTCGCATCACCGCTGGCTGCCGCAGGGCGAGCAGGCACACCTGCTGCAGCAGGCCGCGATCGACTACTGGCCCACGATCCTGCGCTACGAGGAGCAATAAGCCTGTAACGAGCCGCGTGGATGCTCCCCGCTTCAGACCTGACCGGGGAATTTCGTGACGCGCATCCATACTGCCGGCGCCCTGCTGCTGGCGCTTTCCACGCTGGGACTGTCGGCCTGCTCCGACGACGACGATACCGGCGCCACCACGCCCACCATCCAGCAGGGCGTGCTGCTCGATTCCTTCGTCGCCGGCCTCGAGTACAGCCGCTCCTCCGCACCCTCCACGCTGCTGCTGACCGACGCGCAGGGCCGCTTCGACTACCTAGCGGGCGAAACCCTCAGCTTCCGCCTCGGCGGCATCGCCCTGGGCAGCGCCGGCGGCAAGGCCAAGCTGTCGATCGTCGATCTGGTCGTCGGCGGCAACAGCGCCAGCCCGGCGGTGATCAACCGCGCACGCCTGCTGCAAAGCCTCGATGCAGACGGCGATCCCGCCAACGGCATCCAGATCGACGCCGCCACGCGCACAGCGCTGGCCGGCAAGACGCTGGACGTGAACGCCACCGCCGCCGACTTCGAGACGGCCTTCGCCGCCCAGTTGCCGGACCACAGCCTGCGCAGCGCAGCGCTGGCGCGCGAGCATCTGGAATCGACGCTGGCACGGGAATTCGGCCAGACCGGCGGCACCGTGGTCACCGGCACGCCGGCGGGCGACGTCAGCGTCACCCGCTACGTCCTCGACGACAGCGACAAGGCGCGCTTCCGCGTGCCCTACCCCGGCAGCGACGCCGGCGTGAAGGCCGCTTTCCCGGATGGCTTCTTCGTCGGCTTCGGCTCCGGCCTGACGCTGAAGGCGAGAAACGCCGACGGCAGCCTCGACTTCTGGTTCGTCACCGATCGCGGCCCCAACGGCGACTCGCCGGACTACAAGGACGCCACCATCGCCGAGCGCAAGTCCAAGGCCTTCCCGGCGCCGGCCTACAACCCGAAGTTCGGCGTGCTGCGGCTCAAGGACGGCGCGCTGCAGCCGCTGGCCTTCGATCCGCTGCTGACCGCCGACGGCGGCGCCATCAGCGGCCGGCCCCTGCCGGACGACCAGATCGGCGCCTCGCTGGAGGTCGCGCTGACCGAGACCCTGGCGGTGCGCGAACCAGGCTTCGACCTCAATGGCCTCGATCCCGAGGGCGTCGCCGTTGCCGGCAGCCACCTGTGGCTCTGCGACGAGTACGGTCCCTTCCTGTTCAAGCTCGATCCGGCAACCGGCCGCATTGTCTCGAAGCTCAAGCCGACCCAGGGCCTGCCGGAACTGCTCAAGTTCCGCCGTCCGAACCGCGGCTTCGAGGGCGTCGCGACCACGCCGAACGGCAAGGTCTACGCCATCGTGCAGTCGCCGCTGGAAATGCCCAAGACCAGGGACGCCGCCGGCGTCGAGGTCAAGAAGTTCAGCGACGGCGTGCTGCTGCGCCTGGTCGAGCACGATCCGGCGACGCAGCAGACGCGCATGTTTGCCTATACCCATGACCTGTCGCTTTACGCGCGCGGCCGCGACGTCAAGCTCGGCGATCTGGTGGCGCTGAGCGACACGCGCTTCCTGCTGATCGAGCAGGGCGCGCAGGTGGATGGTCTGGTGCACAACCTCGTGGTCCTGATCGACCTCGCCGGTGCGACCGAGATCAGCAGCATCACCACCACGATCGCGGCGCACGAGAGCGCCGGCGCCGAGGCCCTGGGCGGCAAGCTGCACCTGGACTATCTGAAGGCCACCGCCGACCTCGCCGACCCGACCAAGGTCACCGCGGTGGTGACCCCGGTGAAGAAGAAGCTGCTGTTCGACCTCAAGTCCGAGGGCTTCGGCTGGCTCGCCGAGAAGGCCGAGGGCCTGGCCCGGGTCGACGACCAGACCTTCGCGATCGCCAATGACAACGACTTCGGCGTGTCCGCGAAGATCGCCAAGGGCAAGGACGGCGCCACCACCCTGCTCAAGGGCGACGACTGCAAGTACGACGGTGCCACCCAGACCTTCAGCGGAGACCTCTGCCCCGCCGATGGCAGCAGCTACGCCTATCGCCTGGGCCGCGGCAGCAGCGATGAGCGGCCCTCGCGCCTGTGGCTGTTCCGGCTGCCGAAGAAGTTTTCCGAGTACAACTTCGAATAGACTGGAGATCGGCTGAAAACAACGATTTGCAAGCCTTGTCCCATCGACGGGCCGGCCCTCGCGGGCCGGCTTTTTCTTTTGTGGCGCGGCTCGGCTAAGCTCGCCCCACCTTCGGGAGGAAGCGCGCATGACCCACCGCTACGGCCTGCTGGTTCCCGGCGCTTCCAGCCGTTCGAAGCCGCTTGCGGTGTACGCCCCCTGGGACCGCAGCCAGATCGGCGAGGTCGCCACCGCCGATGCTGCCACCGTCGAGCATGCCCTGAAGACGGCCTACGGCCTCTATCGCCACCGTGATGCCTGGCTGCCGCTGCACCAGCGCATCGAGATCCTCGACAAGGCCGCCGCACTGCTGACCAGCCGCGCCGAGACCCTGGCCATCGAATCGGCCCGCGAGGGCGGCAAGCCGCTGCTCGACTCGAAGGTGGAAGTCGCCCGCGCCGCCGACTCGCTGCGCATCTGCGTCGAGACCCTGCGCACCGAGGCCGGCGAGGTGATCCCGATGGGCATCACCGCCTCCAGCGTCAATCGCATGGCCTTCACCCAGACCGAGCCGATCGGCGTGGTGGTGGCAGTCTCCGCCTTCAACCATCCGCTGAACCTGATCGCCCACCAGGTCGGCCCGGCCATCGCCGCCGGCTGCCCGGTGATCGTCAAGCCAGCAAAGGCGACGCCGCTGAGCTGCATGCGCTTCGTCGAGATCCTGCGCGAGGCCGGCCTGCCGGAGGAATGGTGCCTGCCGCTGATTCCGGAGAACAACGAGCTGTCGACGAAAATGGTCACCGACCCGCGCGTGGCCTTCTTCAGCTTCATCGGCAGCGCCCGGGTCGGCTGGGACCTGCGCTCGAAGCTCGCTCCCGGCACGCGCTGCGCGCTGGAACACGGCGGCGTCGCACCGGTGATCCTGGCCGGCGACGCCGACCTCGCCTATGCCCTGCCGCTGATCGCCAAGGGCGGCTTCTACCACGCCGGCCAGGTCTGCGTGTCGGTGCAGCGCGTGTTTGTCGACAGCGCCATCGCCGGGCACTTCGCCGAGGAACTGGCCAAGGCTGCGCAGAAGATGGTGGTCGGCGATCCGACGCTGCCCGGCACCGAGATCGGACCGCTGATCGATCCGGCCGAGACCCGCCGCATCCACGACTGGGTGGAGGAGGCCGTTGCCGGCGGCGCGCAGCTGCTCTGCGGCGGCAAGCCGCTGGGCGAAACCAGCTATGCCCCCACCGTGCTGCTCGATCCGCCGTCGACGGCAAGGGTCTCGACCCAGGAAGTGTTCGGTCCGGTGGTCTGCGTCTACAGCAGCGATTCGATCGACGAGGCCATCGCCCGCGCCAACAGCCTGCCGGTGTCGTTCCAGGCCGCGGTGTTCACCCGCTCGATCGACACCGCACTGCGCTGCTACCAGCGCCTCGACGCCTCGGCCGTGATGGTCAACGACCACACCGCCTTCCGCGTCGACTGGATGCCCTTCGCCGGGCTGCGCGTCTCCGGTCATGGCGTGGGCGGCATCCCGCACACGATCCACGAGATGCAGGTGCGCAAGATGATGGTGCTGCGCTCGGCCGAGATCCGGCGCTAGGATTTGTTGCTGCATGGTCCCCGCGGTCGGGACCGTGCATGGCCATACAGCTTTCACCTCTCCAGCCGGGAGAGGCCTCGGTTCCTTACCTGGGAGAGCGCGTCATGAGCGAAGGCAATTCGGGCGATGGCAACATCAAGGCATCCGATCTGTTCGTCAAATGCCTGGAGGCGGAAGGTGTCGAGTACATCTTCGGCGTGCCCGGCGAGGAAAACGCCGACACCATGATGTCGCTGATGGAGTCGTCCATACAGTTCGTGCTGACGCGCCACGAGCAGGGCGCCGCGTTCATGGCCGACGTCTACGGCCGTCTCACCGGCAAGGCCGGCGTCTGCCTCGCCACGCTGGGGCCCGGCGCGACCAACCTCGTCACCGGCCTGGCGGACGCCAACATGGACCGCGCGCCGACCGTCGCGATCATCGGCCAGGCCTCGACCAAGCGCCTGCACAAGGAATCGCACCAGAACATGGATGCGATCGCGATGATGCGGCCGATCAGCAAGTGGGCGCAGTCGATCGTCGAGCCCAGCATCATTCCGGAAATCGTGCGCAAGGCCTTCAAGCTGGCCGAGGCAGAGAAGCCGGGCGTCACCGTGATCGAGCTGCCCGAGGACGTCGCCGAGCGCAAGACCACGGGCCATCCGATGAAGGTCTACAAGACCCGCCGCCCCGCCGCCGACCACAAGGCGATCGAACAGGCCGTGGCGTTGTTGCTCGAAGCCAAGTGTCCGATGGTGCTGGCCGGCAACGGCGCCCTGCGCAAGCGCGCCGCGCAGCAGCTGCGACGCCTGGCGCTGAAGGCCGGCATGCCGGTGTTCAATACCTTCATGGCCAAGGGCGCGCTGAAGCGCGAGGACCCGCACAACCTCTACACCATCGGGCTGCAGGCCAAGGACTACGGCAACCTGGCGATGGACAAGGCCGACGTCGTGCTGGTGGTCGGCTACGACCCGGTCGAGTACAGCCCGGACAAGTGGAACGCCAAGCAGGACAAGAAGATCATCCACATTGATTTCCTGCCGGCCGAGGTCGACCAGTACTACACGGTGGAGGTCGACGTCGTCGGCGACATCGCCGATGCGCTGTGGCAGATCAACATCGCGCTGGAGAAGGATCACGACGATCGCCTGCCGCTGAACGACATCGGTAAATGGCAGAAGGTGCGCACGCAGATCCAGGAGGACCATGCCAGCGAGAAGGACGACATGTCCTTCCCGGTGAAGCCGCAGAAGATCCTGTGGGACGTGCGCCAGTTCATGGGCCCCAAGGACATCCTGTTGTCCGACGTCGGCGCCCACAAGATGTGGATCTCGCGCTACTACCCCTGCGACGAACCCAACACCTGCCTGATCTCCAACGGTTTCTGCTCGATGGGCTTCGCCCTGCCCGGCGCGATCGGCGCCAAGCTGGCGCTGCCGGACCGCAAGGTCATGGCGATCTGCGGCGACGCCGGCTTCCTGATGAACGTGCAGGACCTCGAAACCGCGGTGCGCCTCAAGCTCAACGTGGTGATCATGGTCTGGGAAGACGGCGAATACGGCCTGATCAAGTGGAAGCAGCAGAACGAGTTCGGCAAGCACTCCAAGCTCGACTTCGGCAATCCGGACTGGGAACTGCTGGCGAAGGCCTTCGGCATGTGGGGCCGCACGGTGCGCAACACCGAGGAACTGCCGGCGGTGATCGCCGAGGCGCACGCCCAGCAGGGCCCGGCGCTGATCGGCGTGCCGGTGGACTACGGCGAGAACATCAAGCTGACCAAGAAGCTGGGCAGCCTGGTGATGAGTTCCTGAGTCGGCAGGCCGTTCGGCGGGCCGGCGTTCCGCCGCCGGATGCCGGGCGTATATTCGGAATCCCTACATGCGGGGAGTACTGCCCATGGCTTTCGTCGATTGGTCCATGCAGGGCTGGGAACTGGCCAACTGCAACTGCAACCACGGCTGTCCCTGCCAGTTCAACCAGTTGCCCGACAAGGGACATTGCCGCGCCCATGCCTTCGTGCAGATCGAGAAAGGCCACTTCGGCGACGTGGCGCTCGACGGCCTGCGCTGGGGCATCATGGCCGCCTGGCCCGGGCCGATCCACGAAGGCAACGGCCGTTTCATGACGATCATCGATGAACGTGCCGACGTGAAGCAGCGCGCCGCGATCGAAGCCGTGTCCCATGGCAAGGAAACCGAACCGGGCTCGCTGATCTGGCAGGTCTTCAGCACTACCGTCATCGAGTTCCTGCCGACCACGATCGGAACGATCGAGCTCAGCGGCGACGTCAGCCAGGCCGTTGCCAAGGTGCGCGTGCCGGGCCTGATCGAGGCCACGGTCGAGCCGATGCGCAATCCGGTCACCGGTGCCCCGCACCGTGCGCGGCTGACGCTGCCGGAGGGCTTCGAGTACACCGAGGCAGAGTTCGCCTCCGGCACTGCGCGCTGCGACGCGCCGATCGAGCTCAACTTCGACCAGAGCTTCGCGCTGATGGCCCGCGTCCACTGGACCACGCAGGGCGTCGTGCGCTGATGCCGCCGGCGCAGCCCGGCCCCGCCACGGCGCTGGAAGGGCTGCTGCGACGCGAGCGCTGGCTGAGTGGCACCGGCCTGTTGCTGGTCACCGCCGCCTGCTGGGCCTGGCTGGTGCCAACCGCACTGGATATGTACGGCGCCATGGACGGGCCGGCGGCCTGGATGATGCGCGACGGCTGGAGCGCCGGCTATGCGCTGGCGATCCTGGCGATGTGGCTGGCGATGATGACCGGCATGATGCTGCCCTCTGCCGCGCCGACCCTGCTGCTCTACGGTCGCATCTGCCGGCACAGCGCCATCCCCACCGCGACCCTGCAGGTGCACCTGTTCGCCGCCGGCTACCTGCTGGCCTGGGGCGCTTTCAGCGTACTGGCGACGCTGCTGCAATGGGCGCTGTCGGCCAGCGCCCTGCTGAACCCGATGATGGAACTGGCGACGCCGCAGGCCGCCGCCGTGGTGGCGATTGCTGCCGGCATCTACCAGTGGACGCCGGCCAAGCAGCGCTGCCTGGCGCAGTGCCGCTCACCAGCCGCCTTCATCAGCCGCCACTGGCGTCCCGGCCCCGCTGGAGCACTGCAACTGGGCCTGCGCCACGGCGCCTGGTGCCTGGGCTGCTGCTGGGCGCTGATGCTGCTGCTGTTTGCCGGCGGGGTGATGAGCCTGGCCTGGATCGCCGGCCTGACCGCCTGGGTACTGGCGGAAAAGCTGCTGCCCGGCGGGCTGCTGCTGGGCCGGGCCGGCGGCGGCCTGCTGGTCGGCTGGGGCCTGCTGCGGCTCCTGGGGCTGTCCTGAAAAGCAAGCTCGCGCGGCCTATAGCCGCCGGTCCTGCAGACAGGGCAAGATTCGCCATTGTCCAGACCACGAGGCCGATCACGGCCCACCGCCATTCCCAGAACCAAGACGAGAGCGCCCATGTTCAAGATCCAGGTCTTCCTGTTCAAAATCCTGATGTTCCTGCTGCTGATCGGCACCAAGATCCTCAACTTCCGCAAGCCGGAACTGTTCAGCGGCCCCGGGTCCTCGCTGCAGCTCTGCGACCACATCGCCAAGACCGGCGTGAAGAAAGTGCTGGTGGTCACCGACGCCATGCTGATCAAGCTCGGCCTGCTCAACCCGATGCTGGCGCGCCTCAAGGAAAAGGGCGTGACCACGGTGATCTTCGACGGCGTCGAGCCCAACCCGACGATCGCGCAGATCGAAACCGGCCTGGTGCTGCTCAAGCGTGAAGGCTGCAGCGCGATCCTCGCGGTCGGCGGCGGCTCCTCGATCGACGCCGCCAAGGTGATCGGTGCGCGTGCCACCAATCCGCATCCGATCCGCTGGATGGCCGGCCTGATGCGCCTGCTGCGCGGCCCGCTGACGCTGTACGCGGTGCCGACCACCGCCGGCACCGGCTCCGAGGTCACCATCGCTGCAGTGGTGTCCGATCCGGAGAACACCCGCAAGTTCGCGATCATGGACCCGCGCCTGGTGCCGACCGCTGCCGCGCTCGACGCCCAGTTGATGGTCGGCCTGCCGGCCAACATCACCGCCGCCACCGGCATGGACGCGCTGACCCACGCGGTCGAGGCCTACATCTCGCGCAACCACATGGCCGCCACCGACATCGAGGCGCTGGAAGCGACCAAGCTGATCATGCAGAACCTGCCGCGTGCCGTATCCACCGGCACCGACCTGGAAGCGCGCAACAACATGGCGCTGGCCTCGTTCAAGGCCGGCGTCGCCTTCACCAGCGCCGGCGTCGGCTATGTCCACGCCATCGCCCACAACTACGGCGCCTACTATCACCTGCCGCATGGCCTGGCGAACGCGATCGTGATGCCCTACGTGCTCGACTACTCCAAGCCGGAGTGCACGGCGCGGCTGGCGAAGCTGGCGGAAGTCAGCGGCCTGAAGCAGGGCGGCGAGAGCGATGCGCAGCTGGCCGATGCCTTCATCGCCAAGATCCGTGCGATGAACGCCGAGTTCGGCATCCCGACCAAGGTCGAGAAGCTGAAGGCCAAGGACATTCCGGCGATCGCCACCGCCGCGCTGAAGGAAGCGCACTGGACCTACGCGGTGCCGCGCTACATGGACAAGCCGACCTGCGAGGCTGTGGTCGGGAAGATGCTCGTCGCCTGATTGCTGCGGAAGCAAAAGCGCCCGCCGGTGGTAGCCACCGGCGGGCGCTTTCCGTTTCAGGGCTCACCACACCGCGCGATGCTGCTCCACCACGCCGAAGCCCTCGATCTTCCTCACCCGCCCATCCAGCTTCAGCGTGCCGCTGAAGCGCCCGAACGGCTGCGTGAACAAACTCGCCAGCAGGCCGATCGAGATGTCCTCGCGCCGCTCGCCCTCCGGCAGGAATTCCAGCTGCAGTGCCCCGTCTGCCGTGGCGATGCGCCAGGGCTGCAACAGCTGCGCCGGGTCGTACTGGAACACCGCCTGCGCCAGCGGCCGCAGCTCGTTGCCGAACCACAGCGCGTTCTCCTGCCCGTTCATGAAGTGGGCAACCAGATTGACGCCGATGCGGGTGCCATCGTCGGCGACGCCATCGAGGCTCGCCCAGTTCCAGTCGGTGCGCCGCGGCGGATAGCCCAGGGTGAAGTCCAGCGTGCCGCTGGCCGTGCATTCCTCGCGCTGGCCATCGATCTCCACGCTCATCCGCACCGGCATGCCGCAGATCTTGTAGGTGTGATGGAAGGGCCGGAACGGCGATGACGCGATCGCCGTCATGCCGGCGCCGTTGTCGCGGAAATCCATTTCCAGCTTCAACCCTGTGCCGTTGAAGCGCACCGCCCAGCCCTGCTCCGTGGGCCGCGCATCCCAGTGGCACGCACCGCTGCGCAGTTGCCACAGCGCATCCGGCGTCGGCTCGAAATCGGCGGGGAAGCCGAACGGCCGCGTCGCCTTCTGCTCGTGCAGCTTCTTGGTCTGCCGGTCGTAGACATAGACGAAGGCGGTGGCCATCAAGCCCGCATCGGCGACGGCGTAGCCGACCATGTAGCGATCGGAGAAAGCGCCGAAGTAGACCCAGCCCTTGCGCTGCAAGCGACGGCGCGAGAAGACACCGTTGCCACCGTCCCAGGCGGCGGTGCGCAGGTCGGCGATGCGGCCGGCGTAGCGGCCGTAGTCGGCCACGCGACCGTCTCCGGCGTGCAGCGCGGCAGGCGCCTCGGGCAGGAATGCTTCACTCACAGTGTTCTCCGTTTGCTTCAGCAGCTTCATTGAATGGCTCTCCACACTGATGCTCAGGGCTGCAGCGCATCGTTGACGTCGGTGGGGCCGAGGACTTCGCGATCCGCGCCGCCCGGCACATGCAGGCGCCCCTGGTAGCCAGCGGCGCCGATGCCGTGGCGCGGCACCGCCATCGGCGTCAGCGCCGACCAGACATCCGCGCCCGGGTCATAGATCTCGGCCTGCCCGAACACGCCGCGCGGCGAGTCGTCGTTGCCTTCGCCGCCGACCATGACGATGCGGCCATCGACCACGCCTGCGGCACCGCCGCCGCGGGGCGTCGGCAACGCGGCGCGAGGGGTCCATTGCCGCGACACCGGATCGTAGGCCTCGACCTCGCCATGCAGCTCGCCGCTGCGGCCGCCGATGGCATAGAAACGCCCGCCCAGCGCGGCAGCGGCAACATGCTCGCGTGCGGTCGGCAGCGCCGGCAGCGCAGTCCAGCTGTCGCCCGCGGGATCGTAGACCTGGAAGTCGGTGGTGGCCTGCAGGTTGCGCTGGCCACCGCCGACATAGATCAGGCCGTCGAGGGCCGCGACGGCCGCGGCGCCGCGCTCGCTGCCCGCCGGCATCGAGGCCCGCGCGCGCCAGCTGTTGGCGGCCGGGTCGTATTCGTAGACATCTCCCAGCGCGATGAAGGCCGGCGTCAGCAGATTGAAGCCACCCAGCACGTAGAGCTTGCCGGCGACCGCCGCCACGCCCGGGTGATGGATCGGCTTGGGTAGCGGCGCCACCTCGGTCCACTGGTCCTGCGCGATGTCGTAGGCGATGACGCTGGACAGGGTAATGCCGGCGCCGTTCATGCCACCGACGACGTAGAGCTTGCCGCCGAGTTCGGCGACGCCATGCTCCTGGCGCGGCGCCGGCAGCGGCGCC
>DATILC010000223.1:0-19488 GCA_035476855.1 Solimonas sp. | reverse complement strand
GGAAAATTGTGAAGTTCATTGACAATCATCCCGGCTGCGCGGGATAGTCCTGCCATCGGCGATGCGCCGGGCCGCCACGGCACAAGCGCGCACGGATCCGGAGGAGACGTTGGCAATGCGCAACAGCTTCATGCTGTGGACATTCCTGCTGGCGGTGGCGCTGAGTGGCAACACTGCCACGGCGGCCGATGCGCCGGCCGACGACGATCTCGATTTCCTGCTGGGCGTTCCCGAAGCCGAGCCTGGGCCTGCGCCGCAGGCGGCTACTCCGCCCGCCGAGCCTGAACCGGCTCCGCCCGCGCCCGCTGCGAGCCCTGCACCGGAAACCCTGCCGACCATCCCGGTTGCAACCAAGCCCACGCCAGTGCCGGCCACCAAGCGTCGCCGCGCGCAGCGCCAGATCGAGGAGATCATCGTCACTGCGCAGAAGACCGAGCAGTCGATCCAGGACGTGCCGCTGTCGATCACTGCGGTCAACGGCGACTTCATGAACGAGGTCGGTGCCGTCTCGATCGCCGACGTCGCCGCCTACATTCCCAACCTCAAGTTCTCCTCCGACAACGACCCGGCGCTGACCCAGATCAGCATCCGCGGTTTCGGCACCAGCCCGCTCAACTCCGGCTTCGAAAGCTCGGTCGGCTATGTGCAGGACGAGCTCTTCCTCGGCCGTGCCCCTTACATCACCGATGGCATGTTCGACATCGAACGCGTCGAGGTACTGCGCGGCCCGCAGGGCACCCTGTTCGGCAAGAACACCACGGCCGGTGTCTTCAATGTGCTGACCAAGGGGCCCAGCGAGGAGTTCGCCGCCGATCTGCGTCTCAGCGGCGCCGACCCCGAGGAGCGCCGCATCGAGGCCGGTGTCGGCGGCATGTTCGCCACCTGGGGCGGCATCCGGCTGGCGGTGCTCGATATCGATCACCCCGGCGGCGAACTGGAAAACACCAAGCTCGATCGCGCCGAGGACCGCGCCCGCCAGCAGGCCCAGCGTCTCAAGCTGCTGCTCAGGCCGGGCGAGGCGCTGGAGATGGAACTGAGCGCGCAGCACGCACAGACCAGCGCCAGCTATTGGCCAGTACAGCTCGACAACCTGCAGCCCAGCACGCTCACCTTCCTGCGCAACTACGATCCGCAGGTGGAGGGCAGCGGCTACGACCACCGGCTTTCGCACAGCTATCCGGGCTATCTGAACAAGGAGTCCGACACCCTCGGCTGGATCACGCGCTGGACTCTCGGCGATGTCGCTGCGGTGGACGGCCTGCGGGCCACGCTGGTGCTGGGCGACAGCGAAATGAGCGTGGATGCCGCGCCCGATCTCGATACCTCGCCGGCCGACATCGGCCGCATCCTCACGGACTGGACCTACGACCAGCAGAGCGCCGAGCTGCGCCTCGACGGCGTGTTCGGCAATGGCCTGTTCGGCCTCGGCGATCGCGTCGCGTTCATCCTCGGCGGCTTCTACATGGAGTCGGGCATGGACCAGGTCGCCCGCGTATCGGCCGGCGAGCACCTTGCTGCCTACGCCTTCACCGGTGACGCGCTGCGCCAGATCGGCAGTACCACCTTCACCTTCCCGCTGCCCGGCCTGGGCCAACTCGCCGAACTGCTCAGCGGCGTGGTCGCCCCGGTCATCGGCGACGATTCCTTCTCGGTGAACTACCTGACCGGCGTGCGCACGCTGGCCTTCTTCGGGCAGGCCACCTGGCACCTGAACGAGCGCTGGGCGCTGACGCCCGGCCTGCGCATCAACCGCGAGAAGAAGCGCGCCGACATGAGCGGCGTGGCCAGCTGCACCGCGCCGCCGTTGTGCCTGATGCGCGTCGCGCTCAATGCCCGCGAATACGATGCTTCCGGCCTGTCACGCGAAGAGAGCGACGTCTCGCCCAAGCTGTCGCTGCAGTACTTTCCCTCGGAGGAGCTGTCGCTGTTCGCCAGCTACACGCGCGGCTACAAGAGCGGTGGTTTCAACGCCGCATCCTTCAACGGCGAAAACCTGCAGTTCGAGCCGGAGAACGTCGAGTCCTGGGAGGCCGGCTTCAAGTCCAGCCTGCTCGACCGCTCGCTGAGCCTCAACGCCACGGTGTTCTACAGCTACTTCGACAACCTGCAGACACTGGCGATCGACGGCGCCTTCATCAACGTCGCCAATGCCGCGACCGCGATCTCGCAGGGCGTCGAGGTCGATGCGATGTGGTTCACGCCCTTGCAGTTCCTGACGCTGATGGGATCGCTGGGCGTGCTCGACGCACACTACGATTCCTATCCCAACGGCCAGCCGACGGTGAACATGCCCAATGGCAGCACCCAGGATCTCAGCGGCAAGGAACTGGCCTTCGCGCCGAAGCTGACCGCCTCGCTGACGCCGACGATTACGGTGCCTGTACGCAATCTGGCGCTGCAGTTCGCGGTGGACTGGCTCTACCAGGGCGACCAGTACACCGACATCGATCTCGACGAGCACACCTTCGTGCCGGCCCATTCCACCTGGTCGGCGCGCGTCTCGCTCAGCGATCAGGAAGGGCGCTGGAGCCTGGCCATCGGTGGCAGCAACCTGACCGACGAGGACTACGCGACGCAGGTGGTGGATACCGCGTTCTTTCCCGGTGCCTACGGCGTGACGCAGCAGGCCGGGCGCAAGCTGTTCGCGGCCTTGCAGATCAAGTTCTAGAGAAGCTCAGATCAAATTGCCGTTCGCCCTGAGCCTGTCGAAGGGTGGGCGGCAATTCGTTGACCGGCATTGGGGAAAGCCCGCCCGTGCTTCGACAGGCTCAGCACGAACGGACTGCAGCAGTCTCCTGCAAGTCAACGCCGCTCAGCGTTTCTGCCGACTCCGCATGTCGATCGATTCCGCTCCGAACTTCGCTTCTTTCTCCGCGCGCGTGCGCTCGCCCCAGTTGCGCAGCACCTCGTGCGCATGGCGCCGCTCTTCCTCGATGATGATGTCGTGCTTCGCCGTGCGGATCGTCAGCTCCACCTGCAGGCCGTTGGGGTCGTACATGTAGACCGACTTGACGAAGTCATGGTCCACCGGCCCCAGGCAGGTCACGCCGGCGGCGTTGATGCGCTTCTGCCAGGCGCGCAGCGCCGCCTCGTCGGCCACCTCGAAGGCGAGGTGGCGGTCGAAGCTGTCGGCCTTCACGAAGTGCTCGGGCTTGGCGGTTTCGGGCTGGTCGAAGAAGGCGACGAAGCCGCCGTTGCCGAGCTGGAAGAACAGGTGCATGTAGGGCACGCGCTTGTTCAGCCCGGGCACGATGTCCGCGACCAGCGTCAGCGTCAGCGGCAGGCCGAGCACGTCCTCGTAGAACCAGCGGGTCTGCTCGGCGTCGCGGCAACGGTAGGCGGCGTGGTGGATGCCGCTGGCTGCCACCAGCGGCGGTGCCTCGCCCGAGGATGCGGCCGGCTGTGCGGCATTCGCCATGGTCCTTCTCCCGATGCGCGCCGTCGGGCGCCACGAATATTGTCAAGTATCTGGACTAATACCGTAGACGCGGGAGTCGAGCATGTCAATGAACGGCGGTGGGAAACAAGCCTGTGGGAGCGGCTTTAGCCGCGATCTTCTGGCGGGAAAAGATCGCGGCTAAAGCCGCTCCCACGAGAGCAGCGGTCAACTACTTCTCGGCCCCGTAAACCCGCGCCTCTTCGGCGCGCTGCTCAGCACGGCTTCGAGTGCCTTCGCAGTCTGCGCGCTGCCCTTCTTCACGTCGGCGGAGGTCGCCGTGACCGGCTCGCCCCAGTCCGTATCCACCAGCAGGCGGCGCAGGTCCTTCAGCGCCTTGGCACCGAGGCGCTTTTCCATCTCGGTATCGATGCGCTCCAGCGCCCGCATCGTCAGCTTGCCGATCTCGCGGCCCTGCGCGCTGTAGCGCACCACCTTGGCCCGCGCATCGTCGGGATCCGGCACCAGGTCGATCAGGCCGCGCTCCTGCATGCCGGCGAGCAGCTGCTGCACCGCCTGGCGGCTGATGTCGAGGCGGCGCGCCAGTTCCGCCGGCCGCGTCACGCCGTCGGCGATGTTGGTCATGATCAGCGACTGCGTCCGCGATACCGGCGGCAGGCCCGCGGCGTTCATGTGGTTCTGCAGGCCCTCGTCCATCCAGTAGAAGGCATGCAACAGCCCGCTCATCAGGAAGTAGCGGGAGGGGTCGGCGACGGCCGCGGGTGCCGTCCTGGTCTTCTTCGTCAGGGCACTACTCCTTGAAACCATGTGCATCGAGCCAGCGGTCGACCAGCGCCACGGCCTCGTCCAGCTGGGCTTTCTGCCCGAGGTAATAATGCGTGGCACCGGCGATCTGTGCCAGTTGCTTGTCCGAGTGCGACACCGCGTCGTAAAGGCGTTGCGTGTGGCTCGGGGTGCAGATGTCGTCGGCGCCGTTGCCGATCACCAGCACCGGCACCTTGATCCGCTTGAGGCTGCGCACACCGTCGGCATGGCTGTCGTCATAGCTCCATTGCGACAGCCAGCTGCGCAGCGTCGAGAAGCGGGCCAGGCCTACCGGGCCGTTGTTGACCAGGCGCGGCTCGCCGAGGAAGCAGCTGCCGGGCTTGCGCTCGTTGGGGTCGACTGCCGGATCGATGAAGCGCGGATCCGCCATCGTGCCGTGGACGACGAAGGCGAACTCCTCGTTGAGCTTGCCGGCGGCACGCAGGCTGGCCAGCTTTTGCTTCACCCAGGCGCTGATGCGCCGGTTGCGCGCGATCTGTGCCGCACGGTAGCGCGCCAGGAACGCTGCGCTGTACGGCGGCTGGTTGGGATTGGCCGGATCGTAGAGATCGAGTTCGCGGTCACGCTTGTCGGGGTCATTCTCGTCGAGGATCGAGGCATCGAGGCTCTCGGTCAGTGTTACCGCGCGGCTGACGTGGGCGGCAAGCAGCATCAGGGCGTCGGCGGCTATGAGGCCGGCTTGGGTCAGGTCGGGTGGCTCGCCGGCCGGTGTCGCCGTCACCGTCGGCGATTCCGCCTCGGCCTGGTAGAACGCCGACAGCGAGCCGCCGCCGCTCCAGCCGCCGAGCACCACGCGCTGGTAGCCCAGGCGCTGCCTGGCGTCGCGGATGCAGGCGCCGAGATCGAGCGCCACGCGTTCCATCTGCAGGGCGTAGTCAACGCCGGGATAGCGGCTGTTGCAGTAGATGACGTGGTGGCCGGCCTTGGCCAGCGCTACCGGCAGCGGCAGGTACTCGCCGCCACCGATCGGGTGCATGAACACGATCACCGTCTTCGACGGCCGCCCCGGCTTCAGCAAATGCGCCTTGAGGATCACCATGCCCATGACGCCGGCGTAGGTGTCCTTGTAGGCGGCCTTCTCCTGGTAGGGGATCAGGTAGGGAATGCGCTCGTAGTCGCTGCTCATCGTCGGGCTCCTGGATCCTGCTGCGGCGCTATGCGCAAGTTTCTTGACATTATTCGCCGCGTGGCGAGACGATGTCCAGACCGCCACGGGACCCGCCATGATCGACCTGCACTTCGTCCGCACGCCCAACGGCCAGAAGGTCTCCATCCTGCTGGAGGAACTGGATCTGCCGCACCGCGTCATCAGCTACGACATGCTCAAGGGCGAGCACCTGACGCCCGAGTTCCGCCGGATCAATCCCAACTGCCGGCTGCCCGCGATCGTTGACCATGAGCCGGTCGGCGGCGGCGCGCCGCTGGCCTTGGCCGAGTCCGGCGCGATCCTGATCTACCTCGCCGAGAAGGCCGGCCGCCTGATCCCGGCCGATCCGCGGCGTCGTGCGCAGTGCCTGCAATGGCTGATGTGGCAGATGTCCGGTCTCGGGCCGATGCATGGCCAGGCACATCACTTCGTCCGCTACTGCACCGAGCCCATCCCGTACGCACGCGAGCGCTATCTCAACGAAGCGCGGCGCCTGCTGCAGGTACTCGACAACCGCCTGGCCGAGGCCGAGTACCTCGCCGGCGAATACTCCATCGCCGACATCGCCTGCTGGCCCTGGATCCGTGCCGCGCGCGCCATTGAGATAGAACTGTCCGAATACCCGCACGCCAAGCGCTGGTACAAGCAGATCGACGCGCGGCCGGCGGTGAAGAAGGGCGGTGAACTGAAAGTCAGTGACGCCTCGCTGGCCGGCAAGCCGCGCCTGACGCCGGAGCAGTGGTCCAATTTGTTCGGGGACAACATGCTGGGGGCGGTGGGACGAGTCCGGCATAATCGAGACATAACAGCGGAATAAAGTCGGGGAGCCGGGGGAACCATGAATCCATTCATTTGGCGTCGTCTTGTGAGCGCGGCAGTCATAACGCTGGCGCTGGTGGCGTGTGGAACCAGCGAACAGTCGCGACAGGCAGAGCTTCCAGGGGCAGACGACCCGTCGGCCGAGCCGCCGAACGAAGGGGTGATTCTCGCCGGGGAACTCCTGCATATGGTCGAGCGCAGTGGCCTGTACTCGCTCCCGACCGATCCCGTGGAGGCTCTCGCTGCGATCTCGACGTATCCTGATCAGCTTGGCGATGTCATCGCGATGCATCTCGGCAGGTTCTATCCGACTCCGCACGAGTTCACACCCGGCGTCGGGCCGCTGGTAGATATGCTGCAGGCACGCGCAGACTTGTTGCTGAGCGGAGGACAGGCCGAGAGGTTGCTGCAGGATACGATGGATGGCGAAGTCTCGATCCTGTTGCTGCCGGTGGAAGCGACGACGGTCATCGTGATTCTTCCGACCCAGGTGGTCCGGGCCAAGGCTGCCGCCGCAGCGCTTCCGGAGGCGAGGGTGGACCTGCGCCAGCTCACCTACGAGGTGAACGGCCGGACACGTACCGTTGAACAGTACATGCAGAGCGGGTCCACCAACGCGATCGCATTCGCGCACAACGGCCAGTTCATCTACGACGACTACCAGAACGGGTTCAACACCAACACCCGCCACCATATGTGGTCGGTCACGAAGTCGGTCACGACTTCGCTGGTCGGAATCGCGGTCGCGGAGGGTCTCGTCGATTCGATTCACGACCCCATCACGAAGTACATCCCCGAAGCGACTGGCACCGTCTGGGAAGGCGTCAGCGTCGAAGATCTCCTGCAGATGGAGTCGGGCACCTACTGGGTCGACGTTCCGGTGCACCAGCCGGAGGAGCTCGTCCTGATGGGGGCGGACTACCACTCGAACGGTCTTTACGGGATGACCCGCGACGAATACCTGCTGAGGCTGACGCGCGTCTCGCCGCCGGGCGAGTTCTACCGCTACAACAGCGGTGATGCGCAGATGCTGGCGTGGCTGATCGAGAACGTCTACCAGAGGCCATACGCCGAGGTTCTCTCGGAAAAGATCTGGCAACCCGCGGGCATGCAGGACGATGCGCTGGTCATGGTTGACCGCTTGGGCAACACGTTTGCTTCGATGGGGCTGATGGCTACCCCAAGAGACATGCTCCGCTTCGGGGAAATACACCGTAAAGGAGGGCGCAGCGTCGATGGCAGGCAGATCATCCCCGCGGCCTGGGTTGCGGCATCGCACAACTACGACAAGGCGACCGGCGGCGGCCCGCGCGGCTACATGTGGCCCCACTGGGGCGGCGTCGAGTCCGGCAATTACACTGCGGAGGGTTACGGGCACCAGCTCGTCAGCGTGGCCCCGTCCCTGAACATGGTCGGTGTTCGTTTCGGTAACGACCCGGTCGACACGATCGCGCAGAAGGAATGGGAAGCCGTGCTGACCGCCGTGGGCAAGCACCTTGAGGTCGGCACCGCAGAATAATGAAGGCCAAACCCCCGATAGTTCGGTCGTTGGGGAAACCTTGCGTGGCAACCGGATGCGCAAGTTGCTTCACAGCCAAGTCCGGATCGCATTGCTGGGATTGGCAATTGCAGTAGCTTCAATGGCATGTGCGGAGAACCCTGTGCCAGTAGAGAGCGAGCCGTTCAAGTTTGCCGAGCTGTTCCCGTTGCGGGAACAGCTCGCCGAAATGTCGCCCCTGGAGCCATTCAAGGCAAGAGACGGGACTGAATTGTCGTTCCGTCGGTACAAAGCCGACTCCAACGTCCATGCAATCCTGCTCCATGGTTCATCGGCGCACAGTGCTTACCTTCATCCCTTCGCCAAGTACCTCAGCAGCAAGAATGTCGCGAATGTCTATGCGCTGGATATGCGAGGACATGGCCCCCACCCAAAGCGCCGCGGGGACATCGACTACATCGGGCAACTGGAGGAGGACATTGCAGACCTGATTGGCTACATCAAAGCTCACGCAGGTGGCGATGGCCGGTTCATTGTCGGAGGCCATTCCTCTGGCGGCGGCATGGCTCTCCGCTTTGGCGGAAGCAAGTACGGCCACCTTGCCGGCGACGTTTTGCTCCTGGCTCCGTATCTCGGCTACAGCGCCCCGATGGTCAAGAAGAATGCAGGTGGCTGGGCTGATCCCGACACCCCCAGGATTTTCGGCATTACCGTGCTTAACCATCTAGGGATAAAACGGTACAACGGGGAAAAGGTTCTAAGATTCAATCTCCCCGGGAAGTACCACAACGGCTACGAAACCCTGGAGTATTCATTCCGGCTCATGAATGGTATGCACCCGGATGATTACAAGGAATCCCTGCGCAACATGAAATCTCGTTTGCTCATTCTGGTTGGCACCGAGGATGAGGCATTCCACGCGGCGGAATTCGAATCAGGCATCCTCCCGTACAAGCCGGACGCACGCATCTCTTACGTGGAGGGCGGATCCCATCTCGGCATTATCATGAGTGAACCAGCCATGGAGGAGGCCTCCCGGTGGATCACGGAGTGATGAAGTATCTGCGCGTGCGGCGCCGTATTTGAGATGTCTGGCCACCGATAGGCACGGCAGCCCGCGCAAAGCGGACGTACGCCGTCGAGCCGCCATCTGTGATCGACAGGGTTCAGCGCAAAGCCGCATTCGCGTCCCATTGAAATCGGTGCTTTGTCCGCGACGATTGGGCTGACTTTGAATTCTTGCCGATCGCGATCTGGTCGCCACGCAGCTCTAGCCGCCAGGCGGAAACACGCCCGCCCGACTCACCATCCCCGGCAAAGCTCGCCCCAGCCGCTCGCCCATCCAGCGTGCCACTTCGTTGAGCTTCGCCAGTCCCACGCCGCTGTCTACGCCCATGCGCTCGAAGAGATAAACCAGATCCTCGGTCGCGACATTGCCGGTCGCCGCTGGTGCAAACGGACAGCCGCCGATGCCGCCGACGCTGGCGTCGAAGCGCCGCACGCCGGCCTCCCAGGCGGCCATCACGTTGGCGACCGCGGTGTTGCGTGTGTTGTGGAAGTGTCCACGCAGCGGGATGGTGTCGCCGATGCGCTCGCGCACCGCTGCGATCGTCGCCCGTACCTGGGTTGGCACGCCGACGCCGATGGTGTCGGCGATGATGATCTCGTCGGGCTCCGCCACGGCCAGCGCCGCGGCGATGTCGGCGACGCGCGTCACGCTGACTTCGCCCTCGAACGGGCAGCCGCAGGCCACGCTGATGGTCACCGCGCAGGCCAGGCCGTCGCGACGCGCCTGCCGCGCCATCGCGTTCACCACCTCGATGCCCTGCGCGATGGTCTGCCCCTGGTTGCGCTGGCCGAAGCTGTCGGTGGCGCAGACCACCATGTTGAGGTCCTGCAGCCGGCCCGTGGCCTTGGCGCGCTCGTAGCCGGCCGCGTTGAGCACCAGCCCGGCGTAGCGCGCGTCCGGCTGTGCCGGCAGCGCCGCGCAGATCGCTTCCGCATCTGCCATCTGCGGCACCCGCTTCGGATTGACGAAGCTCGCCACCTCGATGCGCCGCAGGCCGGCGCCGAGCAGGGCCTCGATCAGCGCCAGCTTGGTGGCGGTGTCCACGGCGACCTTTTCGTTCTGCAGGCCGTCGCGTGGTGCGACGTCGATCAGCTGCACGGTGGGCGAGGGCGGGGTGGAAGCAGGCATGTTCGGTCACTCCGGCGACATCTTTCGTGGCTATGCTACAGTCAATTATCTTGACATTATCCGGGCGGCCGCTGCCTGCGGTGCAGGTGCGCGGCCCCTGATGCGGAGCATGACGCATGAGCACGATGACCGACAGCGCGACGCCGCTGCGCGAAGTCCCCGGCGACGGTGGCCTGCCGCTGCTGGGTCACAGCTTCAAGCTGCTGCTGAACCTCGACAGCTTTGTCCACGAACGCTACGAGAAGTACGGGGAAGTGTCCTGGGGCGCGGCCTTCGGCATGCGCTTCATCAGCCTGTTCGGACCCGACGCCAACCAGTTCGTGTTCCAGAACCGCGGCGACCTGTTCGCCAGCTCCGCCTGGGAACACTTCCTCGCCAAGTTCTTCCATCGCGGCCTGATGCTGCTGGACTTCGACGAGCACCGCATCCATCGCCGCATCATGCAGGGCGCGTTCACTCGCGAAGCCCTGTTGGGCTATCTCGGTGTGCTGACGCCGGGCATCACTGCGGGTCTTGCCGCCTGGCAGCCGCGCAGCGGCTTCCTGATCTTCGACCATCTCAAGGCGCTGACCCTGGACCTGGCCAGCGAGGTGTTCATCGGACACACCCCGGGCGCCGAGGCCGAGCGCATCAACAAGGCTTTCCTCGCCACCGTGCAGGCGGCGACCGGCATCATCCGCTTCCCGCTGCCGGGTACGCGCTGGCATGCCGGCGTGGTCGGCCGTGCCCTGCTGGAGGATTTCTTCCGCCGCGAGCTGCCGGAGAAGCGCCAGTCCAGCGGCGATGATTTGTTCAGTCGCCTGTGCCGCGCACGCACCGAAGACGGCGAGGCCTTCTCCGACGAGGACATCGTCAACCACATGATCTTCGTGCTGATGGCGGCGCACGACACCAGCACGATCACGCTGAGCAACATGGTCTACTGGCTGGCGCGAGAGCCGCAGTGGCAGGACCGCCTGCGCGAGGAAAGCCGCAGCCTGGGGACCGCGACGCCGGACTTCGAACAGCTGGCGAAGCTGGAGACGATGGGCTGGGTCATGAAGGAGGCGCTGCGCCTCTGCCCGCCGGTGCCGGGCCTGCCGCGCCAGGCGGTGCGCGACTGCGAATACAAGGGCTTCCGCATCCCGGCCGGGTCCTTCGTCAGCATCAGCCCCTGGTTCACCCATACCTCGGCGCATTACTGGCAGGAGCCGCAGCGCTTCGATCCGGAGCGCTTCAGCGAGGCGCGCGCGGAGGACCGCGCCCATCCGTTCAAGTGGGTGCCCTTCGGCGGCGGCGCGCACAAGTGCATCGGCCTGCACTTCGGCGAGATGGAAGTGAAGGCGATCCTGCACCAGATGCTGCTGCGTTTCCGCTGGAGCGTGCCGGAGGGCTATGTGATGAAGCAGGACTTCACCAGCCTGCCGATCCCGAAGGACCGGCTGCCGGTCACGCTCGAAGCGCTGGGCTGACCAGCGCTGGACCAGGGCCTGTCAGTGCGCCTTGCCGTTGCCCGGCTGGCTCGTCAGGCGGTCGACGTAGGCGATGCCGACGGCGGAGACGATGAAGATGGTGTGGATGATGGTCTGCCACATCACGCCGGCCTCGGTGAAGGTCGCGTCCGGCGAGCCGAGGTCGCCGGCGCCGATGAAGGTCTTCAGCAGGTGGATCGAGGAGATGCCGATGATCGCCATCGCCAGCTTGACCTTGAGCACGCCGGCGTTGACGTGGCTGAGCCATTCCGGCTGGTCCGGATGGTCTTCCAGGCGCAGGCGCGAGACGAAGGTCTCGTAGCCGCCGACGATCACCATCACCAGCAGGTTGGAGATCATCACCACGTCGATCAGGCCCAGCACGATCAGCATGATCTGCTGTTCGCCGAAGTCGATGGAATGCAGGATCAGGTGCCAGAGTTCCTTCAGGAACAGGATCACGTAGACGCCCTGGGCGACGATCAGGCCGAGGTAGAGGGGCAGCTGCAGCCAGCGCGAGCCGAAGATCAAGGTCGGCAGGAAGCCGAGCTGCGCGGTGGTCGGGGTGGGGGTCTGCGACATTGGGGCGGGACGGCAGGGGAGGGGCGCGTATTCTAGCCGCCCACCATGACAGGATGCGGACCGCGGGCTGCAGGATTGACGCTGCCGCCTGGTCTCACTATCATTTGCGCCCCTTGAAGGGTCAGTTAGCTCAGCGGTAGAGCACCGCTTTCACACGGCGGGGGTCACAGTTTCAAGCCCTGTACTGACCACCAGACAAGAAAAAGGCACATGGGCGACCCTGTGCCTTTTTTGTTGCCCGGCCGAATCGCTACTCGTTGTAGTCCATCGCCTTGTAGCCGTAGTGCTTGATCAGCTCGTCGCGCTCGGCGGACTTGAGGTCCTCGCGGACCATTTCGGCCACCAGCTCGCCGAAGCTGGTCTTCGGGGTCCAACCGAGCTTGATGCGCGCCTTGCTGGCGTCGCCCAGCAGGGTCTCGACCTCGGTGGGGCGGAAATAGCGCGGGCTGACCGCGACTACCGGCTCGGGCTTGCGCGCCTTGTCCTTGCTGCCTGCCACCGGCGCATTGAGCCAGTAGCCGCATTCGTCCACGCCCTCGCCCTCGAAGGCGATATCCATGCCCAGTTCCTTCGCCGCGGCGTTGACGAAGTCGCGCACGCTGTACTGCACGCCGGTGGCGATGACGTAGTCCTCCGGCTGCTGCTGCTGCAGCATCAGCCACTGCATCTCGACGTAGTCGCGGGCGTGGCCCCAGTCGCGTTTCGCATTGAGGTTGCCGAGGAACAGGCAGTCCTGCAGGCCCATGCGGATGCGCGCCAGCGCGCGGGTGATCTTGCGGGTGACGAAGGTTTCGCCGCGGACCGGGCTTTCGTGGTTGAACAGGATGCCGTTGCAGGCGTAGATGCCGTAGGCCTCGCGGTAGTTGATCGTGATCCAGTAGGCGTAGAGCTTGGCCACCGCGTAGGGGCTGCGCGGGTAGAACGGCGTGGTTTCCTTCTGCGGGGTTTCCTGCACCAGGCCGTAGAGCTCGGAGGTGCTGGCCTGGTAGAAGCGTGCCTTCTTCTCCATGCCGAGGATGCGGATCGCCTCGAGGATGCGCAGGGCCCCGAGGGCATCGGAGTTGGCGGTGTACTCGGGCTCCTCGAAGCTGACGGCGACGTGGCTTTGCGCGGCGAGGTTGTAGATCTCGTCGGGCTGCACCTGCTGGATCACGCGGATCAGGCTGGAGCTGTCGGTGAGATCGCCGTGGTGCAGGAAGAAGCGCACATCCTGCTCGTGGCGATCGCGGTAGAGATGGTCGATGCGGTCGGTATTGAACAGGCTGGTGCGACGCTTGATGCCGTGCACGATGTAGCCCTTGCCGAGCAGGAACTCCGCGAGATAGGCGCCGTCCTGCCCGGTGATGCCGGTGATCAGTGCGGTCTTGGCTTTGGCTGACATGGTGCGTCGGTTCCCCCGTTGCTGTTCTAGTTGCGGTCTGCGCCTGTTGCGAGGAAGTCCCGGTACGCCAGCGCCAGGCCCTCCTCCAGGCTGGTCGTGGCCTGCCAGCCCAGCGCGTTGAGGCGCGAGCTGTCCATCAGTTTGCGCGGCGCGCCGTCCGGCTTGCCTACATCGAAGCGGATCTCGCCGGCGTAGCCGACGGTGCGCGCGACCAGCTGTGCCACCTCGCCGATGCTGACATCGCTGCCGCAGCCGACGTTGATGTGGCTCAGCATCGGCTGGGTGTGGCTGCGGTAGACCGCGACGTCGAGGTTCATCACGTGCACGCAGGCGGCGGCCATATCGTCGACGTAAAGGAACTCGCGCAGCGGCGTGCCGGAGCCCCAGACGGTGACGCTCGGTGCCTGTGACAGCTTCGCCTCGTGGAAGCGGCGCAGCAGCGCCGGCAGCACATGCGAGTTTTCCGGGTGGTAGTTGTCGCCCGGGCCGTAGAGGTTGGTCGGCATCACGCTGCGGTAGTCGATGCCGTGGCTTTGCCCGTACTGGCGGTTGTAGCTCTCGCAGAGCTTGATGCCGGCGATCTTGGCCAGGGCATAGGGCTCGTTGGTGGGTTCCAGCGTGCCGGTCAGCAGCGCGTCCTCGCGCATCGGCTGCGCCGCCATCCGCGGATAGATGCAGCTGGAACCGAGGAACAGCAGCTTCCTCACGCCATGCCGGAACGCCGCCTCGACGACGTTGGCCTCGATCATCAGGTTGTCGTAGATGAAATCGGCGGGGTAGGTATTGTTGGCGTGGATGCCGCCGACGCGGGCGGCGGCCAGGTAGACCTGGTCCGGCCGCTCCGCTGCCATGAAGGCGCGGACGGCGGCCTGGTCGGTGAGGTCCAGTTCGGCGTGGGAGCGGGTCAGGAGCCCGGTCTGGCCGGCCTGCTGCAGGCGGCGCACGATGGCGGAACCGACCATGCCGCGATGGCCGGCGACGTAGATCCTGGGCTGCCCGGGCATGCGGCTCATGGGGTCTGGCGGTGGTGGTCTGCGGAAACGGGCTCAGGCCTGACTTTAGCGGACCGGCGGGGTCGAGGGGAGGGCGATCCACTATCATGCGCGCCGGCAACGATCGCCGCCCCGCCGACGGAAAGTTCATGGACGACCTGCAGGACCTGCTGGACCGCAACGAGCGCTGGGCCGAGCGCGTGCTGCGCGACGATCCGGAGTTCTTCCGCAGCCTGCTCGGTCAGCAGTCGCCGAAGTACCTGTGGATCGGCTGCTCCGACTCGCGCGTGCCGGCCAACGAGATCGTCGACCTGCTGCCGGGCGAGCTGTTCGTGCACCGCAACATCGCCAACGTGGTCTCGCTGTCCGACGTCAACGCGCAGTCGGTGATCCAGTTCGCCCTGGAGGTGCTGCACGTCGAGCACATCATGGTGGTTGGTCACTATCGCTGCTCCGGCGTGCATCACGCCCTGCATTGCACGGACCTGGGCGGCGTTTCCGACTACTGGCTGAGCCATGTGCGCGTGGTGGCGCAGCGTCATGCGGCGCTGCTGGAACAGGAACCCAACGAGCACCGGCGCGAGGCGCTGCTCTGCGAGCTCAACGTGCTGGAGCAGTCGCTCAACGTCTGCGGCTCGGTGCCGGTGCTCAATGCCTGGGCGCGTGGGCAGTCGCTGGCGGTGCATGGCTGGGTCTATCGCCTCGGCGACGGTCGCCTGCGCCATCTCGACTTCAGCGTGCGCTCGGCTCCGGACATTGCCGCGCTGCGCGCCTCGGCCGTCGAGAACCTGATGGCCACCCGGCGCCAGTACTACGCGGACAAGGCCTAGGCCTGGGGAAGCACTGATCAAGTTGCCGTTCGCCCTGAGCCTGTCGAAGGGGGGACGGGAACTCGTTGACCGACGGCGGGGAAAGTCCGCCCGTGCTTCGACAGGCTCAGCACGAACGGACTTTCTCAGAGCTTCGCCGGCGCCGTTCAGGCGCCGAGGGTCCGGCGGAAGTAGGCGATGGTCTCGCGCAGGCCATCCTCCAGCGCCACCTTCGGCGTCCAGTCCAGCTCCTGCTTGGCCAGGCTGATGTCCGGCCGGCGCTGGCGCGGATCGTCCGCCGGCAGCGGCATGTGCACGATGCGCGAGCGGCTACCAGTCAGTTTCAGCACCTTCTCCGCCAGCTCCAGCATGGTGAACTCGCCGGGATTGCCGATGTTGATCGGCCCGGTGAAGTCGGCGCGGGTGTCCATCATGCGCAGCATCACCTCGACCAGGTCGTCGACGTAGCAGAAGCTGCGCGTCTGGGTGCCGGCGCCGAACACGGTCAGGTTCTCGCCCCTGAGCGCCTGCACGATGAAGTTGCTGACCACGCGGCCGTCGTTGGGGTGCATGCGCGGGCCGTAGGTGTTGAAGATGCGCACCACCTTGACCTCCAGCTTGTGCTGGCGGTAGTAGTCGAAGAACAGGGTCTCGGCGCAGCGCTTGCCCTCGTCGTAGCAGCTGCGGATGCCGATCGGGTTGACCTTGCCCCAGTAGCTCTCGGGCTGCGGATGCACTTCCGGATCGCCGTAGACCTCGCTGGTGGAGGCCTGCAGGATGCGCGCCTTCACCCGCTTGGCCAGGCCCAGCATGTTGATCGCGCCGTGCACGCTGGTCTTGGTGGTCTGCACCGGGTCGAACTGGTAGTGCACCGGGCTCGCCGGGCAGGCCAGGTTGAAGATGCGGTCGACCTCGACGTACAGCGGGAAGGTCACGTCATGGCGCATCAGCTCGAAGTGCGGATTGCCGATCAGCTGCAGGATGTTGCGCTTGTCGCCGGTAAAGAAGTTGTCGACGCAGAGTACGTCGTCGCCGCGGCCGATCAGCCGGTCACACAGATGTGAGCCGAGAAAGCCGGCGCCGCCGGTCACCAGGATTCGCTTCATGCCTCAGTTCTCCTCCGTCCATCGTTATAGGTCTGTTCGTCAATGCCCGGCCGCACTGCGGCGGCTCGTGTCGATGGCATTGCGGTAGATCGTTTCCAGCCGCGCAAGATTGCTTGCCGGACTGTAATGCTGCCCCCAAAGCTCCAGGCCGCGCTGTGCCAGCGCCTGAAGCCTTATCGGATGTTGCCAGAGTTCGGTCACCTGCTGTGCCAGCGAGGCCGGGTCGCCGGCTTCGAACAGGGCACCGCTGTCGCCGTCGCGCACCAGTTCGGCCAGGCCGCCGAGGCGGCTGGCCAGCACCGGCACGCCGCGCGCATAGGCCTCGATCACCGACATGCCGAAGGGCTCGTACCACTGCGAGGGGTAGACCAGCAGCCGCGCGCGCGCCAGCTGCGCCATCGCCTCGGCATGCGGCAGCGCGCCCAGCAGCTCGATGCGTGCGGCCAGCGCGGTGCCGGCCAGGCGCTGCTGCAGCGCCGGCAGGGCCGGGCCGGCGCCGATGATGCGCAGGCGCGGCGCCGCCTCGCCGAGCCGCTGCCAGGCTTCGAACAGGGTCCAGATGCCCTTTTCGTCGCAGAGGCGGCCGACGAAGACGGCGACGTCGTCGCGCTCTGCCCAGGGCAGGGCGGTGGCGGCCGCGGTGGCATTGGGCTTGACCTGCAGCACCTGCGGCGACAGGCCGGCGCGCAGCATCAGGCCCCTCTGGAATTCGGTCAGGGCCAACAGCGCGTGGGCATGGCGGTCCCAGGTCTGCTGCTGCAGGTGCTGGCCGATCATCCGTGCCACCGGCCAGGTGGCGATGCGGCTGTGGCGATAGCAGCCGTGGCGCAGGCCCGGTGCCGGCGAGCGCTGGTCGAGGCATTCGGTGCAGATGCGCTGTTCGCGGAACAGGCCGCCGTCGGCGCAGATCACGCGGTAGTTGTGCAGCGTCGCCACCACCGCCACGCCACTGTCGTGGGCCACCCGCAGCAGCGCCGGCGACAGCAGCGGGAAGGTGTTGTGGAAGTGCACCACCTCGGGCCGGAAGCGCGCGATCTCGCGGCGCAGGCTGGCCGCGGCAAAGGGGTTGGACGTGGTCAGCAGGCTGGCGGTCAGCGCGGTGCGCAGCGGCGCGTCGGCAATCTCGTCGTTGCTGCGCAGCAGCCTTGCGACCGGGTGGCCGGCCTGCTCCAGCAGGCGGCCTTCCGCCTCGAACACCGTGTTTTCCCCGCTCGGAATGCTGGCGCGGTAGTAGTTGTGGACCAGCAGGACTCTCACGGGGGACGGATGCTCCAGGGCCGTGCGACGGATTCGGGGTTCCTCCGGATTGTAGCGGCTGCGCGCCGCGGCGCTATGGCACAATCCCTCGCAGTTCCGCCCAGGGCGTCAGAGAACGCCTGCCGGGCGGCGGGGAGCATCCAGCGATGAGAACCATGAAACTACCGCGTCCGATCAAGCGCCGTGTGCGTGCCCTGCTGGGCCGCTTCGTGACCCTGCAGGAACCGCTGGAGCTGGTCGATATCAGCCCCGGGGAATGGCAGGTGATCGCCGCGGTCAAGCCCTACACCATGACCACGCCACCGCGCGTGGTTGGCCTGCTGCGGGCGGTGGATTACCTGGTCAAGGCCGGTATCCCCGGCGCGATGGTCGAGTGCGGCGTCTACAAGGGCGGCTCGATGCTGGCCGTGGCGATGAAGCTGCGCGAACTGGGCGTCAGCGACCGCGAGCTCTGGCTCTACGACACCTTCGAGGGCATGGTCGCGCCCGGAGCGGCCGACCTCGACTGGCAGGGCAAGCCGGCGATGCAGGACTACCAGGCACACCAGGCCGAGGACGGCAGCTCGCAGTGGGCCCGTGCCGGCGTCGAGGAAGTGCGCAACAACCTCGCCGCCAGCGGTTACCCCGGCGAGCGCACGCGCTATGTCATCGGCAAGGTCGAGGACACGATCCCCAAGACCCTGCCCGGGCAGATCGCGCTGCTGCGCCTGGACACCGACTGGTACGAGTCGACCAAGCATGAGCTGGAGCACCTGTACCCGCTGCTGGCGCCGGGCGGCGTGCTGATCATCGACGACTACGGCCACTACCAGGGCTGTCGCCAGGCGGTGGACGAGTACCTCGCCAAGCTGGATCACCCGCTGCTGCTGCAGCGCATGGATTATTCCGGCCGCCTCGCGGTGAAGCCGTTCAGGCCGCCTGCCGGCGGTTCCTGAGCACGGTCGCTCCCCAGCGCAGTGCCGCGGCCCAGCGCCGCGGATCGAGGCTGGCGACCAGCCCCAGCGTGTGCTGCCTGGCCTGGCCACGCAGCAGCAGCGGCCCCAGCAGCAGGTTCACCAGCGAGCCCCAGAGATAGGCCCAGGCGGCTCCGGTGATGCCGATGCGCGGCACCAGGATCGCGACCAGGGCCAGCTGCGTGCTTGCGGCGAGGAAGCCGGCGAACAGGAAGCCGCGCTGCGCCGCATGCACGGTGATCCACTGCGAGCGGATCGCGGTGAGGAAAGTCAGGCCGCAGGCCCAGACGTGGATCGCGATGACGCTGGTGCTGGGCATGAAGGCCTCGCCGAACAGCAGGCGCACGGCCGGTTCGCGGATCGCGAACAGCAGCAGCGAACAGGCCAGCCCGGCCAGCAGGGCGATGCCGTAGATGCGCTGCAGCAGCAGGTCGGCCTGCGCCGGGTCGCGCTCGCGGGCACGTGCCAGCACCGGCGCGAAGGCGGTGGCGATCAGGGTCGGCGCCAGGCTGGTCAGTTCGGTCAGGCGCACGGCGATGGCGTAGAAGCCGACCGCGGCGTCGTCGACCATGTGGCGGATCAGGATCTGGTCGATGCGCACCATCGACAGGTAGACCAGGTCGTTGAGCAGGTAGGGCCAGGCCTCGGCCAGCAGGGCGCGGCGCTGGCTGCGGCGCAGCTGCGGCGACAAGGGGCCGGCACTGCGGAAACCGGGGTGGTGACGCACCAGGATCCAGGCCGTCCACGCGGTCTCCAGGGTCATCGCCAGCGCGTAGGACTCGACGCCGGCGCCGGACAGGTACAGCAGCGCCACCAGCGCCAGCGTCGAGGCCGAGGCGCCGGCCTGGCGGTAGGCGACGCCGCGCAGCAGCTGCCTGCCCTGGTACCAGGGCACCAGCAGCTGCGCCGTGCCGAACACCAGCATCGGCGCCATCAGCGTCAGCACGCCCGGCCGGCCGTGATCCTGGATGTCGACGGCCATCGCGCCGAGCATCGCCAGCCCCGAGGCCCACAGGCACAGCTGCAGGGCCTCGCGGTACAGGCCGCTGTCTTCCTGCTGGCTGCGCGAGGCCT
>DATILC010000222.1:0-3094 GCA_035476855.1 Solimonas sp. | reverse complement strand
CGATGTTCCATTCCTCGGCGACCACCGTGACGAAGTCGAGCTGCTCGTGGTCGTCGAGCTGGGTGTTGACGGCGTCGACATGCGCTTCCAGCGAGCGGCTCAGCGCTTCGCGCGCTGTCGGATCGCCGGCACGGCGCCGCGCCTCGGGCGACAGCATCAGCAGCGCGCAGGGCTGGCCCTGGTAGGCGCCGCCGGTGACGCAGCAGGCCTCGACATCGGGATGCGCGGCGAGGCGGTTCTCGATCGGCGCCGGCGCCACGAACTTGCCCTTGGCGGTCTTGAACAGTTCCTTGATGCGACCGGTGATGCGCAGGCGGCCGAGTTCGTCGATCGCGCCCTTGTCGCCGGTGCGGATGTAGCCATCGTCGGTGAACAGCTCGCGGGTCTTGTCCGGTTCCTTGTAGTAGCCCAGCGTGTTGCCCGGGCTCTTCACCAGCACCTCGCCGGCTTCCGACAGCCGGCACTCGACGCCCTCCATCACCTGGCCGACATAGCCGACGCGCACCTGGCCCGGCCGGCACATGTGGGTCAGGCCGAAGAACTCGGTCATGCCATAGCCTTCGAGCAGTTCCAGGCCCAGAGCGCGATACCAGTTCATCGTCGACTCGGGCAACGGCGCCGCACCGCTGCCGGCCACGCGTACGGAATCCAGGCCGAGCTGGCCCAGCACTTTTTTCCTGACCATGCCGCCGACCAGCGGAATGCGCAGCAGGCGCTGCAGCTTCTGCTCCGGCAGCCGACCGCTGACTCCCTGCTGGAACTTGACCCACAGCCGCGGTACCGAGATGAAGATCGTCGGTCGCGCGCGACGCAGGTCGGTGAGGAAGGTCTCCAGCGATTCGCTGAAATACAGCCGCATGCCGGTGCGGATCGCCGGCATCTCCACCGCGGAGCGCTCCGCGGCATGCGACATCGGCAGGTAGGACAGCACCCGGTCCTGCGCGCTGACGCCCAGCGCGTGCGTGCCGAGGTTGCCCATCCAGCCCAGCGTGGCGAAGCTGTGCATCACGCCCTTCGGCATGCCGGTGGTGCCGGAGGTGTACATGATCGTCGCCAGCTCGCCGGCCGGCCGGGTGGGCTGTCCGCCCAGCGGCGTGGTGCGCGCAACGATGTCGTCCCAGCTGGTGTAGTCGTTCGGCGGCGAGGCGGGCAAGGAGATGCGCAGCACGCCCTCGGGAACGCCCTTGAGCATTTCCTCCCAGGTGTCGAGCTTGCCGGCGAAGATCGCGCGCGCCTCGCTGTGCTCCAGCACCTGCCGCACCGAGGCCGCGGTCAGCGTCGGGTACAGCGGCACGGAGACATGGCCCGCCATCCAGATCGCCATGTCGGCCATGATCCAGTGCGCGCAGTTCTTCGACATGATCGCGATGCAGGAGCCCGGCGGATAGCCCTGCGCCTTGAGGAAGGCGGCGATGCGCCTCGCCTCGCCGACGGCCTGCGCCCACGTGTAGTCGCGCACCGCGCCGCCACCGATGGGCTGGGTCAGGAAGACCTGGTTGGCGCGTTCACGCTCCCAGCGCCAGATGCGCTGCAGCGGCAGATCCTGTTCGGCAACGGTCGTCATCTCAATACCCCATCTGGCGCGCGGCCAGATCCTTCATGACTTCCAGCGAGCCGCCGCCGATGGTCAGCACCTTGGTTTCGCGGTAGATGCGTTCCACCTTGGAGCCGCGCAGGTAGCCGGCGCCACCGAAGATCTGCATCGCCTCGTTGGCAACGAACTCCAGCGAGGTGGTGGCGAAGGCCTTGAGCATGCACAACTCGGCGACCGGCATCTGGTTCTGCGTGATGCGCCAGGTCAGCAGGTCCAGCTGCGCGCGCACGGCCTCGATGCGGGTGCGCATGTCGACCAGCTTGTGGCGGATCACCTGGTTGCGGATCAGCGGCTTGCCGAAGGTCTGGCGTTCGCGCGCATAAGCCAGCGACTCGTCGTAGCAGACCTGGGCGAAGCCGAGGGCGTTGGCGATGACGCCGACGCGCTCGTTGTTGAAGTTCATCATGATCGCCATGAAGCCGGCGTTCTCGGGGCCGATGCGGTTGGCCACCGGCACGCGGCAGTCGTCGAAGTACAGCGTCGCCGTGTCCGAGCACCACCAGCCCATCTTTTCCAGCTTGCTGCGGGTGAAGCCCGGCGTGCCGGCCTCGACCACCAGCAGCGAGATGCCGCCCAGGCCCGGCTCGCCGGTGCGCACCGCCACGGTCACGTAGTCGGCGCGCATGCCGGAGGTGATGAAGGTCTTGGAGCCGTTGACGATGTAGTGGTCGCCGTCGCGGCGGGCGACGGTCTTGAGATTGGCGACATCGGAGCCGCCGCCGGGTTCGGTGATCGCCAGTGCCGCGATCTTCTCGCCGGCCAGCACCGGAGCGGCAAAGCGTGCCTTCTGCTCCTTCGTGCCGAGCTTGCACACCGGCGGCGTGCCGATGCCGTGGGTCATCAGGCTGGCGATCAGGCCGCCGCTGCCGGCGCGCGCCAGTTCCTCGGTCACCACGATCATGTAGAAGGGATCGACGTCGATGCCGCCGCAGTCCTCGGGGAAGCAGACCTGCAGCAGGCCGGCATCCGCCGCCTTGCGGTGCAGCTCGCGCGGCAGTTCGCCGGCGGCTTCCCAGGCGTCGATGTGCGGTGCGATTTCCTTCTCGACGAAGCGCCGTGCCTGCTGGCGGAAGGCCTCGTGGTCCTCGGTGTAGAACGGCGAGGCAAGCTTCGAGGTGGCGGGCAGTGTCATGGTAATGGTCCTTCTCCAAGGCTCCGGCGTGCTCGCCGGATCGCTGGACTGCAATGTAGGACGCTGGGATCGGGAAAATCTGTCAAAGCTTTGACAGAATCGTCGACAGACCTCAATAGACAGCACGGAAATGACTCTTACCGACGCGCCGGCGCTGTTTCCCGCGAACTGGTTCCGCGAAATGCCGGCGGCTTTCGCCGAGCCGCTGCGGGCGCTGGCGCTACGGCGCTCGCTGAAGGCCGGCGAGTACCTCTACCGGATGGGCGGGGCTGCGGAGGGCTTCTACGAAATCATCAGCGGCCGGATGCGGCTGGGCGCCACGCGGGGCGGGCGCGATTACACCATCGCCTATGCCAATGCCGGTGACT
>DATILC010000221.1:0-11927 GCA_035476855.1 Solimonas sp. | reverse complement strand
AGTGCGGGCGCAGAAGCCGGCGACGTGGCGCTCGATGGCACGATCGGCCCCGCCGGCACGCTGGCCGGGCCGGGTTACGACATCGGCGCCGATCTCGGTCGCCAGGTCGGCAATAACCTGTTCTTCAGCTTCGCGCGCTTCAGCCTGGTGCAGGGCGATGTCGCGAGCTTCTCCGGTCCCGATTCGCTGGCGCGCATCATCAGCCGCGTCACCGGCGGCAGTGTCTCCTCCATCGATGGCCTGCTGCGCTCGACCGTGCCGGGCGCCGACTTCTACTTCATCAACCCGGCCGGCGTGCTGTTCGGCCCCAATGCCAGCATCGACGTCGGCGGCAGTTTCCATGTCAGCAGCGCGCATTACCTGGAGCTGGCCGACGGCGGCCGTTTCGACGCGGCGAATCCGGCGGCCAGCACGCTGACCAGCGCACCGCCGGAGGCCTTCGGTTTTCTCGGCGGACAGGGCGCACTGCAGATCGACGGCAGTTTCCTGCGCACCGCAGCCGGCCGCGGTGCCGCCCTGGTCGGGGGCGATATCGCGATCGATGGCGCGACGCTGTTCGCACCGGGCGGTCGTATCGACCTGGCCAGCGTGCAGGGCGCCGCCGAGGTGAGGCTGCACAGCGACGGCATTGATCGGGGCAGTGGTGGCGGCGGCCGGATCCAGCTGTCGAACGCCGTCGTGCTGTCCAATGCGCAGGCCGACCTGCCGGCCGGCGACGTCCATGTCACCGCCGGGCAGCTGGATGTCGACGCCAGCCTGCTGCTGTCGTTCACCGACACACCGGCGGATGGCGGCCGGGTCGTGGTCGATGCCGACGACATCGCGCTGACCGGACTCGGCCGCATCGCCACGCAAAGCGATGGCGACGGCGCCAGCGGCAGCATTCGCGTCAGCGCTGCCAGCAGCCTGCTGATCGACGGCAGCGATCCGGAGCTCGGCTTCAGCGGCATCGCCGCGCTGGTCCGCGGCAGTGGTGCGGGCGGCGACATCGAGATCAGTACCCCGCTGCTGCTGCTGCGCAACGGCGGCGGCATTTCCACCGACGCCCTCGGCAGCGGTGCGGGCGGCGCGCTGCGCGTGCAGGCCGGGGATATCGGCATCTTCAGCGGCAGCTTCCTCAGTGCCGGTAGCCGGGCGCAGGGCGCAGCCGGAGACATCCAGGTACAGGCCGGCGGGCTGCTGCTGGTGGACGGCCTTTCAGGCGGCATCTTCAGCACCAGCGGCGGCGACGGCGCAGGCGGCAATATCGACATCGAGGCGCCGCAGATCAGCGTGGCCAACGGTGCGCAGATCGATGCCACCAGCTTCGGCGCCGGGCGCGGCGGCAGGATCACGCTCGCCGGCGTGACGCTGGAGCTGCTCGATGGCGGCGGGCTGCAAGCCAGCAGCGTCGGCAGCGGCGACGGTGGTTCGATCAGCGTGGGCATGACGGAATCCGTCACGATCAGCGCCGGCACGATCCGCGCCGACAGCTTCGGCAGTGGCGCGGGGGGCGACATCGGCGTCGTCACACCCCTCCTGCTGCTCGGCAACGCCGGCGAGATCTCCAGCAACAACTTCGACAGCGGTCGCGGCGGCTCGATCCTGCTCGAGGTCGGTATCGCCGGCATCGACAGCGGCGCCAGCATCAAGGCCAACAGCTTCGGCAGCGGCAGCGGCGGCAATCTCCGGCTGAGCGCCAGCGACGGCGTGCTGATCGAAGGCCGCGGCCCTGGCGACCTCGGCACCGGCCTGTTCGCGCAAAGCCTGGGCAGCGGCGATGGCGGCACGCTGGTCGTGCAGGCGCCGGTGCTGCTGGTGCAGCAGGGAGGACGCATCTCGGTGACCTCCGGCGACAGCGGGTCCGGAGGCTCGATGCGGCTCGAAGCCGGCTTCCTCGGCGTCAGCGGCTTCAGCAACATCGACGCCTTCGGTTTCGGCAGCGGTGCCGGCGGCGACATCACCATCGATGCCGGCCGCGTGGAGCTGCAGGACCGCGGCTTCATCAGCGCCTCCAGTCTCGGCAGCGGCCGCAGTGGCGACATCAGCCTGTCTGCCAGCGCAGGCCTGCTGGTCGATCTCAGCGCGATCACCAGCGACGCGGATGCCGACGGTGACGGCGGCAGCATCCGCATCGAGACCCCGCTGCTGGAATTGCAGCGTGGCAGCCTGCTGTCTGCCGACAGCACGGGCAGCGGGCGCGGCGGCGACATCCGTGTCGAGGCCGGCGACGTCCGGATCGACAGCTTCGCGACGATCAGCAGCGACAGCCGCGCCAGTGGCGACGGCGGCGACATCCGCATCGAGGCCTCCGGAACGCTCTTCATCAGCGGCGGCGACGGGGTCGACGCCAGCGGCGTCTTCGCCCGCAGCTTTGACAGCGGCAACGGCGGCAGCATCGCCATCGTCGCCCCGACGCTGGTCGTCGCCGAACTCGGGCGGGTGTCGACCGACAGCTTCGGCCAGGGGCTGGGCGGCAGCATCCTGCTGGAGACGGGGCAGCTGTTCCTGGACGCAGGCGGTTCGGTGCAGGCCAGCAGCCTGGGCAGCGGAGCTGGCGGCGACATCGACGTGGTCACGGACCTGCTGGCGATGGACGGCCAGGTCGCCGGATTCTCCAGTGGCATTTCCGCGGTCACCTTCGTCGGCGGCGCTGGCGGCAATATCCGCATCGCAGCGGATGCCGTGGAGATCGGCCATCTCGCCGGCATCTCCAGCACCAGCCGCGGCGCCGGAGCCGGCGGCTCGATCCAGCTCACGGCCCGGACCGTCGATGTACACAGCTCAGGCTCGATCTCGGCGGACAGCCGCAGCAGCGGCGCCGGCGGCAGCATCGACATCAGCGCCAGCGACTACCTCGCCATCGAGGGCGAACCCGGCCTCAACGCCACCGGCATCTTCGCGCAGACCGAGAACAGCGGCGCCGGTGGCAGGATCACGATCCGCACGCCCTTGCTGGTGGCGAGCAGCGAGGGCGGCGTCTTTGCCGACAGCGGCGGCAGTGGCACCGGCGGCGCGATCGACCTGCAGCTGGGCAATCTGCTGCTGGACAACGGCCGTGTCGTCGCCACCAGCCGCGCCGATGGCAGCGGCGGATCGATCCTGCTGCAGGCGGACGAGGTGCTGCTGCGCAACGGCGGGCTGATCGAGAACGTCAGTGTCCGCGGCGGCCGGGGCGGCAACGTCACGATCGCGGCGCGCGACCTGCAGCTGCGCGACGGCGGCGTGATCAACGTCGGCAGCTTCGGCAGCGGCGACGGCGGCCTGCTGGGCATCGACGCCAGCGAGCGCCTGGAGATCGACGGCGGTGATGGCAGCCGTTTCACCGGCATGTCGGCGATCGCCCAGGGCAGCGGCAAGGGCGGCGAGATCATGCTCCGCACGCCGACACTGGCCCTGCACAATCTCGGCGGCATCCTTGCCAGCAGCCTCGCCGGCGGCGACGGCGGCCCGGTCCGCATCGAGGCTGGCGACGTCCTGCTGGACAGCGGCGCGACGATCGGCGCAAGCAGCTTCGGCAGCGGCAGCGGCGGCAACATCACGATACTCGCCGGCAACAGCGTGGTCCTCGACGGCGGCGACATCATTGCCCAGTCTCTCGGAGACGGCAGCGCCGGCAATGTCGATGTCAGCAGCCCGGAACTGCAACTGCGCAACGGCGGCAGCATTTCCGCGCGCAGCATTGGCGCAGGTCGCGGTGGCTCGATACAGATCGCTGCCGACAATCTCCTGCTGAACAGCCTCGGCGTCATCGACGCCACCAGCGCCGGCAGCGGTGCCGGCGGCAGCATCCTGGTGGACGCCGGCAGCATCCTGATCGACGGCAGCGAGCCCGGCGGCTTCGCCAGCGGCATCTTTGCGCAGGCGCGCGACGCCGGTGTCGGCGGCGGCATCGACATCACCGCCGGCGCACTGGAAATCCGCAACGGCGGCGTCATCACCGCTACCAGCTTCGCCTCCGGCGCCTCCGGCAAGATCACGCTGGACCTGCAGACGCTGGGCATCTTCAGCGGCGGCCGCATCGATACCGCGACCCTGGGCTCCGGCGAGGGTGGCGACATGATCGTAGGCGTCAGCGACAGCGTGCTGATCGACGGCGACAACGACCCCAGGCTCACTGGCCTGTTCGCGCAGGCCAGCGGCTCCGGCACCGGCGGCGACATCCGCCTGACGACCCCGCTGCTGACGCTGCGGGAACTCGGCGTGATCGTGGCCGCCACCAGCGGCCCCGGCACGGGAGGAACAATCTTCCTGCGCGGCGAGCAGCTGCGCGTCGAGAACAGCGGCGCGATGCTGGCCAGCAGCCTCACGGACGGCGACGGCGGCAGCATCGACATCGAGATGAGGGACAGCGTCAGCGTCGGTGGCAACCCCGAAACGCTCATCACGGTGCAGACCGACGGCAGCGGCGATGCCGGCGACCTGCGCATCCGCACGCCGCGCCTGCACCTGTTCGCCGACGGCTTCGTCACCGCCGACACCCAGGGCAGCGGCGCCGGCGGCAACATCGACGTCGTCGCCGACGAAATCCTCATCGAAAGCCTCGCCGCCCTGTCAGCACGCAGCCTCGGCAGCGGCCGTGGCGGCAACATCACGCTCTCCGCCAGCCAGAGCGTGACGCTGGACGGTTCCACCGGTGACTTCGGCAGCGGCGTCTCGGTGCAGGCCTCCGGCAGCGGCGACGGCGGCAACATCCACATCGATGCCCCGCTGCTGCAACTGGGCAATGGCGCCGGCATCTTCGCCGACACCACCGGCAGCGGCAGCGGCGGCTCGATCAGGGTCGTGGCGGACACGCTGCTGCTCTCCGGCAACGCCAACCTGCTGGCCTCGACCAGCGGCGCGGGCAAGGGCGGCTCGATCGACGTAGAGGCTGGCGAACTGCGGCTCGACAGCGGCGGCAATCTCGACGTCACCAGCAAAGGCAGCGGCGAGGGCGGCACGCTGCACGTGGCAGTCCGCGACCGGATTGCGATTTCCGGCAGCGGCCCGCGCGGCCCCAGCGGCCTGTTCGGGCGCGCCGAGGGCAGCGGTCGCGGCGGCAGCATCGTGGTGGAGGCGACGCGGCTGGACCTGTCGGAGGGCGGCACGATCTCCACGCGCAGCAGCGGCAGCGGGGTCGGCGGCTCGATCACGCTGGACCTGGTCGAGGCTCTGCGCCTGTCCGGCGGCGCCGAGATCACGACACAGACCGAGCAGTCCGACGGCGGCAACATCGACATCACGGCCGAGCGCCTGGTCTACCTGGAGCATTCGCGCATCACCACCTCGGTCGCCGGCGGCGCCGGCAACGGCGGCAACATCACGATCGATCCCGACTTCGTCGTGCTCAACGCCTCCAGCATCATCGCCAATGCCTTCGGCGGCAACGGCGGCAACATCAGCATCAGCGCCGGCCAGTTCCTGCAGTCCGCCGACAGCCTGGTGCAGGCGTCCTCTCAGCTGGGCATCAACGGCAACGTCAGCATCCTCGCGCCGAACGTCGACGTCGGCCGCGGCCTCGGCGTGCCCAAGGCGGACTTCCTCGATGCCTCGCAACTGCTGCAGGCCGCCTGCGGCGCCGCCAGCGGCAGCAGCTTCGTTGCCCGCGGCCGCGGCGGCTTCGCCGCGATCGCGGGCAACCCGCTGTACGCCGACACGGCCCCATCCGCCGCCGCGGCGGCGGACACGGGACTGCTGGCGCTGATGATGGATCCCGGCTGCCGGCAGGCGGAAAGGGAGTAGCGCTTGGGACAACGCCAGGGAGCATTGCACATGGGCCTGATGCTGGCGCTGCTGGCACCTCTGGCCCTTGCGGCCGGCGAGCCGCTGTCGGCGCAGCCGCAGGTCCGCGTCGAGCGCATCCGCATCGACGGCAACACCGTGCTCGATGAGGCCACGCTGCGCGCGGCGGTCGCGCCTTATGAACATCGCGACCTCGCGGCGGAGGAACTGGAGGAACTGCGCCAGCGCCTGACTCAGCTTTATGTCGATGCCGGCTACATCAGTTCCGGTGCGCTGATTCCCGACCAGTCGCTGGACGACGGCGTGCTGCGACTGCAGGTGACCGAGGGACGCCTGACGCGCGTGCAGTTCACCGGCGAACACCACTACCGCGAGGCCTGGCTGCAGGGCTTGTTCACCGGCCAGGCGGAGGAACCGCTCAACGTGGGTCGCCTGCAGGAGCGCATGCAGCTGCTGCTGCAGGATGGCGTCGCCGAGCAACTCAATGCCGAGCTGCTGCCGGGCGATGCGCCGGGCCAGTCGCAGCTGCGGCTCGGCCTGCGCGAGGGGCCGCGCTTCCATGCCAGCCTCGACATTGCCAATGATCGCCCGGTCAGCGTCGGCGAGACCGCCGCCGCGGTCGAGCTGGGTGCGCGCAACCTGCTCGGCATCAACGACCTCAGCGTGGCCTCCATGGGGCTTACCGACGGTTACGAGAGCTACGGGCTGCGCAGCACGCTGCCGCTGCCGGGTACTGCGTTCTCGCTGTTCGCCAGCGTTGCACGCAACGACAGTTCGGTGGTGGAAAGCCGCTTCCGCGTACTCGACATCAGCAGCCGCGAAACCGCGGCAGAGGCCGGCTTCGGCCTGCGACTGCAGCACACGCAACAGCGGCAGATCTCGTTCAGCGGCTCGCTCTATCACACGCGCACGCGCACCTACCTGCTGGGCATCCCCTTCTCCTTTGCTGCCGGCGTGGTCGACGGCGAGGCCGAGGTTTCGGGCCTGCGCACCGCGGTCGATGCGGTGTGGCGCTGGCCTGCACGCGTGTTCGCCGCGCGCAGCCTGCTGAACTTCGGACTCGATGCCTTCGGCTCGACCATCCACGCCGATCCGGCCCTGCCGGATTCGCATTTCGCGTCCTGGCAGACCCAGCTGCAGCTGGTGCAACAGGTTTTCGACGGCCGCGGCCAGGCCCTGGCCCGCGCCGGATGGCAGCTGGCCTCGGACGGCCTGCTGCCCTCGGAGAAGCTCGTCGTCGGCGGCGGCGAGACCGTGCGCGGCTACCGCGAGAATTACCTGGTGCGGGACGAGGGGCTGATCGCCTCCGCCGAATACCGGCATCGCCTGGCCCGGCTGCGCGTGCCGGGGATCAGCCGCGACGCCGAGGATGGCGCACTCGCCCTGGCGCTGTTCATCGACTACGGCCTCGCCAGTGACGACAACGGCAGCAGCCTTTCCCTGGCCAGTGTCGGCAGCGGCCTGCGCTGGAACCTCTCGCCGGACATCGGTGCACAGGTCTACCACGGCATACCGTTCATCCATGAGGACTCCGGCGGCAGCAGCCTGCAGGACGAGGGTGTGCATTTCCGGGTGCATTGCGGAGTGCGCTTCTGATGCGCGCCGGCTCGCAGCGCCGCCCTGCATTCCTGGCCAGCGGCTTTGCCGCAATGCTGCTCGCCATGTCGGCGACCGCCTCGCTGCACACGATCACCAAGGCGCCGCAACTCACCGCGCCCGACGGCAGCGCCGTCGACGATCCGCAGGCGACGCTAGCGCTGCGCCAGGCCAGCCAGCAGCTCGCGCTGGGCGACCGCGCGAAAGCACTGTCCGCGCTGGCCGCCGCGCAGGAGGCCATCAGGCGCTCGACGCCGTCGCTGCGCGCCGAGGCGCTGGCGCTGGGCGGACGCGCCCAGCTGCAGCTGGGCCAGTTCGATCTCGCTGAACCGCTGCTGCGCGATGCGCTGGCCCAGGCCGAGGACACGGAGCGCGAAGCGCTCGCCGCCGCCACGCTGAACGACCTCGGCCTGTTGCAGGCCGCGCGGCAGGACGAGCCGCGCGCCCTGGCCAGTTTCGAGCGCGGACAGCGGCTGGCACTGCAGGCGCAGCAACCGGGCCTGGAACTGCGGCTGCTGCTCAACGCAGCCGACGCGCAGCAGCGCAGCGGCGATGGCGCGGCGGCACAGGCTTCGATCCTGCGGGCGCTGCGGCAGTTGCAGGCCCAGCCGCCTTCCGCCGAGCGCACGCTGCTGTTGACCAGCGCCGCCAGCCGCCTGCTCGACGCGCCGGCGCCGCTGTCCCGGGACAGCAGGACCGCGGCGCGTGCCGCGCTGGACGCCGCGCTGGCCGACGGCAGCGCCGATCCGCGGCTGCGTTCGCAGGTGCTGGGGCAGAGCGGCCGCTACTACGAGCAGCTCGGACAGGACAGCGCCGCCCTGCGCGACACGCGCCGCGCGATCTTCGCCGCGCAGGCCGCGCAGGCGCCGGAACTGTTGTACCTCTGGCAATGGCAGGCAGGCCGCATCCAGCTGCACCAGGGCCATCCGGAGCGGGCGCTGACGCTGTACCGGCAGGCGCTGGCGACGCTGCAGCCGATCCGCCAGGACCTGCTGCTGGACCTGCGCGCCAGCCGTCGCAGCTATCGCGACAGCATCGGCCCGCTGTTCACCGAATTCGCCGACCTGCTGCTGCAGCGCTCCGGCCAGACCCCCGACGATGCGCAGCGGCGCAGCCAGCTGGCGGAAGTGCGCAGCGTCATCGAGCAACTCAAGACCGTCGAACTCGAGGACTACTTCCGCGACGACTGTGTCGACCAGTTCCGCTCGCGCCAGGGCGGCATCGACCGCCTGCCGCCCGGCACTGCCGTGCTCTACCCGGTGGTGCTGCCGGACCGCCTGGAACTGCTGCTGAGCATCGGCGACGACATCCAGCGCGTCACCGTGCGCGTCAGCGCTGCCACGCTGACTGCCGAGACGCTGCTGCTGCGACGCAAGCTGGAGAAGCGCAGCACGCACGAGTACCTGCCGCATGCGCAGAAGCTCCATGGCTGGCTGATCGCGCCGGTGCAGGCCGAGCTGGAGGCGCGCGCGATCGATACCCTGGTGGTGGCGCCGGACGGCCCGCTGCTGGGCATACCCTTCGCCGCGCTGCATGACGGCCGCGAGTTCGTCGTGCAGCGCTACGCCCTCGCCACGATCCCGGGCCTGCACCTGGTGGAAGCGCAGGGCAGCGCCACGACGCGACCGACGGCGCTGCTCAGCGGCCTCAGCGCCTCGGTGCAGGGCTTTCCGGCGCTGCCAAATGTCAGCGAGGAGATTCGCGAGGTCGGCCAGCGCTACCAGTCCGAAACGCTCAGCGATCGCCGCTTCACCGTGCCGGAAGTGGAGCAGGCGGCGCGCGGCGCGACCTTCGACGTCATGCACATCGCCTCGCATGGGCAGTTCGACCGCGATCCGCGCAAGAGCTTCCTGCTGACCTACGACGGAAAAATGGGCATGGACTCGCTGGAACGCATCGTCAAGTTCAACCGCCTGCGCGACGATCCGGTCGACCTGCTGACGCTGAGCGCCTGCCAGACCGCCGCCGGCGACGAGCGCGCCGCGCTGGGCCTGGCGGGGGTCGCGATCAAGGCCGGCGCACGCAGCGTCGTGGCAACGCTGTGGTACATCAACGACGAGGCCTCCAGCACGCTGATCCGCGATTTCTACCGCGAGCTCGCCAGCGGCAAGCGCTCCAAGGCACAGGCCATGCAGGCGGCGCAGCAACGCCTGCTCGCCGACCCGCGCTACCGCCACCCGGGTTACTGGGCACCGTTCCTCGTGATCGGGAACTGGGCATGAAGCACAGGACAGGCGGGGTTCAGGTGGCATCAGCGGCGCTGCTGGCCTTGCAGCTGCTGAGTCTTCCCGCAGGGGCGGACACGCCGCCGGCAACGGGCTACGTCGCCCCGCAGGCCGACGCGCCGCGGCGTCGCGTCGGCGGCAGTTCGCGCGGCGTCGCCGAGGCCCTGCCCTTCGTCGCCGTGATCGCGCCCGACCATGTCGGCTACACCTTGCAGGAGCAGCCGGTGCTGTACTGGTTCAGCTCGCGACCGACGACCGTGCGCGTGGAACTGACGCTGATCGACGAGCACGGCGTCGTGCCGCTGCTGGAGAACGTCGCCACCGGCACCGCAACGGCCGGCCTGCAACGCTACTCGCTGCGCGACAGCGGCCTGAAACTGCAGCCGGGCATCGACTACCAGTGGTCGGTGTCGCTGGTCCCCGACGCCGAGGGCCGCTCCAACGATGTGCTGTCGGCCGGCGCGATCCGGCGCGTCAGCGGCGATGCGCCGGAGGGTGACGCCGCAGCGCTGGCCGCGGCTGGCCTCTGGTACGACGCCTTCGCCGCGCTATCCGAGGCGATCGAGGCCAATCCCGGCGATGCCGCGCTGCGCCAGACGCGCCAGCAGTGGCTGCGCCAGATCGGCCTCGGCGAGGTCGCCGACTTTGATCAGCGCTGAGTGGTGCGCGACTCCACCGCCAGCCAGCGGCCCTCGCGCAGTTCCAGCAGGTACTCCTCGTCGGCCTCGATGCGATAAGGGCGTCCGGAGAGGCGGCCCTGCTCGATCACGTGCGAACGCAGTTGCACCGGCGCGCAGGCCTGTCCATCGCCGGCAGCACGCGTTATCACGTCGAGCGTCTCGCGGCGCTGGCTGTACTCCTCCAGCCCCCGTGCCGCGGCGCGCACGCTGCGCGCAAAGTCCTTGCGGCTGAAGCTGCTGGCAACCCGCTGCCCCTGCGCGTCGCGCACGCCGGCCTCGATACGCGCGTCCTGCGCGAACATCTGCAGCACGGCATCGGCATCGCGCTGCTCGACTGCGCTGTCGAAGCGCGCGATCCAGTCACGGGCCGCCGCTTCGCCGGCGCAGCCGGCAGGCACGGCCTGTGCCTGCTCCAGCCGGCGGCGGATGTTCTCATCGGCGTTCTGCGAGAACTCGTCGAGTTCCTTCTCGAACGTGCCGCCGATGTAGAACCCGGGCACGCGCTCCAGCAGCTCCGGCAGCAACAGGGTCATCAATGCGCGGTCGGTCGGCGCCGCCTGGCCGGCCTGGCGCGCGAAGCCGACGCGCCCGGCCTCGACCTCCAGCTCGCCGGCGACGGTCTTCAGCACGGTGCGGCCGCGATTGACCTTGTCGTAGGAGCCGGCCTCGTAGGGCGTCGCCTCGGCCTGCTGCTCGGACAGCACGAAGGGCTCGTGGTCGGTCCCGCGGATGCCGATCGTCACCGCCGGGGTGGCGACGCTGTAGCCATCGCGGTTGAGCTTGCCGATCCAGCCAGTGACGATGCGCAGCGAGCCGCGCAGCAGGCGCAGCGCCATGCGATCGGTGTTGCGGGCCTCGGCGGCATAGGCCTCGGCGAAGAACTCGGTGGACGGCCGCAGCGCGATCGCGCCGCCGTCGTCGGTCAGCAGCACCAGCTCGGAGCGTTCGACGGTGTGGACACGCTCGCCAACATAGACCAGATCGCTCTCGCGCAGCTTGCGCGACTTCGAGCTGCGCAGGTCGGTGGCGAGGGCCTCGCCGCGCAGGCGCCAGACCACGCCGTAACGGCGGCCTGCCTTGACCGGATCGGCCGGCACCACCGAGGGTTCGCCCTCCGGCAGCGGGCCGCGCTCCGCCGCGGCGCAGGGCAGGACGGACGCCAGGCACCACAGCAGCAGCGCCCTGATCCAGATCGCGGGCGCATCGGCCCGGTACAACCCCCGCGTGCTCGTAGGCATCACATTCCCCCATGTGGCGCTACACACCGCCATACCGACCGATACGTGCCGGCCGGCCTGTGGATGCAGCCATTGTGGGCGTGCGGCCGGCGCTTTGCACGCCGGCCGGAGGCCGCTGGTACATCAGATGGTTCCGCAGTTCCGCGATGCGCGGCTGGTGACGATCCCCCGGGCCAAGCTGCTGCCGCAGGAGGAGCAGCCGGCGGCGGTGGCAAAGGCGGTCATCGAGTTCCTGCACCGCCAATAGCCGCCGGAGCCCGCAGGACGGATCGGTGATCCCTCCTGTGCGATGGGCCGGATCGCTCAGGCGTCGCGCGAATAGGCAGGCGCCCGTTCGATCAGGATCTTCAACTCGTGCATCGCCGTTTCCATGTCGAACTGGGCCCGCGGCGTGGTCGTGTCCATCGCCGCAATCGCCGAGCCGGCCTGCACCAGCCGCGTCATCGCGGCTTCGTTTTCGGCAAGCAGTTCGCTGACACGCGCTT
>DATILC010000220.1:0-4503 GCA_035476855.1 Solimonas sp. | reverse complement strand
CGGCAACTCGTTGACCGGCGGTGGGGAAAGTCCGTTCGTCGGCGTGGATTGCCATTCAAGGCAATCCACGACTGCCCCGACTCACTGCTTCGACAGGCTCAGCACGAACGGACTTTTCGGAGCCTTTCTTGCAGACCTCAGGAAGCGCGCAGGCGCCGCGTGCGGAAGGTCTTCCAGCCGTTCTCGATCATGCCGATGGCGAAGGACTGCAGGCCCGATTCGTTGGGCCGCGGGTGGCCGCCGTCGCCGATGCGGCGCAGCTGGCGCGTATACCAGGCCACTTCCATGATCGCCATGCGATCGACCATGGCGATGCCGGTGGTGATCGGGCGGATGGTGTGGCGCGGTTCCTCGCCGGCGAGCAGGCGCGTCGGCACATCGGGCTCGACTGCCAGCTGGCGGCCGAGGCCGACGAAATCGATCGCACCTTCACCCACCGCCTCGGCCATGCCGCCGAGGCTGCGGAAGCCGCCGGTCAGCATCAGTGGCACCTTGACCGCGGCGCGCACCTTCTCGGCGAATTCGAGGAAGTAGGCCTCGCGCTTGCGCGTGCTGTCCTTCCTTGTGACGCCGGTCATCGCCGGCGCCTCGTAGGTGCCGCCGGAAATCTCGACCAGGTCGATGCCGCCGGCCACCAGCGCACGGATCGCGTCCAGCGACTCGTCCTCGGTGAAGCCGCCGCGCTGGAAATCCGCGGAGTTGAGCTTGATGCCGATCGGGAAGTCCGGGCCGACCTGGCGGCGCATTTCGGCCAATACCTCCAGCACGAAGCGGCGACGGTTCTCGGCGCTGCCGCCCCAGCGGTCCGTGCGGCGGTTGTGGTGCGGCGACAGGAACTGGCTGACCAAATAACCGTGGGCGCCGTGGATCTGCACGCCGGTGAAGCCGGCCTTCTTCGCAATGCGCGCGGTGTTGCCGTAGCGGCGTACCAGTTCGAGAATCTCGGTCTCGCCCAGCTCGCGCGGGGTGGCGAAGAACGCCGCCATGTCGGCGCGGAAGCCGATCGCCGAGGGCGAGACGGTTTCGCGGTTGAGCCCCTTGGGCGCCTGCTTGCCCGGGTGGTTGATCTGCATCCACAGCTGGCCGCCGCGGCGCGTGCCGGCCGCCGCCCAGCGCTGCAGGGCGCCGAGGTCGGCCTCGTCCTCGACCACGACATTGCCCGGCTCGCCGAGGGCGCGGCGATCGATCATGACGTTGCCGGTGATGCACAGGCCGATGCCGCCCTCGGCCCAGCGGCCGTAGAGGCGCTCCAGCCGAGCGGTCGGGCGGTTGTCCATCGTGCCCAGGGCCTCGCTCAGCGCCGACTTGGCCAGCCGGTTGGGCACCACCGCGCCGTTGGGCAGCTTGAAGGACTGCGCCAGGGTCTGGGCGGGGGACAGGGCAGGAGACTGCGGGCGCTTGGCCATCGGATGCCTCGGATTGGAAAGGAAGCTGGAATCGGGATGCCGTGCAGGGTAGGGGCTGCGGCGCCGACAAGCCAGTGCCGAAAAGGCACGGAGTCCTGTCCGGGCAGTCAAGAATTTTTATTGTATTAAGATACTATATTCAATTGAAAGTCACATTTACGACGCTCCCCGACCCTGCAACGGCCCACAGGAGATTGTTATTAAACATATGAAAATACTTCTTAGATAAATATAAAATCTCTACATCGCGCTGCCGGCCTGTCCGGGCCCGAGGGGGCCATCCGCTATAATCGGCGCCGTTCCGGCCGTATCCCCCTCCAGATGTCCAAGAAGCTGTACCTCATCACCTACGGCTGCCAGATGAACGAGTACGACTCGTCCAAGATGGCAGACGTGCTTGCCCAGTCGCATGGCTACGAGCGCACGCAGAACCCCGACGAGGCCGACCTGCTGTTGCTCAACACCTGTTCCGTGCGCGAGAAGGCCCAGGAAAAGGTGTTCTCCGAACTGGGCCGCTGGAAGGAGTGGAAGAAGGCCGACCCCGCGCGCCTGATCGGCGTCGGCGGCTGCGTCGCCAGCCAGGAAGGCCAGGCCATTGCCCAGCGCCAGCCGCTGGTCGACATCGTCTTCGGCCCGCAGACCCTGCATCGCCTGCCCGAGTTGCTCGACCGCACGCGCGCCTCGCGCAAGCCGGCGGTCGACGTCAGCTTCCCCGAGATCGAGAAGTTCGACCGCCTGCCGGAACCGCGCGCCGAGGGCGTCACCGCCTTCGTCTCGATCATGGAAGGCTGCTCCAAGTACTGCACGTTCTGCGTCGTGCCCTATACCCGTGGCGAGGAAGTCTCGCGCCCGCTGGACGACGTGCTGCTGGAATGCGCGCAGCTGGCGCAGCAGGGCGTGCGCGAGCTGACCCTGCTGGGCCAGAACGTCAACGCCTACCGCGGCAGGATGGGCGACACCCCCGAGCTCTGCGACCTGGCGCTGCTGATCCGCTACGTCGCGCAGATCCCGGGCATCGAGCGCATCCGCTACACCACCTCGCATCCGGCCGAGTTCACCGATTCGCTGATCGAGGCCTTCGCCGAGGAACCGAAGCTGGCGAGCTATTTGCACCTGCCGGTGCAATCCGGTTCCGATCGCATCCTCGGCATGATGAAACGCGGCTATACCCGTGCGCAGTACATCGACAAGATCCGCCGCATCCGCGAGGCGCGGCCCGGCCTGTCGCTGTCCTCGGACTTCATCGTCGGCTTCCCCTCCGAGAGCGAAGACGACTTCATGCGCACCATGGACCTGATTGCCGAGTGTGGCTTCGACTGCGCCTACTCGTTCAACTACAGCCCGCGCCCCGGCACGCCGGCGGCGAACCTGCGCGACGGCGTGCCGATGGAAGAGAAGTCGCGCCGCCTGCAGATCCTGCAGCAGCGCATCCACCAGCTCGACGAGCAGTTCCGGCGCGGCCTGGTCGGCAGTACCCAGCGCGTGCTGGTGGAGAAGCCGGCGAAGCGCGGCGGCGGCCAGGTGGCCGGCCGCAGCTCGCACAACCGCATGGTCAACTTCGACGGGCCGGAATCGCTGATCGGCCAGTTCGTCGATGTCGAACTGACCGAGGCGACCGCCAATGCGTTCCGCGGCCGTCTCTGCGCTGACCGCGCGGTCGCCGCATGAGCAAAGCCCCCACCCAGGCCCGCGTCGACCTGACGCTGGAGCCTGACGACAGCCAGCGCATCGCCAACCTCAACGGCCCCTTCGACGCGCACCTGCGCCAGATCGAGCTGCGTCTCGGCATCGAGATCCGCAGTCGCGGCAACCGCTTCCAGCTGGTCGGCGCACGCCCCGACATCGCCCGCGGCGAAGTGGTGCTGCGCGAGTTGTTCGGCCAGACCGAGGACGACATCGTCACCACCGAGCACGTCCACCTGTCGCTGGCCGAGCACGGCCCGGACCCGGAGCTGGATGCCGCTGCCGCCGAGGAAGAGCGCAGCAGCCACGGCGAGGTGGTGATCCGCACCAAGCGCGGCGTGGTGCGCGGCCGCAGCCAGCAGCAGAAGGCCTACCTCAAGGCGATTGCCACCCACGACCTCAACTTCGGCATCGGTCCGGCCGGCACCGGCAAGACCTATCTCGCCGTCGCCAGCGCAGTGCAGGCGCTGGAGCGCGACCGCGTGCGGCGCATCGTGCTGGTGCGCCCGGCGGTCGAGGCCGGCGAGAAGCTGGGCTTCCTGCCTGGCGACATGGCCGAGAAGATCAATCCCTACCTGCGGCCGCTGTACGACGCGCTGTACGAGATGATGGGCTTCGAGAAGGTGGCGCGCCTGATCGAGAAGAGCGTCATCGAGATCGCGCCGCTGGCCTTCATGCGCGGCCGCACGCTCAACGAGTCCTTCATCATCCTCGACGAGGCGCAGAACACCTCGGTGGAGCAGATGAAGATGTTCCTGACCCGCATCGGTTTCGGCAGCGTCGCGGTGGTCACCGGCGACATGACCCAGGTCGACCTGCCCAAGCACCAGCTGTCCGGCCTGCGCCAGGCCGAGCAGGTGTTGGCCGGCACGCCGGGCATCTCCTTCACCCGCTTTGCCAAGGAAGACGTGGTGCGTCATCCGTTGGTCCAGGCCATCGTGCATGCTTACGAGCAGCACGAGGCGAAGACCGCGGAATGAGCGAGATAACGATCCAGCGCATGGTTCCTGCCGCCGGCATCCCGGCACCGGCGAGCCTGCGTGGCTGGGCCGCGGCAGCACTGGGCCGCGAGCGCGGCGAACTGAACATCCGCATCGTCGGCGACGCGGAATCGCGCATGCTCAACCGCCAGTATCGCGGCAAGGACAAGCCGACCAACGTGCTGTCCTTCCAGGGCGAGCCGGAGCTGGAGAGCGCGCCGGTGATCGGTGATCTCGTCATCTGTGCGCCGGTGGTGGCGCGCGAGGCTGCCGAACAGGGCAAGGCCCTGCGTGCTCACTGGGCGCACATGGTGGTGCACGGCTGCCTGCACCTGCTGGGCCATGACCATGAACAGGAATCCGAGGCTGTGCGCATGGAAGCGCTGGAAACCCGTATTCTGAAACGACTCGGTTTTCCGAACCCCTATGAACCA
>DATILC010000219.1:0-5715 GCA_035476855.1 Solimonas sp. | reverse complement strand
GACGTTGAAGAACAGCGGCGCCGAGCCGACCTGTACCGTGCCGGATGCGAAGGTGGGGGCTCGCACGAACAGGTAGCCGCTGCTGCTGAAGTTCAGGTTGCCGATGACAACGCCATCCTGCGCCTGGAACGCCGCATTGGGGGCGGACATTGCCGGTGCCAGCGCAGGTTCCTTCTGTTCGAGCAGGGACAGCAGCTCTGTATCCAGGCCCAGCTGGACGCTGCCGTTGCCGATGTTCATCACGGCACGGCTGACATCGATGCGCTGGGCGTCGATCTCCACGCCGCCGGCGTTGACCGTCAGGTTCTGCGTCGCCGAGGTCAGCACCGCGCCATTGGATTCCATGCTGACCGTGTCGCCGGTCAGCGTGCCGGACAGCGTCATGTTGCCGCCGGAATCCAGACGCAGGGTCTTGCCGGTGATCTGGGTGTTGGCGAGCGTCAGGGCGCCCGGCGTCGAGATTTCAAACAGCTCGGAACTGGTGTCCAGCGTCAGGTTCTGCAGGCTGATCTGTTGACCGAAGAGCGAGGTAAAACTTGCCTCTCCCTGCGGCGGTGCAACGCGGCGCAGGTTGCCGCCGTTGACGCCGAGCGCGCCGCTGGCATTCAGCGTCAGCTGGTGGTACTGCCCGCTCAGCGATGCGATGTTGACGTTGCCGGTATTGCTGCTGTCGTTCCGGGCCTGCGACGCGATGACGGTGACGCTGGTGTTGGCAGCCATGCTGGTGGCGCCCAGGGACACGTCGCCGCCGTCGAAGCCTGCCGCCACCAGGCTGGAGCCGAGCAGGTCGGCACCGACGGTGGTGACACTGATCGCCTGGGTCGTCAGGTTGTCGTCTGCCGTGATGTTGATGTCGGCGCGGGCCAGCGTCGAACCGCAGTCCGGGCAGCTCTGCGGGTCCGGGATGCTGCCGCGGGAGGCGACGGTAATGGTCCCGGTGGTGACCCTGCCGCCACCGACGATCTGCGGCGTCGTGCTGTCGCCGGAGACGTCGCGGGCGGCGTTGGCGATGATGACCTGTGCCTGCGTGGATACGCCGCTTTGGCTGCCTGCACGCAGGTTGACGTTGATGTTGCCGGTGAGGACGTCGGCGGCCTGGGCGCCGGTGTCGAACTCCTCGTTGGTGAAGATGCGCACGCCACCGGTAACCAGGGTGTCGGGCTGTCCGGCGTTGACGGTCACGTTGATGTCGCCGGTGGTGACGCCATCGCGCGCGTTGATGTCGACACCGCTGAAACCGAACAGACGACTGCCTTCGCCGGCGAAGAAGGTCGAGGTCGACTGCAGGTTGCCGGTCCTGATGCTGCCGCCGCGGTTGGCCAACTGGATCTCGCCCGCCGTCGCGGTGAGGTTGCCCAGCTCGAGCAGGTCTGCGTTGGCGAAGATGCTCATCCGCGCGGCGGTGATCGACTGCGTGCCGAGGATGACGCTGCCGCTGCCGTCGAGGTCGAGATTCAACAGGGTCCCGGCGATGGAGGCGATGCTGATGTTGCCGTGATCGTCGGGGTCGCTGCGGCTGTCGGCGGTCTGCAGGTCGATGCTGGTGCCGGAACCGAGGCTGAGGTCGCCCAGCGCGATGTCGCCGCCGTTGTCGCTGATCGCCGTGAGGTTGGAGAACTGGCTCGTCGAGGTGCCGCCCTGGGTCAGTTCGATACCGCCGGCGCTGATGTTGCCGTCCGCCTGCAGGAACACGCCGGTATCGGCGAAGCCGGTGGCCCTTGCGTTGGCAGTGATCGCTCCGGTGGTGATGCCACCGCCGCCGACGTGGCTGGTACCGACGAAGTTGGCGTAGTTGCGAATCTCGAGATTGGTCTCGGCGTCGTTGCCGATGTTGTTCAGGGTGAAGGTTTCCAGCGTGATGTTGCCGGTCTGCACCTCGCCGCGCAGCGGTCCCGGATCGGCGAAGAAGCCGCCGTTGGCATCCTCGGAGTAGTTGTTCCAGAGGAAGATGCCGGCGTAGAGATAGTCGCTGTCGCCCGCGCTCTGGACGCTGGCGCTCAGGTCGCCGGTGGTGATGCCGTCGCGGGCGCGGATGTCGATGGCGTTGACGTCGATCGCACCGGGCGTCCAGTTGGAGCTGACGTTGCCGACTTCCACCCTGCCGCGGATGGCGCGGATCGAGATGTCCTCGCTGGCAGTGAGGGCCTGGTTCGCGCCGAGCACGCCGCCGATGCCGCGCAGGTCGATGAAGCCGTTGGTGGCCGTCATCGAACCGCCGAGGCTCATCTGGCCGTCGGCCACGGCGACGATGCTGGACGCCGTGATCCCGCCGAGGCTGAGGTCGCCACTGCCGATGCCGCCGAAGATGCTGAAGGCACCGTCGATGTCGATGTCCTGTCCGCCGAGATCGATGTTGCCACTCCCCGGCGTGCCGGCATTGACCGGCGCGGCGCGGGAGAACGAGGGCCCGCCGGGCAGCTGGCCGGTGACGGGCGAGCCGATGCCGAACAGCAGGTCGCCGCCCGCGCTGGAGGAGCTGAGGGTCTGGTCGGCGCCGAAGTCCTGAACGGTGATGCGGTCGGCGGCGATGATGTAGACGTCGGCGCCCTGGTTGAGCATGCCTTCGATCTGCGTGGCGCTGTAGCAGGCGTCGGCGTTGCAGGTCTGCGCGTCGGTGATGTTGATGCTGTTCGGGTCGATCAGCAGCGTGCCGCCGTTGCCGAGTTGCACCGCGCCGTCGGCCTTGAATTTCTGGTGTCCCGACAGTTCGACGAAGCCGCCGTCGGCTCCGCTGCCGCCGCGGGCGTCGATCCGGCTGGCGTCGCTGGTGATCAGGGTGTTGCTGGCGACGAGGCGGATTTCGCCGCCGTCGCTGTGGCCGCTGCCCGAGGCATCGAGCACGCCGTCGTGACGGATGTCGCCACCATCGGCATTGAGATAGATCGCGCCGTCATGCTCGGCGATGGAACGTGCGCGGACGTTGCCGCTGTTGTTGACGGCGTCACCGATCAGGGCACGCGCCGCGCGGGCCTCCATGATCACGGTGCCGCCATCGGCGACGATGTCGCCGAGGTTGTCGATGCCGGCCAGCTGCGATACCGCCTTGCCATCGACGTGGAAGTCGACCAGCCCGTCCTGGTCCAGGCCCAGGGTCATGGCCGAGCCGGAGGCCAGTGCCACCGTTCCGAGGCGAGCCTGCACCAGGCCGCTGTTGCCCACCTGCTCACCCGCCAGCACCACGAAGCCGCCGTCGCGTGCGGTGATGACGCCGGCATTGCTGACGGCGCTGCCGGAGCGCGCACCGGCAAAGACGTAGCGCTGGTTCATGAAGTCCGCGTCGCGGATGTCCATGGTCGAGGCGACCAGCCCGCCGACGTCGACCCGGGCGCCCTGGCCGAAGACCACGCCCTGAGGATTGACCAGGAACACACGACCGTTGGCCGAGAGGTTGCCGAGGATTTCCGAGGCATGGCCGCCGACCACGCGATTGAGCACCGCCGCCGAGGCGCTCGGCTGGTTGAAGACGACGTATTCGCTGCTGCCGACCGAGAACTGTTGCCAGTTGATGACCGCCGAAGCCGAGGTCTGGTTGATGACCGTGCCATTGGCCGTCGGATGGCCGATGCCGGCCTGGCCGGCAATGACCTGGCCGCCGCTGGGGCTGGCCAGCAGCAGGGCGGGGGCGACCGCGCTGGCGACAGCCAGCGGCCCGCGCATCGCGCGCAGGGCGGCGGCGAGCGGATGACGTCGGTGGGTGAACATGAATGCTTGTCCTCAGAAGGAGACGGCGAGGGAGCCGAAGACGCGGTCGTCCTTGTCGTCGCTGGAAGCGTGGTTGTCGCGGGGGAACGACCAGTCGAGCTTGGCATTGACCCGGTCGTATTGCAGGTCTGCGCCGAAGCCGACGCTGCTCAGCTCCTCGTCGGGCTGGCGCGTCAGGCCGTCGTCGATGTCGAACACGCGACCGGAGTCGGCGAAGACGCGGCCGGTGATCCGTGCCGCACCGAGGTTGAAGGGCCGGTTGAAGCCGATGGTGCCGAAGTAGCCGCGGGCGCCGCGCACCTCCGAGGCCGGGTAGCCGCGGATGCCGCTGGGGCCGCCCAGCGAGTAGGCGCTGATGTCGGACAACGGGTCGGGGGAGTAGACGCCATTGGCGCGCAGGAACAGCTGCAGGCCCTTGGGCAGGGGCGACAGGTGCTGCACGTCGAGTTCGGCGCGCAGGCGCTGGCCGGCATTCTCGACCCGGGTGCCGCCGAGGAAGGCAGCATCCAGTTCGGCACGCTCCAGCTGTTCGAAGTTGGTCGAGATGTTGGTCACAACCTGCGTCACCGCGAGATTCGCGTGACTGTGAGTGTAGGTGGACTCCAGCTCCAGAAGCGTGATGGACGTCCCGCTCTCCGAGGCGAACAGGCCGCCGAAATCGGAATTGGCGATGGTGCGGGAGGCGCCGACGCCGACCTGCAGGCGATCGTTGGTGTCGGTGAGCAGCGGGTGCTCGAGCATCACGCGGGCGCTGCGGTTGCTGCCCTCGACGGTGGAGCCCTCCACCTCGAATTCGGCGGCGCCATAGGAGAAGTTGACGCGCGTGCCGGTGAAGTTCACCGGCAGGCTGTAGGCGATGTAGCCGTAGCGCAGCAGATCTTCCGAGGAGCGCAGCAGCAGCAGCTGCAGCTGGTCGCCGACGTTGCCCGGATTGTTGATCTGGGCGAAGGCGGAGATGCGCATCTCGCCGACGCTCTCGCGACCGTAGTTGTCGACGATCATCGAGCCGCTGAGCGGATCCTCGACGGTCTTGATGATCAGGTCACTGGTGCCGTAGCCCTCGCCGGGCTTGACCACGGCCTTGGCCTGCAGTCCGGGCAGGGTGTTGAGCTGGCGCACGCGTTCCTGCAGGGCCATGCCCTGGTAGACCGTGCCCGGGCGGATTTCACCGAGGTAGTCGGTGATCTGCTCGCGGCTGTAGAGCTTGCTGTCTTCGGTGACGATGCGGGCAATGCGCCCCTCGCTGACCAGCATGCGCACCTTGCCGCTCTCGATCTTCTGCGGCGGCACGTTGACCGAGGCCAGGGTATAGCCCTTGCTGACGTAGTAGTCAGAAATCTTGTCGGCCGCCTCGAAGATTTCCAGCAGTGTCACCGGGCGGTTGAGGTAGTCCTTGATCTGCGCGCCCAGTTCGTCGCCGCTGAACAGGGTGTTGCCGGCAAACTCGAATTCCTTCACCAGCAGGGTCTTGCCGACGGCAGCGCCGGTGGGGGCTTCCTGGGGCTGGGTCTGCACCGTCGCCGGCGGCTTCACCGGCTGCAGTTCGATCGGCTTGCGCAGGGTGTCACCGACCTGGCCTGGCGTGATCGGTGGCTGCGCCTGGACGGAGGCAGCAGCCAGCAGGCAGCCCGAAACGAGGACAAGGGATCGGGATCCGGACGAAGAAGTGCGCATTGTGCCCCCAGGATGCGACCGCGATCGGGTCGCTTGGCTTTCCATCGACTATAGCCCAACGACCGGGGGGTTCCAACCGGACTGAAGAGGGATACGGCGCGGCAATGTGACGTAGTTCTTTCAATGTCTTGCGCAGGATTTCCCGGTAGCGGCCACGCCGCAGGACGGGCGCCTCCGTCTTGCCTGCGCCGCTGCCCCGCGACTCGCCATTTGAGGGGCTTGCCCGGTATCATGTCGCCCACGCAAATCACCGTTCGCGAGAGACCACCGAGGTTGGGTGGCACCGAAGGCGCAAACCGCCCGGAATCGCTCAGGTAAAAGGAGCGAACGGCTTACGCG
>DATILC010000218.1:0-2070 GCA_035476855.1 Solimonas sp. | reverse complement strand
CATGGCGGGCACCAGACGGCCGTGGGGACCATCCGAGTGTGCGCAGGCCGCTACACTGCAATCCTCGCCCGTTTGCAGGGCATTTTCCGAAAACCGTTCCATGCGACATGCGCTCGCCACCCTCGGGCTCGGCCCGGTGCTCCTGGTCCAGGGCCGCCACGTGCGGCGCGTGACGCCGCGCCTGCCGGAAGCGGCCGGCCCGCGCGAGGGGGTGGAAGGCAGTGGCCCGGCGCTGCGCCTGCTGGTACTGGGCGACTCCGCCGCGGCGGGCGTCGGCGTGGAAACCCAGTCGCAGGCACTGTCCGGCCGGCTGGTGGCGGCGCTGGCACCTCAGTGGCGCGTCGAATGGAAGCTGGTGGCCCACACCGGCCACACCGCGCAGGAAGTGCTGACGCAGCTGCAGCAGGAGCCGTCACGGGACTTCGACATCGTGATCACCTCCACCGGGGTCAACGATGTCACCGCCGGCACCACGCCGCGGCGCTGGCTGGAAGCCAAGCAAGGCCTGCGCGAACTGCTCGACCAGCGTTTCGGCGGACCGCTGTTGCTGCTGTCGAGCCTGCCGCCGATGCAGCGCTTCCCGGCCCTGCCACAGCCGCTGCGCTGGTACCTGGGCCTGCGCGCGCAGCGGCTCAACCATGCATTGAGTACCTGGGCCCAGGCCCGCGAGAACTGCTTGTTCGTGCCGGTGGGGTTTACGCTGCAGGAGGGGATGATGGCCGCCGACGGCTTCCATCCCGGCGCAGTCGCCTATGCGCAGTGGGCAGAGCAACTGGCAACGCTGATCCTGCGGCGGCTCGCCACCGGCTGAACGCTACTCCGGCAACTGCGCCAGCAGGAAGCCGATCTGGTTGCCACCCATGATGCGGACGATTTCCTCTTCGCCGAAGCCCGCCTCCATCAGCGCCTCGGTCACCAGCACCAGTCCGGTGGTGTCGAAGGGCGTGGTGACCGCACCGTCGAAGTCCGAACCCAGCGCGACGTGCTGGATGCCGATGCGGTCGACGGTGTAGCGGATCGCCCGGGCGATCGCGCGCGCGTCGCGGCCGCAGACCGCGGTCTCCCAGTAGCCGATGCCGATCAGTCCGCCATTGGCGGCGATGCGCTGCAGCTGCGCGTCGCTGAGGTTGCGGGTGTTGTCGCAGGTACCCTTGACGCCGGTATGCGAAATCAGCACCGGCCGCGTCGCCATGTCCAGCACCTCGTCGAGGGTCTGCGCCGAGGCATGCGCGAGGTCGACGATCATCGCGCGTTCTTCCATGCGACGGATCATCTCTCGCCCCTTCGGCGTCAGCCCGCCCTTCTCCAGGCCATGCGCAGAGCCGCCCATCTCGCTATCGAAGAAATGCGACGGCGACATCATGCGGAAGCCGGCATCGAACAAGGCGTCGACGTTGGCCGGATCGCCGTCCAGCGCAGCAGCACCCTCGATCGCCAGCAGCCCCGCAACCTGCGCCGGCTTGCCGGCACGCCCGGGCAGGAACTCGCGCAGCTCGCGACGGGTCCGGACCACGGTCAGGCGGCCATCCGAGCGCGCCGCGGTGTCATGCAGGCGCTGTGCCTGGTACAGCGCCCGCTGCTTCAGGCTGTCCCAACTGCGCAGCGGCCAGCGCTGCAGCAGCACCAGCGGCAGGATGTTGTCGCTGCGGCTGTCGTTGCGCTCGATGTTCTGGCCACGCGGGGTCTTGGTGACGACCGAGAACACCTGCAGCGCGACATTGGCCTCGATCAGCCGCGGGACGTCGACGTGGCCGCGCTCGCTGCGCTGCAGCAGGTCACGCCCCCAGAGCAGCGAATCGGCATGCAGGTCGGCCACCGAAATCCGCGCATGCAGCGCCTGCGCCTGCGGCGAGGCCTGGTAAGGCGGCGGCTGCAGCCGGCGGTTCATGCGGTCCTCGACCAGGCCCGGCAACAGTGCGAAGCCCGCCAGCAAGGCCAGCAGCAGGACCGCCAGTGCAACGAGGATGCGCGGCAGCGCCCGACCGGATACGCCTTCCGCTCCGAAGAGAACCTGCTTCATCCGTTCCGTCCCTGTCCTGTCACTGTCCATGGTCCCGCGCGGCGGGCGGC
>DATILC010000217.1:0-38575 GCA_035476855.1 Solimonas sp. | reverse complement strand
GCACCTGTCGCCGGAGGCGATCCGCGAAACCGGCGCCCGCCTGCATGCGGCGACGGCCAAGCCCTTCAACCTCAATCTCTGGGTCTCGAACCACGACGCCGACGGCCTGCAACTGGAACGCGCGCGCTTCGACGCCGCGGTCGAACGCTTCCGCCCGTACTACGAGGCGCTTGGCATCGCACCGCCGGCAATGCCGCAGCGCTATGGCTGGCGCTTCGAGGAACAGATCGAGGCCCTGCTGGAAGTGCGACCGGCGGTGTTCAGCTTCGTCTTCGGCATCCCCTCAGCGCAGATCCTCGATGAATGCCGGCGCCGCGGCATCGTCACCGCCGGCGCCGTGACCACGCTGCAGGAGGCGCTGGCGATGGAAGCGGCCGGTGTCGATCTGATCGTCGCCAGCGGCATGGAGGCCGGCGGCCATCGCGTGTCCTTCCTGCGCGGTGCGGAGGAATCGCTCACCGGGACCTTCGCGCTGATCCCGCAGATCGTCGATCGCGTGAGGATTCCGGTGATCGCGGCCGGCGGCATCGCCGATGGCCGCGGTATCGCCGCGGCGCTGATGCTCGGCGCGCAGGGCGTGCAGATCGGCACCGCTTTCCTGGCCTGCGAGGAATCCGGCACCAGCGACCTGCACCGCCGCATGCTGTTCAGCCCCGAGGCGGAAGTGACCGCACTGACGCGCGCCTTCAGCGGCCGCCTGGCGCGCGGTATCCGCAATGCATTCGTCGAGGAGTGGAGCGCGCAGCCGCGCGAGCTGCTGCCCTACCCGATCCAGGGCTGGTTCACCGGCAGCTTCCGCGCTGCCGCGGTGGAACAGCAACGCCCGGAGATGATGTCGCTGTGGAGCGGCCAGGCCGCGGCGCTGCTGCGCCACCACCACGTCGCCGATCTCTACGCCGCGCTGGTCCGCGACACCGATGCCGCTTTCGCCGCCACTGCGCGGCTGTATTCCCCCTCGTCACAAACCGGAGAACCCGCATGAAACTCTATTTCAGCCCCGGCGCCTGTTCGCTCGCCTCGCACATCACCCTGCATGAGCTCGGCCTGCCGGCCCAAGTCGTCAAGGTGGATACCAAGCAGAAGCGCACCGCCGACGGCGGCGACTTCCTCGCGATCAACGCCAAGGGCTATGTGCCGGCACTGGCGCTGGACGATGGCAGCGTGCTGACCGAGGGGCCGGCGATCCTGCAATACCTTGCCGACCGCAAGCCCGAGGCCGGGCTGGCACCGGCCAACGGCACGATGGCGCGCTACCGCCTGCAGGAGTGGCTGGGCTACCTCAACTCCGAGGTCCACAAGGGCTTCGTGCCCTACTTCATGCCGGACAGCAGCGACGCCGACAAGCAGGCCGCCGGCGAGCGGCTCGGCAAGAAGTTCGACTGGATGCAGCAGCAGCTCGGCGACGGCGCGCACCTGGCTGGCGAGAACTTCACGGTGGCCGACGCCTATTGCTACACGCTGCTGAGCTGGACCGGCTACGTCGGCATCGACCTCGCGCGCTGGCCGGGCCTGAAGGCCTACCGCGACCGCGTCGGCGCCAGGCCGTCGGTACAGGCGGCGCATGCCGCGGAGAAGGCCGCGGCCTGATCCCGCCGACATGCCGCGTACGGCCCGCCGGCTCAGCACCCGGCGGGTCGTCTGCCGCGATTCGAGGAACGACAGGGCCGCGGCCGGGGATGATCCCCCCGGCCGCGGCCTTGCACTGCCTCCGGCGGCGTGTAAACCTGCCCCAAACAGGGGGAGACCGCACGGTGTCCGCGATCCGGGAAGACGTCGCCGCCGAGCAGCGCGTACGCACCCAGCAGGGTGCGCTGCTGCAGTTGCTCACTACCGACCGCCTCGACAGCCGCCCGCTGTCCGAGGCTTTTTCCCGTCTGACGCAGAAGGTGACCGAGGTGGTCGGCGTCGAGCGCGCCAGCATCTGGAAGCTCGACGAGGCCGGCGGCCGGCTGGACTGCCTGGACCTGTATCGCTCCGGCGCCGCCTGCCACGAGGTTGCCGCGCCACTCAGCGCAGACGACTATCCGGGCTACTTCCAGGTCCTTACCGGCAGCCGCGCAGTCGCGGCCCATGACGCGCGCAGCGACCCCGCCACCCGCGAATTCGCCACCGGCTACCTGGAACCGCTGGGCATCAGTTCCATGCTCGACGCCCCGGTACGCCGCGCCGGGCGCACGGTCGGGATCGTCTGCCTCGAGCATGTCGGGCCGATGCGCCGCTGGTCGCTGGACGAGCAGCAGTTTGCCGCTTCGATCGCCGATGTCGTCGCGATGCTGCTGGAGAACCAGGAGCGGCGCGAACTGCAGGAGCGCGTCAACCACCAGGCGCGGCACGATGCGCTGACCGGCCTGGCCAATCTCGTGCAACTGCGCGAGCGGCTGGAGTCGATCGACCCACAGCAGCGCCCGCTGCATGCCCTGCTGCTGATCGACCTCGAGCGCTTCGGCGACATCAACCATACGCTGGGCCATGCCGTCGGCGACCGCATCCTGCGCGCCATGGCCGAGCGCCTGGCCACGGGCCTGCCCGCGGGCTCGCTGGCGGCCCGCGTCTCCGCCGACAAGTTCGCGCTGTGGCTGCCGCTGCAGGACGAGGATGCCGGGCTGCTGCTGGCGCAGGAAGTCCGCGCCCGCCTGCGCGAGCCCCTGGCGATCGACACCCTGAGCCTTTCGATCAATGCACGCATCGGCGTCAGCCTCTACCCTGCGCATGGCGGGGAGATCGGCGAGCTGCTGCGTTGCGCGGACATGGCGATGTGCGCCTCCAAGGAGTTGCTGCATGGCTGCCAGATCCATGACCTGAGCCGCGACCGCAGCTCGGCACGGCGCCTGGCACTGCTCCACGACCTGCGCGGGGCCATGGAGCGGGGCGAGATGTATGTGCTGTACCAGCCGCGGGTGCGCCTGCCGGACGGCAGCATCCTCGGCGCCGAGGCCCTGCTGCGCTGGCGCCATCCCCGTCTCGGCGAGATCTCGCCCGCGGAGTTCATCCCGCTGGCGGAGATGAGCGACCTGATCATCGGACTGACCCTGGCGGTGCTGCAGCGCGCCTGCGCGGCCTGGCATGCCTGGCAGGCGGCCGGCTACACGCTGGCACTGTCGGTCAACCTCTCGGCCCGCGCCCTCGGCGACCGCATCTTCACCGAATCGGTGTTGCGCGAGCTGGCCGCCTCCGCTGTCCCGGCGCAGCATGTGGAGTTCGAGATCACCGAGAGCGCGCTGATCCACGAGACCGAACAGACCCTGGACACCGTGCGGCTGATCCGCCAGTCCGGTGCGCGCATCTCGCTGGATGACTTCGGCGTCGGCCATTCGTCGATGTCGCGGCTCAGCCGCATGCCGGTCGACGTGCTGAAGATCGACCAGATGTTCGTGCAGCACATGCTGCAGGACCCGCGCCACGCCGCGATCGTCCAGTCGAGCATCCAGCTCGGCCACAGCCTCGGCCTCTCCGTCGTGGCGGAAGGCGTGGAGACCGCCGCACAGGCCGCGGCGCTGGCGCAGCTGGGCTGCAGCGAGGCCCAGGGCTACCTCTTCGGCGCCTCCATGCCGGCGGAGCAACTGATCGCGCGCCTGCGTCAGCAGGCCTGACCTGGCAGCAATCGCGGCCGGCTATGCTGCCGGCCCTCCGGAGACAAAGCTTGGCCCACATCCCGACCCGCGACCACCAGTCCCTGTTCGTCCGCATCGCCGGTCGCGGCCAGCCGGTGCTGCTGCTGCACGGCATGGGCATGGACAGCCGCCACTGGCTGCCTTTCATCTGGCCGCACCTGCACCGCTTCCGCTTCTACATGCCGGATTTCCGCGGCGCCGGCCGTTCCGCCGCGTTGCGGCTCAACCAGACCGACATCTTCCAGAACCACATGGAGGATGTGCAGGACCTGATCCGCCACTGCGGGCTGCAGGATTTCCTGCTCGCCGGATTCTCGCTGGGCGGCTCCACCGCCCTGCACCTGCAGCGTGCCGGTGGCTTCGCCGGCGTGCGGCGTTACCTGCATATCGACCAGTCGCCCTGCGTCGGCAACCGCGAGGACTGGCGCCACGGACTCTGGGGCGAGCGCCAGGCGGAAATCTTCGCCTCGCTGCGCCAGCTGGAAGCCCTGCTGCGCGAACATGCCGATGCTGCGCAACTGAGCGAGCTGCCGCCGTCGGTGCAGGAGCAGGCAATGGCGGTGCTGGCCGATACCCTGCCGCGCATCGCCGGCAAGCCCACACTGCGGCCGCTGCTGCAGGCCGCCTCGCGCTGGCCGCGCGTGTTCGAGCGCATGGTGCCGCTCAAGCACCTGGGCGACCTGCGCGCGATCCTCTCGTCCTATCTCGGCGGTGGCCACGACTATCGCCCCAGCCTGGCGAACTGTCCGGTGCCGGTGACAGTGATGGTCGGCATGCGCTCGCCGCTGTATCACCCGCAAGGACAGATGGCGATCGCCGCGCTGGTACCGCAGGGTCGTGTCGTGCGCCTGGAACGCTCCGGCCATGTGCCGCTGACCGACCAGCCGCTGCGCTTCGGCCGCGAGTTGGGACGCTTCCTGCGCGGCTGAAGGCTGCCCCACCCTGGGGACGCTCTGAAAAGTCCGTTCGTGCTGAGCCTGTCGAAGCACGGGCGGATTTCCCAGAGCCGGTCAACGAGTTACCGCCCCCTTCGACAAGCTCAGGGCGAACGGAAACTTGATCAGAGCTCCCTACTGCGCGGGCTCCAGCGCCGTGTAGATCGTCTGCCGCGGCTGCGTGAACAGGCGGCGCAGCATCAGCTCGAAGAATGCCAGCGGCAGGGTCTCGGCGGCGCCGTCGAAGGCCGGGCCGTCGTACTTCGCGCAGAACTCCTCGGTGCGCGCGAAGTGCGGACTGTCGCGAAAAGCCTCGCGCAGGTCGCGGTTCATGCCGAGGTGGTGGAAGAAGTAGTAGCCCTGGAAGATGCCGTGGTGCTGGATCATCCAGTGATTGGCTTCCGACACGAAGGGCTTGAGGATCGCACCGGCGATATCGGCATGGTTGTAGCTGCCGAGGGTGTCGCCGATATCGTGCAGCAGCGCGCAGACCACGTATTCCTCGTCACGCCCGTCGCGGTGCGCCAGCGTCGCCGTCTGCAGCGAATGGGTCAGGCGATCGACCGGAAAGCCGCCGAAGTCGCCATCGAGCAGGCGCAGGTGCGCCAGGACACGGTCCGGCAGCGCCCGGATGAAAGGCAGGGCCTCGCCGATGATGATCTTCCAGTCGCGCTCGGTGCTCGACGCGATGTCGGTGAAGCTGGCGCGGGGTCCGCTGGCGGAGGTCATGGCGAAGGCTCCTGTTCGATGCTGGCCTGCATGGGCGGGGAGTTTACTGAACTTCCTCCTCCAGCCTGCTTTCAGCCCACAACGAACGACGCCGCTCGGGGTAGCCCGCCAGCACCCGGGGCAACCGAGCGCGATCCCGGGCGGATACCCGTACCTGCGCACCCAGGACAGAGCCGCGATCGCTGCGCTCTGTGACACGGCCGTGATCAGATTTCAGGAATCCGAACGCGGCCTGTGACCGGCGCGGCGTAGCTTGAGGCCATCGAAGGAAATCCCCCTTCGGCATCGCTTCAAGGAGTTCGGTCATGAACAGCATCGATACCTACGCTTCCATCGTCCTGTCCGGAGCCGGCGAGTCGCTCTACGAGATGGATGTGCAGCAAACCGCACCGGAGCAGTCCTGCAAGGACAAGGCGAGCGACGCCCCCGTGGCCCGGAAGGCGTCCGACTCCCGCCCCACCCGGCACGCCATGACCGGTTTGGGTCTGTGCGCGATGTCCGCCGCCGCCAACGGCGCAGGCCCGGCAATCCCGGCATCGGGGGCCTATGTCGCCGTCGGCGGCGCGGTACCCGCCGGACTGTCAGTCCTGCTGTGGGCACCCCTGATCGCCCTGACCCTCGGCTGTGCAGTCTGGCTGCTGGTCCTGATCGTCCGGCAGCCGCGCCAGCCCCGGCAGCAGGCGACACCGGTCTACGACCGCAAGGCGGTGGATTCGCCGGGCACCGCCCAGTCGCCCTACGAACTGCAGAAGGCCGCCTGAGGCGCTCCCGGCACCGCAGGGGACGATGCATACTGGGTGCGGGTGGAAATCCCGCACCCTTCTGGCGAGCCGCACAGCCCGCCAGAAGGTGTGTCTGCCGGAAAAAGGTGGGGTGCGACCATGAACACTGCCCGAGCGCCAATGGATTCGGCCGAACGGCTGCTGCGCGAAGTCACCGACAACGCGCCCGGCTGTTTCTACCAGCTGTCCCTCGATGATGCGGGCAACCGCAACTATCACTTCGTCAGCCGAGGCATCGAGGCGCTGACCGGCTACAAGGCCGAGGAAGTGATGGCAAACCCGAATCTCGTCTTCGCGCTCACCGGGGAAGCGGACCGCCCCACCCTCCGCGACGCCTGGGCGGAAAGCCTCAGGGCCGGCACGCCGTACCGCACCGACCACCGTGTCACAACCAGATCGCACGCGGAGCGCTGGCTGCGCAGCACGGCCAGCCCATTGCAGCGGGACGACGGCAGCATCGTCTGGAACGGCTGCATCCATGACGTCACCGCGGAGCTGGAGGCCGAACAGCGCGCCCGCGAGGCGCAGGCCAGGCTCACCGAAACCGAGAACCTGCTGCACGCGTTGACGGAAAATCTTCCCGGCTGCGTCTACGTGACCGCAAACCTCCCCGACATGTGGTCGTACCGCTTCACCCACCTCAACAGCAAGGTGGAGCAGATCTACGGCGTCTCGCGCGAGGAGGCGCTGGCCGATCCGGCGGCCATCAACCGCCTGATAGATCCCGACGACCTGGCGAAGATGCTCGAGCGGGCAGCCAGAACGCAGCCCGAGTTGCTGCCCACCACGATGGAGTTCCGCTTCCGCAAGAATGGACAGCTGCGCTGGGCGCGCAATCACGCAACCTCGGTCTCTACCGCCACCGGCATCTCCACCTACGGCTTCGTCCTCGACGTCACCGAGCTGAAGGACGCGGAGCGGCGTGTTCAGGAATCCGAGCAACTCCTGCGCGAACTGACCGACAACCTGCCTGGACTGGTTTATCAAGCCGAGACCGTGGGCGCGGCATCCGGCCAGGTGAACCGTTACACCTTCCTCAACAACCAGGTCAGGCAGCTCTACGGGATATCGCGCGAACAGCTGCTGGAAGGTGGTAACGATGCTTTCAAGGACTTGATCGATCCGGACGATTGGGTTCGCATGGACCAGGCAACCCTGGACGCGCAGCGGGCCGAACAGCCTGTGACCGTCGACTACCGCTTTCGCCGTGCGGATGGACAGCAACGCTGGGGGCGCGCCCATTACGGCATCACACGCATGACGGAAAAAGGCGCCGTCGTATCCGGTTTCGCTTTCGACGTGACTGCGGAACATGAGGCCCAGGAGAAGCTCGCCGCCTCGCAGCACCTGCTGGGCGCGATCACCGAGAACCTTCCCGGCATGGTCTACGTGACCGAAAGCACGGGAGGCACGTCGTACCGCTTCAGCTACCTCAACAGCAAGGTGGAACAGGTCTACGGGGTATCGCGCGAGGAGGCATTGGCTGACCCCAACCTCGTCAATCGGCTGATCGAACCAGACGACCTGGAGAACCTGTTCAAATACATTGGTCGGCCCGGGTCGGCGCCCACCACGATGGAGTTCCGTATCCGACGTGATGGACAGATCCGCTGGATTCGCAATCACTCGACTTCACATCCCAACCCCACCGGCGAGACCGCCTATGGTTTTCTCCTCGACGTCACGGAGCTGAAGGAAGCAGAGCGGCGCGTGCGGGAAACCGAGCAGTTGCTCCGTGAAATGACGGATACCCTGCCGGGCTTCGTATACCAGGTCGAACTCGAAATCGATGCGCTAGAGGCCGGAGCGGGTGGAGTCTCAGGCCGATATACCTATGCCAGCCAGCAGGCCATGCAGCTCTATGGCGTGTCGCGCGAACAGCTGCTGCAGAAAGGCACCCAGGTGATCACGCAGCTGTTCGAGCCGGAAGACCTGCGCCAGCAGTACCAGGCGCTGATGGACTCAATGGAACATCGACAGCCGCTGGTCGTGGATCATCGCTTCAAGCGCATGGACGGACAGCAGCGCTGGGCCCGCTCGCACTACGGGATCACGCGCAAGTCCGCCAAGGGGGTGGTGCTATCCGGCTTCACCATTGACGTCACCGCCGAGCACGAAGCCGAAGCCAAACGCGCCGAAGCCGAGCAACTGCTGCGCGACATGACGGAAAACCTGCCGGGCATGGTCTACCGGATGGAAGTCGAATGGGGCGAGCCGAGCCGCTACACCTATATCAGCAAGCAGACGCAGGAGCTCTACGGGATTTCCCGCGAGGAAGCTCTCCGCGGCAACGCCGACGTCATCACCAGCACGGTGGACAAGCAGGATCTGGCGCGCGTGATGAAGGATTTCGGCAGCGCGCTCGAAACCGGAAAACCCATGCTGTACGACATCCGCATCCGCCGCCGGGACGGACAGTTGCGCTGGCTCAGCAGCAACGCATCGGTGCGAAAAACCGACAGGGGCGCCCTCATCTGTGGCTTCTCGCGCGACGTCACTGCCGAGCACGAAATGCAGGCACAGCTCGCCGAAGCCAAGAAATCCGCGGAGGCCGCCAACCAGGCCAAGGGCGAGTTCCTCGCCAACATGAGCCACGAAATCCGCACGCCGATGAACGCGATCGTCGGTTTGTCGCAACTGCGCATGACCACCTCCGATCCTGAGCAGCTGCGCGACTATCTCGGCAGGATCGGCGATGCCGCGCAATCACTGCTGGGCGTCATCAACGACATTCTCGACTTCTCCAAGATCGAGGCAGGGAAGCTGGCACTGGAACGCACCACGTTCGAGTTGCGCACCGTGCTGGACCAGCTCACCAGCCTGATTGGCGCGCGTGCCGCCGACAAGGGCCTGAAGCTGCTGATCACGCAGGCGCCGGACGTTCCCAAAAGCCTCCTGGGCGATCCGATGCGCCTGGGTCAGGTGCTGTTGAACCTGGCGGGCAACGCGGTGAAGTTCACCGAAGCCGGGCAGATCGCCGTCAGGGTGCACCGGGAGCAAGTCATCCCCGGCGGCGTGCGGCTGCGCTTCGAGATTGCCGACACCGGCATCGGCATGTCGCCGCAGCAGCTCAAGGGTTTGTTCGAAGCATTCACCCAGGCCGACAACTCCATTGCACGGCGCTTCGGCGGCACGGGGCTCGGCCTGTCGATCAGCAAACGCCTGGTTGAACTGATGAGCGGCGCCATTGCCGCGGAGTCCGAACATGGAAAGGGCAGCCTGTTTTGCTTCACCGCCGATTTCGGCCTCGCAGTGGAGGTAAGTTCACGGACGCCGCAGGCGGAGGACCAGACGCTGAAGCTGCCGCCAGGGCTGCGCGTGCTGGTGGTGGAGGACAACGAGTCGAACCAGTACGTCGCGAAGGCACTGATCGCGTCGTTCGGCGTGCAGCCGACCATCGTTCCCGGCGGGCAGGAGGGCATCACCCAGGCCACCCAGAGCGACTTCGACGTCGTGCTGATGGACGTGCAGATGCCGGGGGTCGACGGACTCACTGCAACGCGCGCCATCCGTGCGCTTGCCGGAGGGCGCGCGCAAGTCCCGATCATCGCCATGACCGCCAATGCCATGGCCGAGGATCGCGAGCGCTGCTTGGCCGCGGGCATGGACGACTACCTGCCCAAACCGATCGATCGCGGGCAGTTGCACGCGATGCTGGGCCGCTGGGCGGGCCGCAAGTCTGCGCGCACACAAGCCGTTTTCAGGACCGAAGCCAGTTCGCCGACCACGCCGCCTGCTGCTGAAGGCTATGACTTCGCGAGCGCGGAGCGGAGACTCGGCGGGCGAAAGTTGCTGCTCGATCTGGCGCGGCGCTTTATCGACGACGAGAGCCTGGTGTACCGGCTGTCCGGCCAGTTGAAGGCAGGCGAGATGGAGGCCGCCATGATCGCCGCGCACTCGCTCAAGAGCACGGCGGGAACGCTCGGCGCGGAGGCCTTGCGCGATGCAGCGTCGGAGCTGGAACAGGCGCTCAAGCGCGGCGAGCCCTTCCAGGCCGCCTTCGAGAAACTTGCCCTGCGCCATGTCCAGGCGCGTCGGGTGCTCGACACGCTGGGGGAGGACGAGTGAACCCGTGCATCGCCATCGTCGACGACGACCCACTGCTGCGGCAGGCGGTCGCGGCCTACCTGCGCGGCCAGGGCCTGGCGGTGCGCGAGTTCGATGGCGGCCGGGCGCTGCGCGAGGCGCTGGCCGCGGAGGCGATCGACCTGATCGTGCTCGATCTTGTGATGCCGGACGAGGACGGCCTGTCGGTGCTGCGCTGGCTGCGCGCAGCCTCGGGGCCACCGGTCATCATGCTGACCGGCGTGGACGAAACCACTGACCGCGTCGTCGGCCTGGAGCTCGGCGCCGACGACTATGTCGCCAAGCCCTGCGACATGCGCGAACTGCTGGCACGTATCCGCAGCGTCCTGCGCCGGCACGATACCTCCGGGCCCGTGGCAGCGGTGAACGCGGCGCCGCCGGGTCCGCCGGCGACGGCGGGCTGGTTCGGTCGCTGGCACCTGGATCGCCAGCGCCGTCGGCTGGTGGATTCCGCCGGCGAGGTCTGCGCGCTGACCGGCAAGGAATACGCGCTGCTCGCGGTGTTCGCCGATCATCCGAACGTTGTGCTGTCGCGCGACAAGCTGCTGGACCTGTCCGGCGCCGGCGCGGACGAGGTCTTTGATCGGGCAATCGACATGCGCGTCAAGCGCCTGCGTCAGAAGATCGAGCCGGTGCCAGGCGATCCCACCGTGATCCGGACCATCCGCGGCGACGGCGGCGGCTACGAGTACCTGCCGTCTTCCGGACCGAACTACGGCCGCTGAGCGCTGTCGGCCTTGATCCCCATTTCAGGAATCTGATCAACGCGTGTGACCGGCCGCACGCAGTTCTGGGTTCCCGAAGGCAACCGTCGTGAACGAGCGCAGCCAGGTCGGCAGGCGCCAAGTGGTTTCCAATCGGCACTGACCGGCCCTAGCTGCAAAGCAGACGCGCTGTCACGTCGCCCGCCTCGACAGGCAGGTCCTGCCCTGCACCAGCAGCATCGCCCCTCAGCCCAACACCGCGGTCTCGTCATCCTTGCGACCCTCGACCGGGGCAAGGTTGTCGCGCACGAAACGGATGTGGCGGCGCAGGACGTAGAGCTGGTCGGCGAAGGCACCGGGCAGCTTGATCGCGATGACCGATTTCTCGATCTCGTCCAGGCGCTGCAGCAGCGCCACGCGCTGCTCCGGCGTGGTCGAATCCAGTGCCGCACGCTCCAGCGCCATCAGTTCGCCGTAGCGCTTGTAGATGCGGCGGCTGACGCGCCAGCCGTAGAGCCAGGGCGCCACGCGCAGGCCGGGAATCAGGATCACCAGCAGCGGCACCAGCACCACCAGCGTGCGGTTGACCAGGCTGGCCATCCAGAGCGGCAGGTAGCGCAGCGCCAGGCCCTTGCCCTTTTCGTAATAGCGCGTCGCATCGTCGCTCATCGGGTAGTCGTGCTCGATCGGATGCGGGAACTCGCGCGGGTTCTGCATCAGCGAGGAGCGGCTGTGCACCTCCTGGGCGGCCTCGATCAGCAGGTCCGACAGTGCCGGGTGCAGGTCGCGGTGCGCCAGCAGTTCCACCGTCGGCGCCATCATCGTGATCGGCTTGTCCGGCAGGTTGGCGCCGAGGTCGAAGGCGCCGGCGGGCAGCTGCAGGCGGTTGAGATAGCGGAAGCGCCGCTCGTAGGCCTCGCCCTGCACGAAGTCGAACAGGCGGACGCCCTCGGCATGCAGCAGGGCGCGCACCATGCGCATGTTGGCCGAGTCGCCGGAGAGGAAGACGGCATCGGCCTCGCCGGCCAGCAGCGCGGCCTTGGCGGCCTCGCCTTCCAGGTCGAGGAACTGCGTCTTGCCGCCGGGCTCGATGCCGTTGCCCTTGAGCAGCGCCATCGCCAGCACGCGCGTGCCGCTGCCCTGCTGACCGACAGCGATGCGCATGCCGGCCAGTTCGGACAGGCGGGTGTAGCTCTTGTCGGCGCGATAGAAGATCGACACCGGCTGGCGGAACATCGTGCCCAGCGACACCAGATCTTCCGTGCCGTCCTCGCGGGTCACACCGGACTGCACCAGGGCGATGTCCACCTGGCGGCGCACCAGCATGTCGAGGTTCTCGGCGGAGCCGCGCGAGGGCAGGATCTTCAGATCGATGCCGTTTCGCGCCAGGATCTCGCGGTAGTTGCCGGCGACGCGGCGGAAATTGCTGTTCTCCGGGCCTCCCGGCATGGTCACCACGCTGGGCGGCGCCGGCCGCACGAAATGCAGCATGGCGTAGACCGCCAGCGCGCAGAGCAGCAGGATCGGCCCCAACGTCACCAGCGCGTCGCGCCAGGACACCAGCGAAGCCGGCCTCAGCGCGGCCAGGCGGCGCCTGGCTACCTCGATCTTCCGTTCCCTGGAACCTGCGGGTTCAGCCATGGCAGCAGCTCGCGTCGATGCGGGGAAGGAAGTTTGTACCAGATCGCGCCACCTGGTGCCTCAGTGTTCGCGGGACCAACTGGCGCCCGGCTCGGGAATGTCCCTCGGCTGCAAGGGCCACTGCACCGATACAGGCTTCGGTGGCAGCCGCGATCCATCCAGAATGAACACGATTGGGACCATCGCGATGCCGGCGATGGGCTGGCCATCCATCCTCTTGGGAATGAACTTCCAGCCCAAAACTGCGCCCACGGCAGCTTGGTCGAGCCGTTCGTAGCCGCTGGAGTTCTCGACCTCCAAGCCCGCGACACGTCCTTCTGCATCCACCCGCACCCGCAGCATGACGGTGCCTTCTTCCTGCTTGCGTCGGGATTCCGCCGGATAGACCGGCGCGGGATTGGGCCGCGCCGGATTTTCCAGCGGTTCAGCTTGTCCATTTCCCGGGCCGCTGAAAACCAGCAGCAAGAGCAGCAGATATCTGGCGATGCCGAGCATGGCTCAGTGCTTGCTGCCCTTGATCCGCGGGCAGGCGCTGCTGATCGTCCACAGCAGCTTGATCAGCGTGGTCAGGCTGTCCGGCGCCACCGTCTTGCCGGTGTTGAGCAGCGACACCGAGATGTCGCGGTCCGGGTCGGCCCAGCAGATGATGTTGAGGAAGCCGAGGTGGCCGAAGGCGTGGCGGCAGTCGCCGCCGTAAAGGCCGAAGGGCCACTCGCCCAGCACGAAGGCAGGCGAGAAGCGCACCGGCGCCAGCAGCGTGCGGTCGATCTGGATCGGGCCCGCCGGCTTCACCGCCTCGGCGATGGTCTCGGGCTTGAAGATGCGCTTGCCTTCCCAGACACCGCCATCGAGCAGCATCTGATAGAAGCGGCAGGATTCCTCGGCTGTGGAATAGATGTTGGCGGCGGGCACCACCGACTCCATGAAGCGCTGGTCGTTGGTCAGCACCGCCAGTTCCTCGAAGTCGACGTACAGCGCGCGCTTGGCCACGTAGGCGATCGGCGCCGGCAGCGAGGGGCCGGTGAAGGCGTTGAGCGCGCCCAGCGGCTGCTGCTGCGGTGACAAGCCGTAGCGGAAGTAGGTGCAGCCCAGCGGATCGGCCAACTCGGTGCGCAGCAGCTCCGGCAGCGAGCGGCCGCTGACGCGCTGCGCCACCGCACCGGCGATGTAGCCGGCAGTGACCGCGTGATAGGACTGCTGGCGGCCGTGCGCGGCATTGGGCTTGGCCGCGCAGAGCAGGCGCACGATCATGTCGAAGTCGTTGAGCGCGGCCGGATCGACGTTCTTCAGCGGCACCTCTGGAATGCCGGCGCGGTGCGCCAGCAGCTGGCGCAGCGTGGTGCGCTCCTTGCCGTTGTTGCCGTACTCCGGCAGGTAATCGGCGACGCGGCCATCCAGCGACAGCTTGCCCTGCTCGGCCAGCTTGTGCACCAGCATCGCGCTGACCGCCTTCGACGCCGAGAACAGGCAGACCGGTGTCTGCGGCGTCATCAGCAGTTCATGCTCGGCTTCCTGTCCCGGCGCATTGCCGCGCGCATGGCCGATGCCGCGGTCGAGGATCACCTTGCCGTGGCGGCGCACGGTCAGCGCGATGCCCGGGTGCAGCCCCGTGCGATACATGCCCTCGACCGCCTTCCAGATCCGCTCGGCGGCGTCGGGCTTGAGCTCGACGTCGGCCGGATCGGTCTCGCGCGCCGGATCGTAGGTGGTGACGCTGGCCAGATCGCGAGGAATGGCGACGCGGTTCTTGTCGAAGAGCATGTGACTGGATTTCCCGGCGGTGCGGAGTAGGGTCGATACGGCGCTGCCACGCCGATCAGGCCAAAGTCTGCATCAGGCACCGCCGGCTTGTCATTGGCCGGCCGGGATTGGCTGCATCACACCCTCAGGACGGCGCGCCGGAGCCCTGCCGCGCGCGCCACCGCCCCGGCGCCAGGCCGGTCCAGCGGCGGAACGCACGCGAGAAATTGGCGCCGGAGCTATAGCCGACGCGGCAGCCGATCTGGTCAATGCTGAGGTCGGAATCCCTCAGCATCGACATGCCGTCGCGCAGCCGCAGTTCATCGAGCAGCCGCCGGTAGCTCAGGCCGTTGCGGTGCAGGCGGCGTTTCAGCGTCCGCGTCGACACCGACAGATGTCTGGCGATGCTCTCCAGCCGCGGATACAGCTCATCCCAGTTCGCGACCAGCTCGCGCAGGCAGGGTTCGAAATCCGCGCCTGACGTCACCGCGTTGGCCCCCATACCTGGTTCCATGCGGCGATCCGCCTCAGCTTGCCGCCGGACTCGGCACAGTACCCATCGCACGCGGTTGGTCTCCGACGCACCAGGGCGACAGCAGCCGGTGCGCGATGCCGCCGGGCTTCAGCAGCGTGAACCACAGCAGTCCCAGCGCCAGCGGCAAGCCAAGGATGTAGCTGCAGACATGCATGGCCGTTGCGGGCGGCACCTGGCCCAGCCCCCGCGCAATGTGCTCGCCGACGCCGAGTGCGGCCCCGAGATAGTTGACGACCCCGGCGCAGACCAGCGCGGAGCCGAGGCCGACAACGAAGATGCCGCAGAGGTAGGAGCTCAGCCAGATCGGGCCGCTGCCCCAGAACGTGACGCGGTGCCCGGCGTCGCGCAGCGCTTCGGCGTGCCACAGGTACATCAGTGCCGCCAGCGGCGGAATCAGCAACAGGCCGTCGATGTAGAGCGTCAGGGCGACGCCGCTGAACAGGAATCTCCATGCCGCGGCCACGGTGCCGAGGATCGTGCCGCCGGTGCCGGCACCCGCGGTCCAGGCCGGCGCGCCAGCGAACTGGTCGCGATCGTAGAAGAAGCGGTCGTAGCCGAGGCCATCCCAGCCATAGACCAGGATGAAGAACATGCCGAAGTAGCCGGCGATCCAGTTCAGGTTGGCCAGATAGACGCTGCCGCGCCGCATCAGCAGCAGGCCGGTCCAGAAGCCGACGATGCCCTGGGTGACATTGGTCAGGCCGAAGCCCAGCACCAGCCAGGGCGGCATCGAGGCCAGCGTGTCGGCCGCCTGCATCGTTTCCCAGCTGGGATGCCGCAACAGCAGCAGCATGCCGGTCGGCGCCCAGACCAGCGCCAGGAACAGGATCGTCCACACGAAATACCGGCTCTCGAAGGGCCGGGCCTTGCGCGTTGCCAGTTGCCGGCCGGCCGCTACCGCGAGGCTGGCACCAAGGCCATAGGCCCAGAAGACATCGACCTGCACCATGTTCATCACCGTCGCAAGGAATTGCCAACGCACTATCGGACGGACGGCGGGCAGGCCGTGAGCCGGAGACGGGCCAGGCTGCTTGTGAATGAAGGCCAGCAGGATTCCAATACAGGCATGCCGAAAGTCGACCGATCGAAACCCACGGTGCCGGTGATCTATCCGCAGATCATCATCCAGATGGCCGCGGAAGGCGGCATCGACCAGCGCAAGCTGCTGGAAGGCACGGGCATTCCGCACAGCCTGATCCGGCGCCTGGGCTCGCGCATCTCGATCGACCAGCACATGGCCCTGGTGCGGCGCGCGATCGCACTCAGCGGCGGCAAGGGCGAACTCGGCTATGCACTGGGCCTGCGTATCGCGCTGAGTGCGCACGGCATCGTCGGCTTCGCCGCGATCAGCCAGCTGACGATCCGCAGCGCGATCGAGTTCGCCATCCGCTTCAGCCGCGTGCTGGTACCGGCGTTCCGCGCGCGGCTGTTCGTCGAGGACGACACCGCGGTCGTCGACATCAGCTCGGACATGCCGATCCCGACAGACCTGCATCGCTACGCCTACGACATGCTGCTGGTCTGCATCTGGCGTGCCTCCGCGCCGATGCTGGGACCGGGCTGGGAGGCGATCGAGCTGTGGTTCGACTACCCGGAGCCGGAGTACTACGCGAAGTACCGCGAGCGCCTGCCGCGCTGCCGCTTCGACATGGGCGCCAACCAGATCTGCTTCCCGGCGTCCTACCTGACCCGCCGCATGGCCACCGGCGACAAGATCACTGCCGAGGCCCTGGAAGCGCAGTGCCGTCGCGAGCTGGACCTGCTTGGCGACGACGAGGACCTGCTCGGCCGGGTGCGCGCGTTGCTGGTCAGCGAACAGGGCTATCCGCATCTCGACGCCGTCTGCGAAAGGCTGTTCATGTCGAGCCGCACGCTGAAGCGCCGGCTGCAGCAGCAGGACACCAGCTTCCAGCAGCTGCTCGACGAGGCCAAGTCCGCCGAGGCGATGCGCCTGCTGAAGGGCACGACGCTGTCGATCGACAAGATCGCGGTGCGGCTGGGCTACTCCGAGCCGGCGAACTTCACCACCGCCTTCCGCAAATGGACCGGCCTGCCGCCGCACGCGTGGCGGCAGCAGCAGGCGGGGAAGTAGAACTCCGCGCCTACAGCGTCTTCAGGTACTCGATGATCGCGCGGCGCTCCGGGTCGCTCAGCGCCTGGGTGAACTCGTGGCCGCGGTTGCTGCGTGCGTAGTCCCAGGTGTTGTAGATCTTGCGTTTCTCGACCTGCGCCTGGCTCATGAACATCGAGGGCGCGGTGGTGAAGTTGTAGGACAGGCCGGAACCGGCCGCGAACGCATTCTCCATCTGCTGCAGCGGCGTCGGCCCGTCGACATCACAGTCCGGATTGAGCAAGCCGCCGCGACAGTCGATCGCGGTATAGCGCCAGCCCAGCTTCTGCGGATCGTAGGCACGCGCAAAGTTCCGGTCGAAACCCATCACCACCTCGCCCTCCTGCTCCGGCGCGGCCGGCGCCGACACGCGGCTCCAGATCACCGGCCGGTCCGCGGGCTTGAGCAGGCTCCACAGGTCCGGCACCGAGCCGTTGTGGAAGTACGGCGCCGTCGCCCACACGCCGTGCAGCGGCATCGCCAGATAACCCGGCGCGCGGTCGCTCAGCGCCTTGCGCGTCTGGATCGTGCAGTCCGGGTCCTGGCCGTAGGTGTCGTTGTAGGCGACGAAGATGTTCCCGCTGATCATCTCGGCCAGCTGGTCGTTGACCGCATCGGCGTAGTGCGGATCGGTGCCGATGGTCTCCAGCGGCACGATGTAGCCGGCGGTGCCGGCCAGCGCCGGCGTGTCGAGATAGGCCGGATCGTTGACGAAGCGCGGCGAATAGGCGCCGTGGCAGCCGGCGCAGGAGCCATTGCCCTGCGGCCGGGGGATGTCGGCGTTGCTGCCGGCGGCCCACAGGTCCTTGCTGTGGAACAGGATCGCGCCCTGCTCGGCCTGCGCCGTGTCGATCGCGCCGGGATACTGCGGCGAGCGCAGCGACAGGTACCAGATCTCCGGATCCATCGAGTTGTCTTTGGTCCACTGCTTGGCCGCGGGAATGTCGGCCCACATCGCCGGCGGACGGCCGATGGGAATGTCGAAGGCGGAACCGGAGCGCAGGTTGTCGCCGGCCAGCAGGCCGTTGAAGAACTTCGACGGCTTGCGCCCGAGATTCCACCAGGCCGGCGGGTTGATCTCGCCCGAGTTGGGGCTGAAGCCGAAGAACTGCACGCCGAGCAGGATCGTCGTCAGCGGATCACTGGCGGCCGCCACGCCGAGGTCGTCGGGGAACAGCAGGGCGATGATCTGCAGCTGCAGCGCGTTGCTGGAACCGCGCACCTTGTTGAAGGTGAACGGCAGCGCCCGCACCAGTCCGGGAATCGGCCGGTCGACCTGCGCGATGACCTCGTCGAGGAACAGGTCGAAGTCGGAGGTGCCGTTGCCGCTGCCGTAGATCACGCCGACGCCGGGCGCATCGATCTGGTCGGAATGGCAGACATGGCATTTGAAGCCGAGCCTGCCGGTCCACTCGCCGTTGGCACCACGGACCTGCGTCATCGCGGTCGGCAGCTGGCCGGAGCCGCCATTGCTGGCCTGGGGGTCTTCGCCCGGCCGCGGATAGGGATTGCGCTCCGTGCCCATGCCCAGGCCATAGCGCTCGGCGACCAGCTGGTCGAAGTTGGCAGGCCGCGAGTCCAGCCCCCAGCCCTGCCACAGCGTGTTGTATTTGGCCGCCGGCAGCTGCCACAGGCCCTCCGGGTGATCGCCGGCGAAGAAGGTGTTCTGGCCGATCGCGCCATTGCCCCGCATCATCGTCGCGCCATGCGCCTGGCGCTGGCGCAGTTCGCCGCAGTTCACCGGATACGCCGGGCCGTCGGCCTGGGTGCAGCTCTTCCAGTGGAAATTGAAGTGCACCGCCTTGCCGGCGTTGACGCCGGGCTGGATCAGCGTGCGCGGATCGGCCGGCAGCGGCGCGTCGTCCGGTTGGCCCTCGCAGAACTCGAACCAGGCATGGCCGGCATGGGAGCTGCCGAGCAGCGGCAACAGAGGCCCTGTGCCGCCAGCACCGCCCGCGATCCGCGCGAGGCAACCGGCCGGATCGGCGAAACACTTCAGGACGATATCCACGTTCCGGTAGGCCGCGCTGCCCTGCGGCCAGGGCGCACCGCCGGCATGCGGCGTCTCCTGTCCGGAGGACATCAGCAGCAGGCGCGAGGTCGGGTTGTTCCTGCCCAGCCGTTCCCAGCTGGCCTTGAGATTGGCGAGGTCTTGCGTACGGTTGGCCGACAGCATGAAGTCGTGGCCGTTCTCGACATCGGCGATGCTGCCCGGCACATGGCAGGTCCGGCAGAAATCCATCTGCGGCTGCACGCTCTGGCCGAAGAATTCCTCCATGCTGCGCGCCTGGCTGCCGACACCGTCGTTGCTGCCATTGCCGCTCCCGGCCGCGCCGCCGCCGTAGTTGCCGCTGCAGGCAGCCAGCAGGGACAGCAGGGCCAGGACGGTCAGACGCGCCTTCATTACTGCCTGCATACCACTTCCTCCGCACGGCGTCGTCATTGTTTCGCCACCGGCAGTGTCCGGCCAGGGGCGGCAGCGGCGTGAGAGGCGAACAAGCCAGGCGGCCTGTGATTTCGGGCCAGTGGACGGCACAGAGCTGCTGCGCGTACCGTCCACAGCCTGCAGCGGACCCGATCCGCCCTTCCCCCGAGCATGGATTCATGAGCGACGACGACAAGAAATCCGGCAAGCCCGCCGCCGGCGCCAAGCGCTTCCTCAAGCTGGCCGGCATGACCGCGACGCTGGCGACGCGCTACGCCGGCCATGCGATCGCCAACAGCTTCCGCACCGCCGAGGAGCGCGAACTGGCGCGCGGCGCGCTGGATGCCAAGGCCGGCGCCCATCTGGCGCAGACCCTCGGCGAGCTGAAGGGCGCGGTGATGAAGCTGGGCCAGCTGGCCTCACAGGCGGCGGACTTCCTGCCGGCGGAAATCGCCGAGCCGCTGAAGAAGCTGCAGAAGGAAGCGCCGCCGATGCCCTATGCGGTGATCCGCAAGCAGATCGAACGCGAGCTGGGCAAGCCGGTGACCGAACTGTTTCGCGAGCTGGACCACAAGCCCTATGCCGCCGCCTCGATCGGCCAGGTGCACCGCGGCGTGCTGCACGACGGCCGCGAGGTGGTGGTCAAGGTGCAGTACCCGGGCGTCGCCGCCTCCTGCGACAGCGACCTCAAGCAGCTCAAGCTGGCGCTGCGCGCGGCGCGGCTGGTGAAGGTCGACAAGGTGGTGCTCGACGAACTGTTCGAGGAGATTCGCGCGCGCCTGCACGAGGAACTCGACTACGTGCAGGAGGCGCAGAACATGCAGCTGTTCCGCGACTACTACGCCGACGACGCGCAGATCGTGGTGCCCGGCATCGTGCCGGAGTTCTGCACGACGCAGGTGCTGACGATGCTGCTGGAGCCGGGCGACTCGCTGGACACGGTCAACGCCGACTACCCGCAGGAGCTGCGCAACGACCTGGCGATCCGCCTGTTCCACTTCATGTGCCGCTCGCTGTTCGGCCTGCAGGCAGTGCACGCCGATCCCAACCCCGGCAACTTCGCCTACCGCCGCGACGGCACGCTGGTGGTCTACGACTTCGGCTGCATCAAGCGCCTCGATCCGGACAGCATCACCGCCTACCGCGACACGGTGAAGGCCGCGCTGGCCGAGAACTGGGCCGGCGTCGACATCGGCCTGATCCGCCTCGGCGCGCGCGTGCCGGGCTCGGCGCCGGTGGAAGGCGCGTTCTACGCCGAATGGCGCCGCATCGTCATGCGTCCGTTCATCTCCGACGCGGTGTTCGACTTCGCCACCTCGACGATGCACAAGGCCGCCGCCGCCAAGGGCCCGGAAGTGCTCAAGCGCATGGACCAGTTCCAGCCGGCGGTGAAGACCGCGTACCTCGACCGCATGGTTGGCGGGCATTACTGGACGCTGGTGCGGCTCAAGGCGCAGGTGGCGCTGGCGCCGCTGCTGCGCGGGTATCTGACGGCCTGAGCCCGCTGCTCCCTCGCGGGAGCGGCTTCAGCCGCGATGGGCCGGCGATCACGGCAATCGGCGTTCGCGGCTAAAGCCGCTCCCACAGCCGGCGTCGCCCGGATGCAATCCGGGGAGCGCTGTCCGCCGCGGGGGTCGCCCCGAGTTTCACCCGGGCTACGCGCGCTCCCTCGTGGGAGCGGCTTCAGCCGCGATGGGCCGGCGATCATGACAACCGGCGTTCGCGGCTAAAGCCGCTCCCACAGCCGGCTGAGCGACGGCGGTTTTCGCCCATGGATTCATGGCGCAACGGCCGAAGCATCCGGCAGCCCCGATCAACGGCATGAAATGGAAGGATAATTCCGCCCTTCCAGCGCTACCATTCCCCGGTATAGAGATTCCGGAGGGTCGCCATGTCCGATCTGTTCGACAATCCCATGGGCCTGGACGGATTCGAGTTCGTCGAGTTCGCGGCGCGCGAGCGCGGCCTGCTCGAACCGGTGTTCGAGACGCTGGGCTTCAGCCGCGTGGCGCGGCACCGCTCGAAGGACGTCGAGCTGTGGCGGCAGGGCAGCATCAACTTCATCGCCAACTACGAGGCGCGTTCGCCGGCGGCCTATTACGCCGAGGAGCACGGACCCTCCGCCTGCGGCATGGCCTTCCGCGTCAGGGACTCGCACAAAGCCTATACACGTGCGCTGGAACTCGGCGCGCAGCCGGTTGATCTTTCGGCCGGGCCGATGGAGCTGAAGCTGCCGGCGATCCGCGGCATCGGTGGCGCCATCCTCTATCTCATCGACCGCTACGAGGACGGCAGCTCGATCTACGACATCGACTTCCACTTCATCGACGGTGCCGAGCGCCGCCCGCAAGGCTGCGGCTTCTCCGAGATCGATCACCTCACCCACAACGTCTACCGCGGCCGCATGGACTACTGGACGCGCTACTACGAGCGCCTGTTCAACTTCCGCGAGATCCGCTACTTCGACATCCGCGGCGAGCACACCGGCCTGACCTCGCGCGCGCTGGCTGCGCCCGACGGCCGCATCCGCATTCCGCTGAACGAGGAGGCGCACGGCGGCAAGGGCCAGATCGAGGAATTCCTGATGGCCTACAACGGCGAGGGCATCCAGCACATCGCCTTCGCCTGCGACGACCTGCCCGCGGCCTGGGACCGGCTCAAGGCGCGCGGCCTGCACTTCATGACCCCGCCGCCGGCGACCTACTACGACATGCTCGCCGAGCGCCTGCCCGGCCACGGCGAGCCGGTGGGCACATTGCAGCAGCGCGGCATCCTGCTCGACGGCTCCACCGAGGGCGGCGAGCCGCGGCTGCTGCTGCAGATCTTCTCCGCGCCGATGGTCGGCCCGATCTTCTTCGAGTTCATCCAGCGCAAGCGCGACACCGGCTTCGGCGAGGGCAACTTCAAGGCGCTGTTCGAATCGATCGAGCGCGACCAGATCCAGCGCGGCGTGCTGGACCCGGTGGGAGCGCGGCCATGAAGATCCGGCGCATCCACCACGTTGCCTACCGCTGTCGCGATGCCAAGCAGACCGTGGAGTTCTACCAGCGCCTGCTCGGCATGGACTTCGTGCTCGCCATCGCCGAGGACCATGTGCCGTCCACTGGCGCGCCCGATCCCTACATGCACGTGTTCCTCGATGCCGGCATGGGCAATGTGCTGGCCTTCTTCGAGCTGCCGAATGCGCCGGACATGGGCCGCGACCCGAACACGCCGGAATGGGTGCAGCACATCGCCTTCGAGCTGGGTTCGCTGGCAGAACTGGAGGACGCCGAGCGCCGGCTGCGGCAGGAGGGCCTGGATGTCGTCGGCCCCACCGACCACGGCATCTTCCGCTCGATCTACTTCTTCGATCCCAACGGCCATCGCATCGAGCTGACCACCAATACCTGCAGCGAGGCCGACATGGCGCAGCTGCACGCGGTGGCGCCGGCGATGCTGGAGGAATGGAGCCGCACGAAACGGGCGCCGCGACACGCGGCCTGGCTGCATGAGAGGACGGAGAAGCCGCGATGAAATTCGCCAGCCTGCGCGGCGGACGCGACGGCATCCTTTTGCTGGTATCGCGTGATCTCGGCCGCGCGCTGCGCGTGAGCTCGATCGCACCGACCTTGCAGCGGCTGCTCGACGACTGGGAGACGCTGGCGCCGCAGCTGCAGCCGTTGTACGCGCAGCTCAACCGCGGCGAGGCTTCCGACAGCTTCGCCTTCGACCCCACGGCCTGCGCCTCGCCGCTGCCACGCGCCTACCAGTGGGCCGACGGCAGCGCCTACGTCAACCATGTGGAACTGGTGCGCCGCGCGCGCGGCGCGGAGATGCCGGAGAGCTTCTGGCAGGACCCGCTGATCTACCAGGGCGGCTCCGACCGGTTCCTCGACCCGACCGCGGACATCGTCGCCGACCCGCGCTGGGGTATCGACTTCGAGGCCGAGATCGCGGTCGTCACCGGCGACGTGGCCATGGGCATAGGCGCCGAGGACGCTCTGGCGCAGCTGCGCCTGCTGATGCTGGTCAACGACGTCTCACTGCGCCAGCTGGTCCCCGCTGAACTGGCCAAGGGCTTCGGCTTCTTCCAGTCCAAGCCGGCCTCGGCGTTCTCGCCGGTCGCGGTCACGCCGGACGAGCTGGGCCCGCTGTGGCGTGGCGGCAGCGTACACAGGCCGCTGCTGAGCACGCTCAACGGCGAAGCCTTCGGCCGGCCGGAGGCCGGCGAGGACATGACCTTCCACTTCGGCCAACTGGTCGCGCATGCGGCGAAGACGCGACGCCTGGAGGCCGGCTCGATCATCGGTTCCGGCACGGTGTCGAACAAGCAGGGCACGGCCCATGGGTCGGCCATCGCCGAGGGCGGGCGTGGCTATTCCTGCATTGCCGAGCTGCGCATGATCGAGACCATCCGCGACGGTCAACCGCACACGGGCTTCATGCAGGACGGCGATCGCATCCGCATCGAGATGCTCGATGAACAGGGCCGCTCGATCTTCGGCGCGATCGACCAGCGCGTCCGTGCGCTGAAGGGTGCCCCGGCATGAACCCGGAAAAAGCAGTTGGCCACGGATTTACACGGAATGACACGGAATATTCGCGGGCTCATCGGGTGCGCGGGCGCCGCCAGGATGGTGCGACTACAGCCATGGGGAAGCTTCTGATCTTTCCGTGGTTGTCCGTGTCATTCCGTGGCGAAATGGGGTTATTCGCATGAAGCTCTACCAGCACCTGCGCAGCTCGGCCTCGTACCGCGTGCGCATCGCACTGGCGCTCAAGGGCCTGGAGTACGACAGCGCCATCGTCGACCTGCTGCGCGGCGACCAGCGCAGCGCGGGCTACGCACGCCGCAATCCGGCGCAGCTGGTGCCGCTGCTGGAGGACGGCGAGGCGCGCATCGCACAGTCGATGGCGATCATCGAGTACCTCGACGAGCTGCACCCGGAGCCGCCGCTGCTGCCGCGCGGCAAGGCCGCCGACCGCGCCTGGGTGCGGCAGCTGGCGCTGGCAGTGGCCTGCGAGATCCATCCGCTGAACAACCTGCGCGTGATCCAGCATCTCGGCGCTGCGGGTTTCAGCGAGGCGCAGCGCAGCAACTGGGCAAGGCACTGGATCGCGCAGGGCTTTGCGGCACTGGAGACCGAGCTGTCCGCCTCGCCGCGCAGCGGCGCCTGCTGTTACGGCGACCAGCCGACGCTGGCCGACATCTGCCTGATCCCGCAGATGCTCAACGCCACGCGTGTCGAGCTGGACCTGGAGCCCTATCCGACGCTGCGTCGCATCGAGCAGCACTGCATGGGCCTCGACGCCTTCGCCCGCACCCATCCGGCGCAGTTGAGCGCAGGCCCCTCATGAGCACGCAGGCCGAGATCATCGCCGGCCTGCCGAAGCACCTGCGGCCCTACGTCAGGGTGCAGGATTACAGCCGCTACAGCGCGCAGGACCAGGCGGTGTGGCGCTTCGTGATGCACCAGCTGCAGCGCGTGCTGTCGAAGGCGGCGCACCCGGTCTACTTCGAGGGACTGACGAAAACCGGCATCGGCCTGGAACAGATTCCCTCGATGGAGGAGATGAACCGCTGCCTGGCGCGGCTGGGCTGGTCGGCGCTGGTGGTCGACGGCTACATCCCGGCGACGGTCTTCTCCGAGTTCCAGATGCGCCGCATCCTGGTGATCGCGATGGACATGCGCAGCATCGAGCACATCCTCTACACGCCGACACCGGACATCGTGCACGAGTCCGCCGGCCACGCGCCCTTCATCGCCGATGTCGACTACGCCGAGTACCTGCAGCGCTTCGGCGAGATCAGCATGAAGGCGATCTCGACCGAGGCCGATCACCAGGTGTATCTCGCGGTGCGCCGGCTGTCCTCGCTCAAGGAAGCCCGCGGCAGCACGCCGGCGGAACTGGCGCAGGCGCAGGCACAACTCGATGCGGCGATGGCGGCCAACGACCAGTCCTCGGAGGCGGCGCTGCTGTCGCGCCTGCAGTGGTGGACCATCGAATACGGCCTGGTCGGCACGGTCGACGACTACAAGCTCTACGGCGCCGGCCTGCTGTCCTCGCTGGGCGAGAGCCTCAGCTGCCAGGACGACGACCAGGTGCGCAAGCTGCCGCTGACGATCGAGGCGATCCGGACCGGCTTCGACATCACCCGGCCGCAACCGCAGCTGTTCGTCGCGCGCAACTGCCAGCATCTCAAGCAGGTGCTGGAGGTGCTGGCCGAGGGCATGTGCTTCCGCCGCGGCGGTGCGGCTTCGCTGCGCACCGCGATCGATAGCCGCAGGGTCTGCACCGCGCAGTACAACTCGGGCCTGACGGTCAGCGGCGTGTTCGACCGCATGCAGGTCGATGCCGTCGGCAATCTCATCTACCTCGGTACCCGCGGCCCGACGCAACTGGCCTGGAACGGACGGCAGCTCGCCGGCCACGGTGCGGAGACGCATGCCGAGGGCTTCGGCTCGCCGGTCGGGCGGATCATCGGCATGACGCGCTGCCTGTCGCAGTACTCGGTGGATGAGCTCAAGCAGCAGGACATCGCCATCGGCGAGAAGGTCCGCCTGGAGTTCCTGTCCGGCATCGTCGTCGAAGGCCGACTGGACGGTCTGCGGCGCGAGGCCGGCCACAACCTGATCCTGACGTTCAGCGGCTGCCGCGTCACCGGGCTCGAAGGCGAGCACTTGTTCGAGCCGCAGTGGGGCCTCTACGACATGGCGGTCGGCGAATCGATCCCTTCGGTCTGGGGCGGCCCTGCGGATCGCGAGGCTTTCGCCGTCGCGGAATCACGCGAGGTACAGACCACACCGCAGGCCGGGCTCAGCGAACCGGAGCGGCGGCTGGATGCGCTCTACGCCGCGGTGCGTGCGCTACGCCTGCGCGGCGGCGGCGATCCCGCCGGGGCAGCTGCGATCCACGCCGCGCTGCAGGAGTTCCCGATGGACTGGCTGGCGCGCCTGGAATTGCTGGAACTCTGTCCGGAGCCGATGGCCGGGGCGCTGCGGCAGGAACTCGATCGGATCGGCCGCGCGGATGCCGCGAAGGCCGGGCTGATCGCGATGGGGCTGGACGGCGTGCGCTAGGGCACCCCGCCTCGGCGTGCCACATTCATTCCACTGCGTCACGAATAAAGTTCCGTAGACCCCACTTATTGCCGGGGCGGCAGGGGAATAGGCTGGGTTCACGCTCGAAAGAGCAACAGCCAACCGGGGAACCGCCATGAACTTCCAGACCACCCTCCGCATCGCCAGCATCGCCCTCGCCGCCGCGCTGGCCCAGCCCGCCGCCGCCGAGACCGCCGCCACCCTGCCGGACGCCGGCGGCCAGGCCTTCATCCAGGCCTTCAACCGTGCCGAACGCGGTCCGCTGACCGCCTGGGTACGCCGCCACTTCAGCGAGGCCGCGCTGGCCGAGCGCAGCGCCGACGAGCGTGTCGACGAACTGCTCAATGCCCACCAGGCCTATGGCGACCTGAAGCTGCAGGAAGTCAGCGGGGTGGCGCGGGTCAGCGTCCTCAACGTCTCCGCCAGCCGCCAGCCGCAGGATGCCGATGTGGTGGTGGTCCGCTCCGACGCGCACCCGGAACAGATCGCCGAGGTCTACATCCATCCGGTCGAGCCGGATGCCACGGTGACGGCCGCTGCGGCGACTCGCTGAAGCATACGAGCCCTGCCCCATCTCCCGCCGGGAGATGGGGTTGGGGACGCCATCCATGGCGCGACCTCATCTCTCGATTTATCCCCGGTGCGGCCATCCATGGCCGCCCGTGATCCGCCGCAGGCGATGACATTGAGTCATCGCCAAAGCGCGGCGGATCACCCTTCGGCACGCACTTCGGCGGCAGCCTCTACGCCATGTGTGATCCGTTCTACGTGCTGATGCTGGTGCCGCAACTGGGACCGGACTACCTGGTCTGGGACAAGGCGGCGAGCATCGACTTCATCAAGCCCGGCCGCGGCGCGGTGACCGCGGTGTTCGAGTGGGACGCGGCAGAGATCGACGAGATCCGCCAGCGCACCGCCGGCGGGGGCAAGTACGAGCCACAGCGCAGGGTCGAGATCCGCGATGCCGACGGCGAACTGGTCGCCCGCGTGCACAAGACGCTGTACGTGCGGCGGCGCAAGCCACAGGCCTCGGAGCTGCAGACGCTGCAAGCTGTGCAGGACAGCGTCTGACCACGGCCGTCCGGTCGACCAAAGCAGCGCGCGCCGGCGGGACTACTGCGGCATGTGAGTCAGGCTGTAGACAAAGGCCGCAGCCACCAGCGCCAAGGCCAGCGCGATGCCGATGAAATCGCTGCCCGCGGCATCGACCTGCTGTTCCGGATGCAGCGCGCGCAGGCGCCGCTGGCGGTGCGCCATGAACAGCGGCACGAAGACGCTGATGCCGATCAGCAGGCTGCCCAGCAGGTAGACCCAGGCCATCCACGGCGCGATGCCGAGCCTGCGACATTCGCCGAACATCCAGACGAACACCGCGGTGCCGAGCACGAAGATGTCCACCACCAGGAACACGCCGGCCGGCATCACCAGCGCGTCCTTCCAGAAATGCAGCGTGCCGGCGACGAAGCCTTCCGGCAGGTAGGCCGGCAGCTGTGCGTTGGTGCCGACCAGGCCGATCACGGCGAGGACGAGGTAGACCGCTTCGGGCCAGCGGCTGTTGCTTGCAGCAGCGTTCATGCAGTTCTCCGCAGGGAGGGGGACGGGTCAGGCGAATCCAGAGTTCTGCCGCGATCAGCACACTTGCAACCGCCAGCCAGGCAGCCACCACGAAGCCGCTGCGGTTCGGCAGGTCCGTGAACCACACCGTGGTCGAATAGTAGATGCGCTGGATGGCGATGAAGAACAGCAGGCCGAGGGTACGGATCATCCACTCCCGGTGCTGTACGAAGTGACGCTGGCGGACTTCATGCCAGGCCATACCGGCGAACCACAGCAGCAGCACCGAGACCATCAGCACGAAGACGGCCTCCGCCATGCCGGAGAACGGGTAGGCCAGGCCCATGTACAGGCCGCCGCCGCCCACCAGCAGGGCCAGGACCAGGAAGGCACGGCCGCTCCAGCGGTGAATCCGGGGACGGGACCGCCGCAGGGCGGCGTCGAACTGGAACATGCCGAGCACCAGCAGGCCCAGCCCCAGCAGGCGATGCGACATGTCGATCCAGGGACGGCTCGCGAGCACCGCTTCCTGGCCGAGGTATTCGCCGCCGAAGAATGTGGCGAGCTTGGCATACAGGTCCGCAGGCGCGAGGTAACGGCCGAGCACGCCGCTCATCAGCACGGTGCCGATCAGGCCCCAGAGCAGGATGCGGCCACGCCGGGCCCATTGCGCAAGCTGCTGTTCGCGGTCCGGGGCAAGCCCGGCAGTTTGCGAGGTGGTAAGCATGGGTCTGCCCCCCGGCTGGACCAAGGCTGCCGCATCCTCCGACACGGCTTTGCCTGCGGGGCAGGTTACTCCGGGGAATCGATCGCCGCACCCGCCTGTTTGGGGGCCAGACTAGGGCCTGTTAACGCTACCGCAGTCGCTGCGATGCCCCCGTATTTGCGGCCAGGCAAGGCGCGAGGAAGACGCTTGGTGGTTCCAAGTAACCGACGAGTAACACAGCATGGCCACAAATACGGGGGCACCCGGAGGGCGGGATCGCCTGGGCGCAGGGCGGCGCCCCGAATCGCTGATGTACTTCGAGTACACGGCGCGCCTCGGGGCATAGCCCTGCGCCCAGGCGATCTCCGTCGCAGCGATTGCGGTAGCGTTAACAGGCCCTAGGGGCAAATCCCTTAAGCTCGGGCCCTGTCCTTGCCACTGATCCCTCGACGCCAGACCGCCATGAAGACCATCGGATACGCGGCCCAGTCCGCCACCACGCCCCTTGCGCCCTTTTCCTTCGAGCGCCGTGCGCTGCGGCCCAACGACGTGGCGATGGAAATCCTCTACTGCGGCGTCTGCCACTCCGACCTGCACCAGGCCCGCAACGACTGGGGCTGGAGCCAGTATCCGATGGTGCCCGGCCACGAGATCGTCGGCCGCGTCACCGAGGTTGGCAGCGCGGTCAAGCGCTACAAGGCCGGCGATGCGGTGGCGGTAGGCTGCCTGGTCGACAGCTGCCAGACCTGCGACCAGTGCCGCAAGGGCGAGGAGCAGTTCTGCCGCGGCGGCGCCACCGGCACCTACAACGGCCGCGACCGCATCGGCGGCGAGACCACCTTCGGCGGCTACTCGCGGCACCTGGTGACGCGCGAGGAATTCGTGCTGCGCGTGCCGCAGGGCCTGGATCTTGCCCGCGCGGCGCCGCTGCTTTGCGCCGGCATCACCACCTGGTCACCGCTGCGCCACTGGAATGTCGGCCCGGGTAGCCGGGTCGGCGTGCTGGGGCTCGGTGGCCTCGGCCACATGGCGGTGAAGCTCGCCGCGGGTCTCGGCGCCGAGGTCACGGTGATGAGCCGCACGCAGGACAAGCAGGCCGATGCGCTGGCCCTCGGTGCAGACCGCCTGCTGGTTTCCAGTGACCCCGCGGCGATGAAGAAAGCCCGCGCGAGCTTCGACCTGATCATCGACACCGTGCCGGCCAAGCACGATCTCAATCCCTACCTGCCGCTGCTCGACATCGACGGCACCCTGGTCATCGTCGGCCAGCTCGGCCCGATGGAGGCGACCAGCAGCCTGCCGATGGTGACCGGCCGCCGCAGCGTCGCCGGCTCGTACATCGGCGGCATCGCCGAGACCCAGGCACTGCTCGATTTCTGCGCACGCAAGAACATCCTGCCGGACTGCGAAATGATCCGCATGGAGCAGATCAACGAGGCCTTCGAGCGCATGGAGCGCGCCGACGTGCGCTACCGCTTCGTCATCGACATGGCCTCGCTCGCCGCGGGTGCCTGAAGCACCCGCGGCGACGCCCGCGACTCAGTTGCCGGCGGAGCAGGCCACCCAGGTCAGCGGGTTGTAGACCGTGCAGTCCACCCCGGGCTGGCTGGCACCAGGGGCCGCCGCACCGGGATGCCGATGCAGCATCAGGAAGGTCCACATGCGATTGCGCAGGTCGCTGCCGCGCGGCCCCAGCGGCCATTCATGCGATTGCGCGCTCAGCACGCGGAACCAGATCTCCATACCCGCCGAACAGCCGGTGTAGCGTTCCTGCCGACCGTACAAGTCCACGGAGCTGTGGGGCGTGGTGTTGCAACCAGCGTTCGCCAGCCAGAAGTCGCGGCTGTCCTCGTCGTAGTTCGACAACATGATCGGATCAAGGTCGCCGCCGAAGATGCCGACCGCGATCGGCCGCGAGGGATGGCAGGCGTGGCCTTCATAGGCTGGCGACGGGCCGGCATAGCCGGTCGCGGCGGCGAACAGGTCGCCGGCATCGCAGGCGGCGCGCTGTGACATCACCGAGCCGCGCGAATGGCCGTCGACATAGATGCGACCCGGATCGATGCAGTAGCGGCTGGAGATATCGGCGACAACCTCGCGCAGATAAGCGACCTCGGGCGAGCCCTCGGACAGGTCCCAGTAGCCGCTGGCCGCACCCTGCGGGTAGGCCACGATGAACTTCTTCTGCGCGGCGAACGGCGTCCAGCCGGCACTGGCCTCGTGCACGCTGCTGCTGCCCCAGGCGCCGTGCAGCGACAGCAGCAGGGGCACCTGCCCGCCGAGTCCGGCCGGCACGTTGATGGTGTAGCTGCGGTCGCCGATGTTGCGCGTCTCGGTGCCGCCGGTGGGCGCCAGATCGCAACTGGCGAAGGTCTGCCCGCTGGACAGCAGCCCAAGTACCAGGCCCAGGCCCGCCAGCCATGAATGGATTTTGCTCATCTCTCTTCTCCCCTGTTTTGTGTGATCAGTTGCAGCTTTGCGTGCCCGGCAGCAGCAGCGTCGCCGCACCCGAGAAGCGGCTTTCCAGGTAGAGCAGCTGGCTCGGCGCCGAAGTCACGGCGCCGACGAGGTGCTCGCCGGTGAAGTCCTTGAACACGTGCACCGGCGCTCCCTTGGCGCACCAGTCGTCGGCGACCTCCTGCATCTCCGCGAACGGTGCCAACTGGTCGGCAGCCTGGTGATAGAAATAGATGTCCGCGGTCGGCGCGATGTCGGGCTGCGGCAGCGAGATCTTCGGCAGCACGTCGCGTGCGCCCGGCGTGGCGTAGATATCCTCGACCGTGGTGTAGTCGGACATCTGTCCCTTGGGGCCGGCCGCACCGTCGGTGGTGTTGCCCAGGCAGCCGTCCTTGACCGACTCGGCCAGGGCCTTGCCCTCGTCGCTCAGCAGGCCCGGCGGGACCAGCTGCGGGAACACGCGGTTGATGCTCAGCACCGCGCCGTACATCACCGGGAAGAACAACGGATCGCCGTCGAAGGCACGCGCCGTGACTTCGAGGTTGGCGGGGATGCCACCGATCGCGACGCCCTTGAGTTCCAGCTCCGGTGCGTACTGCGGCTGCATGCCGGCGGCCCAGGCGGTGGCGACGCCGCCACCGGAGTAACCCATCAGGCCGACCGGGGAATCCGCGGTCAGGCCCAGCTCGTCGAAGCTCTTCGCCGCGCGAATGCCGTCGAGCACGATCGGCCCGGCGATGCGGCCGATCGCGACCGAGGAGGTCGGCCCAAGGTGATCCGGGAAGACCAGGGTCCAGCCCAGGGCCAGCACCTGCGGGATGTAGTTCAGCGCTTCCAGCTGCGAGTTGCTGTTGGCGTAGCTGCCGGTGACCTGCTGCGAGGGCGCGCACTTGAGGCCCGCGCTGTTGATCGCGAACTGGAACGACAGCAACGGCTTGTTCAGGGTCAGCGCCGGCAGCAGCGGCTTGACCACGGTGGCGATCGCCGCCACCGGCTGGCCCTGCAGGCCGGTGCTCATGTACTGCAGCTGCCAGGCCTGGTTCGGCATCGGAATGCCCAGCGGCGCGTACTGCACCGGACGCGACTTGATGATGGTGCCCGGCGCGAGCTTCGGCATCGGATCGGGCTGGTCGAAGAAGTGATCCTCCAGCGGCGTCGGTGGGTACAGCATCTTCGCGAAGTCGATCCCCGGGGCTGTGTTGCCGTCGCCACCGCCACCACTGCAGGCCGCGAGCAGGGCCGCCAGGCCGAATACCGCCGCACGCGGCCAGTGCCGCATCCGCTTGTCCATGCCGTTCTCCTCAGTCGATGCCGATGGCCGCCGCGGCTGCCCGGGCCGGCCTCTTATGCCGGCACTTTGCAGGAGCAAGCACCCACGACGTGAGAACCGCGCGGGTCATCCTGCTTGGTCGATCGGGCCATTCGCGGCCCGGCCGGCCAAGGCCGGCATTTATCTTTTCTTTATCTCCGGACCGGCTTTTCCGTCTCGAACCCCTATCCCCCGCTGCCGCCTAATGCCGGGGCGCCGCCGGGGCGCACCGGAGAGCTGTCATGGGTGATTTGCTGTTCCTGGGGCTGGGCGCGATGGGCTTCGCGCTGCTGGTTCTCTACGTCAAGGCCTCCGGGAAACTCTGACATGGGTTTCGACTACCTGCTGGGCGGGGGCGTGGCCCTCGGCACCCTCATCTACCTCGTCTACGCGCTGATCCGCGCGGAACGCTTCTGAACAAGAACAATCCGGAGTTTTTGCCATGACTGCCAATGGCTGGCTGCAGATTCTCGTCTACTGCGGCCTCATCGTCCTTCTCGTCCGCCCGCTGGGCGGATTCATCCATCGCGTGGTCCAGGGCGAACGGACCTGGCTGTCGCCGGTGCTGGGGCCGGTCGAGCGCGGTTTCTACCGGCTTGCCGGCGTCGATCCGCAGCAGGAGCAAGCCTGGAGCAGCTACGCCATCGCGATGCTGCTGTTCAACTTCGTCGGCTTCGTCACGCTCTACGCCATGCTGCGCACACAGCAGTGGCTGCCGCTGAACCCGCAGGAACTGCCGGCACTGTCGCCGCACCTGGCCTTCAACACCGCGATCAGCTTCGTCACCAACACCAACTGGCAGTCCTATGGTGGTGAGGCGACGATGTCCTACTTCAGCCAGATGGTCGGGCTGGCGGTGCAGAATTTCCTGTCCGCCGCCACCGGCATCGCACTGGCGGTCGCACTGTCGCGCGGCTTCGCGCGGCGCCAGGCCCAGGCGCTCGGCAACTTCTGGGCGGACCTCACCCGCGTCACGCTCTACATCCTCCTGCCGATCTGCCTGCCCTACGCGCTGTTCCTGGTCTGGCAGGGCGTGCCGCAGAACTTCCTGTCCTACACCGAGGCGACGACGCTGGAGGGCGCCAGGCAGCTGATCGCGCAGGGCCCGATCGCCTCGCAGGAAGCGATCAAGATGCTCGGCACCAATGGCGGCGGCTTCCTCAACGCCAACTCGGCGCATCCCTTCGAGAACCCGACGGCGCTGAGCAACTTCGTGCAGATGATCTCGATCTTCGCCATCGGCGCCGCGCTGACCAATGTCTTCGGCCGCATGGTCGGTGACCAGAAGCAGGGCTGGGCGATCTTCGGCGCGATGGGCGTACTGTTCCTGATGGGCGTGGGCGCGGCCTACTGGGCGCAAACCGCGACCAACCCGCTGCTGCAGGCCGCCGGTGTCGGCGCCAACCTCGAAGGCATGGAAACGCGCTTCGGCACGGCCGCTTCGATGCTGTTCGCGGTGATCACCACGGCGGCCTCCTGCGGCGCGGTCAACGTCATGCACGACAGCCTGATGCCGCTGGCGGGCATGATCCCGATGATCAATATGCAGTTGGGCGAAGTCGTCATCGGCGGCGTCGGCGCCGGTCTCTACGGCATGCTGCTGTTCGTGATCATGGCGGTGTTCATCGCCGGCCTGATGGTCGGCCGCACGCCGGAGTACCTGGGCAAGAAGATCGAGGCGCGCGAGGTGAAACTCACCGTGCTGGCGATCCTGGCCGCGCCGCTGTGCATCCTCGGCTTCAGCTCGCTGGCCGGCGTGCTGGATGTTGGTCTGGCCGGACTGCAGGACAAGGGACCGCACGGCTTCGGCGAAATCCTCTACGCCTACACCTCGGCCGCCGCCAACAACGGCAGTGCCTTCGCCGGCCTCACCGCCAACTCGCCGTTCTACGACACCACGCTGGGCATCGCCATGCTGCTGGGCCGCTACGCCATCATCGTGCCGATGCTGGCCATCGCCGGCTCGCTGGCGGCGAAGAACACGGTCGCACCCTCGGCCGGCACCTTCCCCACCAACAACGGCCTGTTCGTCGCGCTGCTGGTCGGCATCGTGCTGATCGTCGGCGGCCTGACCTTCTTCCCGACGCTGGCGCTGGGGCCGATTGCCGAACACTTCGCCATGCTCAACGGCAGCAGCTATTGATTGCACGAGAGCCCCGCAGCCCGGGGACGGCCCGATCCAGCCTTGCCCCGGGTTGCACCCGGGCTACTTCCTCCACATGGGGCAAATCCATGACCCAGAAATCCAGATCACTCTTCGACCGCGCGCTGCTGCTGCCGGCCACCAAGGACGCCTTGCGCAAGCTGGCGCCCGGCAAGCTGGCACACAACCCGGTGATCTTCATCACCGCCCTGGTCGCGGCGCTGTCGACGGTGCTGTTCGTCCGCGACGCCTTCATCGGCGCCGGCAACCTGCTGTTCTCCGGCCAGGTCATCGCCTGGCTGTGGTTCACGGTGCTGTTCGCCAACTTCGCCGAGGCGATCGCCGAGGGCCGCGGCAAGGCCCAGGCCGCCGAGCTGCGCAAGACCAGGACGCAGACCGTCGCCAACCGCCTGCGCGACGGCCGTGTCGAACAGGTCCATGCCAGCGAACTGCGCGTCGGCGACCGCGTGCGCGTCAGCGCCGGCGAGACCATCCCCGGCGACGGCGATGTCGTGCTCGGCGTGGCGACGGTCGACGAATCCGCGATCACCGGCGAATCCGCACCGGTGATCCGCGAGTCCGGTGGCGACCGCTCGGCCGTCACCGGTGGCACGCGCGTGCTGTCCGACAGCATCGAGATCCGCATCACCGCCGCGGCCGGTTCCAGCTTTCTCGACCGCATGATCGGCCTGGTCGAGGGCGCGGCACGCCAGAAGACGCCGAACGAGATCGCGCTGAACGTGCTGCTGGCCGGCATGAGCCTGATCTTCGTGCTGGTGGTGGCGACCATCCCCGGCTTCGTGATCCATGCCGGCGGCAAGGTATCGGTGATTGTGCTGTCGGCGCTGTTCGTAACGCTGATCCCGACCACCATCGGCGCGCTGCTGTCGGCGATCGGCATCGCCGGCATGAACCGCCTGGTGCGCTTCAACGTGCTGGCCATGTCCGGCCGCGCCGTCGAGGCGGCAGGCGACGTCGACACCCTGCTGCTGGACAAGACCGGCACCATCACGCTGGGCAACCGCCAGGCCACCGCCTTCCATGCTGTCCCCGGCGTCTACGAGAACGAACTGGTCGATGCCGCCCAGCTGGCGAGCCTCTCCGACGAAACCCCCGAAGGCCGCAGCATCGTCATCCTGGCCAAGCAGAAGCATGGGCTGCGCGGCCGCGAGATGTCGCCGCTGCATGCGCGCTTCGTGCCGTTCACCGCGCAGACGCGCATGTCCGGCGTCGATGTCGACGGCCATGAGATACGCAAAGGTGCCGTCGAAGCGGTCAAGGACTACCTCAAGGCGCATGCCGGCGGTCACCCGATCCCACCGGAGCTGGATGCAATCACGGAGCGCATCGCCAAGGCCGGCGGCACCCCACTGGCGGTGGCGCGCGATGGCCGCGTGCTGGGCGTGGTCGAGCTGAAGGACATCGTCAAGGGCGGCATCCGCGAGCGCTTCGCCGAGTTGCGCGCGATGGGCATCCGCACGGTGATGATCACCGGCGACAACCCGATGACCGCCGCGGCCATCGCCGCCGAGGCCGGCGTCGACGACTTCCTCGCCCAGGCCACGCCGGAGAAGAAGCTGGAGCTGATCCGCACCGAGCAGGCCAAGGGCAAGCTGGTGGCGATGTGCGGCGACGGCACCAACGATGCGCCGGCGCTGGCACAGGCCGACGTCGGCGTGGCGATGCAGACCGGCACGGCGGCGGCACGCGAGGCCGGCAACATGGTCGACCTCGACTCCGACCCGACCAAGCTGATCGAGATCGTCGGCATCGGCAAGCAGATGCTGATGACGCGCGGCGCGCTGACCACTTTCAGCATCGCCAACGACGTCGCCAAGTACTTCGCGATCATTCCGGCGCTGTTCATCGCCTTCTATCCGCAGCTGGGCGCGCTGAACCTCATGGGCCTGGCCTCGCCGCAATCGGCGATCCTGTCGGCAATCATCTTCAACGCCCTGATCATCCTGGCACTGATCCCGCTGGCGCTGCGCGGCGTGGCCTACCGCCCCGCGCCGGCCGCCCGTCTGCTGGGTCGCAACCTGGCGATCTACGGCCTCGGCGGCCTGATCGCGCCCTTCGTCGGCATCAAGCTGATCGACCTGCTCGTGGCCGCCGCAGGCCTGGCCTGAGCCCCTCGTCTTCCGGAGTTCCCCGATGCGTATCGTCAATCTCAACGAAAGCCCGTCCGCCGCGAACCCCCTGCGCGCCGCACTGGTCCTGTTCCTGCTGTTCACGCTGCTGACTGGCGTGATCTACCCGCTGGTGGTCACCGGCATCGCCGGCGCCGTCCTGCCAGGGCAGGCCAGCGGCAGCCTGATCGAACGCGACGGCAAGACCATCGGCTCGGCGCTGCTGGGCCAGGGCTTCAAGTCGCCGCAGTATTTCCACGGCCGCCCTTCCGCAGCCGGCGCCGATGGCTACGACGCCGCGGCGTCCAGCGGCTCCAACTACGGCCCCACCTCGAAGGCGCTGATGGAGCGTATCGCCGGCGACATCGAGCGCGTGCAGAAGGACCATCCGGGCCAGCCGGTGCCGGCCGACCTGGTCACCGCCTCCGGCAGCGGCCTGGATCCGCACATCAGCCCGGCCGCGGCCGAATGGCAGGTCGCCCGCGTCGCCGCCGCTCGCAGCATCCCGGAGGACCGCGTGCGGCTGCTGCTGCAAGAGCACACGCAGGGACGCGGCCTTGGCTTCCTGGGCGATCCGGCGGTCAAGGTGCTGCAGCTGAATCTGGCGCTGGACGCCCTACAATGAGGCCACAAGGCAAAAAAGCATCTGGCCACGGATGAACACGGATAAACACGGATTGAAGAAGACGGCAGGCGGTCATTGTCTGCACTGCGTCTGCTTGCTGGTCCTGTCTTTCCGTGTCTGTCCGTGTCATTCCGTGGCAGAAATGCTGCCCGGCGGATGAGCAGGCCCACCGACGCCGAGCCCGCGCGGCCATCGCCCGAGGCGCTGCTGGAACGCGTGCAGCGCGAGCAGCGCGGCAAGCTGAAGGTCTTCCTCGGCGCCGCGCCGGGTGTGGGCAAGACCTGGGAGATGCTGTCGTCCGCGCGCAAGAAGCAGCGCGACGGCGTCGACCTGGTGATCGGCATCGTCGAGACCCACGGCCGCCGCGAGACCATGGCCCTGCTGGAGGGCCTGCCGCTGGTCCCGCGCCGCCGCGTGCCCTACCAGGGCCGCGAGCTGGAGGAAATGGACCTCGACGCCATCCTCGCGCGCCGGCCGAAGCTGGTGCTGGTGGATGAACTGGCGCATACCAATGCGCCGGGCAGCCGCCATCCGAAGCGCTACATGGATGTCGAGGAACTGCTGGGGGCCGGCATCGATGTCTGGTCGACACTCAACATCCAGCACCTCGAAAGCCTCAACGACGTCGTTGCCAGCATCACCCGTGTGCGCGTGCGCGAGACCGTGCCGGACGCGATCCTCGAACTGGCCGAGGAGATCGAGGTCATCGACATCACGCCGGCGGAGCTGATCGAGCGCCTGCGCGAGGGCAAGGTCTACCACGGCGAGGCCGGCGAGCGGGCGCTGCAGGGCTACTTCAACACCGGCAACCTCACCGCCCTGCGCGAGCTGGCGCTGCGCCGCACCGCCGAGCAGGTCGACGAACAGCTGCGGGATCACCGTCGCGCGCACGGCATCCAGGAAGTCTGGGCCGCCGGCGACAGTGTGCTGGTCTGCGTCAACGAGTCACCCGGTTCTCAGGTGCTGGTGCGCCATGCCAAGCGCCTGGCGGACCGCCTCGACGCGCCATGGACGGCGTTGTACCTGGAGAATGCGCGTAGCCTGCAGCTGGGCGAGGCACAGCGCGACCAGATCGCCGAGAACCTGCGACTGGCCGAGCGGCTCGACGGCAATGCGCTGTCGATCCCCGGCGGCAGCGATCTCGCCGGCGACCTGCTGGCCTATGCGAGCGAACACAACATCACCCACATCGTCACCGGCAAGTCGCAGCGCAGCCGCTGGTTCGAACTGCTGCATGGCTCGGTGGTCGACCAGCTGGTGCGACGCGCG
>DATILC010000216.1:0-24442 GCA_035476855.1 Solimonas sp. | reverse complement strand
CTCGCTGGTCAAGGCCTGGAAGGCCGACCGCAGCGGCAACCTGGTGTTCCGCAAGACCGCACGCAACTTCAACCCGATGGTCGCCACCGCCGGCCGCATCACCGTGGCCGAGGTCGAGGAGATCGTCGAGGTCGGCGCGCTGGACCCGGACAACATCCACACGCCCGGCATCTTCGTGCAGCGCCTGGTGCACAACCCTGCGCCGGAAAAGCGCATCGAACAGAAAACCATGAGGAAGGCGTAATGGCCTGGAACCGCGACGAAATGGCGCAGCGCGCCGCCGGCGAACTGCGCGACGGCTACTACGTCAACCTCGGCATCGGCCTGCCGACGCTGGTGGCGAACTTCATTCCCGAGGGCATGGACGTCTGGCTGCAAAGCGAGAACGGCCTGCTCGGCATCGGCCCGTTCCCGCGCGAGGATGAGGTCGATGCCGACCTGATCAACGCCGGCAAGTAGACCATCACCACGGTGCCGGGCAGCGCCTTCTTCAGCAGCGCCGATTCCTTCGGCATGATCCGCGGCGGCCACATCAACCTGTCGATCCTCGGAGCGATGCAGGTCACCGACAGCGGCGACATCGCCAACTGGATGATCCCCGGCAAGATGGTCAAGGGCATGGGCGGCGCGATGGACCTGGTCGCCGGCGTCAAGCGCGTGGTCGTGCTGATGGAGCACACCGCCAAGGGCGGCGAGCACAAGATCCTCAAGCAGTGCAGCCTGCCGCTGACCGGCCTGGGCGTGGTCAACCGCATCATCACCGAGCTCTGCGTGCTCGACGTCACCCCGCAGGGCCTCAAGCTGGCCGAGCTCGCGCCCGGCGTCACTGCCGCAGAAGTGCAGGAGAAGACCGGCGCGCCGGTCCTCGTCTGACACGCAACACAGCAATCATCCAGGACTCACCATGACCAAGAAACTCGTCCTCCTGCGCCACGGCCAGAGCCAGTGGAACCTCGACAATCGCTTCACCGGCTGGGTCGACGTCGACATCACCGAGCAGGGTGCGCGTGAAGCGAAGGCCGCCGGCGAACTGATGCAGGCCGAAGGCCTGAAGTTCGACGTCGCCCACACCTCGGTGCTGAAGCGCGCGATCCGCACGCTGTGGACCGCGCTGGACGCGATGGACCAGATGTGGATTCCGGTCAGCAACACCTGGCGCCTCAACGAGCGACACTACGGCGCGTTGCAGGGCCTCGACAAGGCCGAGACCACCGCCAAGCACGGCGAGGAGCAGGTCAAGGTCTGGCGCCGTTCCTATGACATCCCGCCGCCGGCGATGGAGCTGACGGATCCGGGCCACCCGGCCAACGACCCGCGCTACGCCAAGCTCGATCGCCAGGCGCTGCCCGGCACCGAGTCGCTGGCCACCACGCTGGACCGCGTGCTGCCCTACTGGCACGACGCGATCGCGCCGCAGCTCAAGGCCGGCCAGACCGTGCTGGTCACCGCGCATGGCAACTCGCTGCGCGCGCTGTACAAGTACCTCAACAATGTTTCGGCCAAGGACATCCTCGAGCTGAACATCCCCACCGGCATTCCGCTGCTGTTCGAGCTGAACGACGACCTGACGGTGAAGACCTTCCGCTACCTCGGCGATCCCGAGGCTGCAAAAAAGGCTGCCGAGGCTGTGGCGAACCAGGCGAAGAAGAAGAGCTGACAAGATCGCGGCTGAAGCCGCTCCCACTGGAATGAGGATTTCTGTGGGAGCGGCTTCAGCCGCGAACAAGCCATGACTCAAAAACCTGGCTCTCAAGCATTGCGCCGAGGCCGGGTCTCCCTACCGCAGCATGTGTACCACCTGCGTTTTGTGACTCACGAGCGCACTCCGGTTTTCGCCGACTTCTGGCTGGGACGCAGCATTGCAAGCTGCTTGCATGAAGGTGATCTGGTCCGGGACGCCAGAACGCTGGCCTGGGTACTGATGCCCGACCATCTGCATTGGTTGGTACAGCTGGGCGATCTGTTGACGCTTGATCAACTGGTGCGTCGCTTCAAGTCCGTCAGTGCGCTGCGCATCAATACCCGACGTGGGATCGTTGGCGCACTCTGGCAACCGGGCTACTACGACCATCTGGTTCGCGACGACGAAAACCTGCTCGATGCCTCGCGCTACATCGTCGCGAATCCGTTGCGCGCGGGGCTGGTTCAGCGCGTGGGGGACTATCCGCTGTGGGACGCGATCTGGTTGGAGGGCGATCGCGGCTAAAGCCGTTCCCACTAAACTGACTGGCTTCGTGGGAGCGGCTTCAGCCGCGAATCTTTTCGTCGCGACCATGAAAAAGGCGGGCTCATCGAGCCCGCCTTTTTGTTGCTGCGGAACGCTTACGGAGCTGGCGGCGGTACCGGCAGGTTCAGCGGGGTGTTGCCATCGGCGGTGACCGTCGCATTGCCCTGCGCGGAGAACACCACCGTCGGATCATCCGTCTCAGGATTGTCGCTGTCGCCATGGCAGGTGAAAGCCACCGTGTAATCTCCGACCGGCAGATAGGCGACCGTGTACCGGTAACCGCCGGCGCCATCGGGCCTGACGAAGCTGCTGACCACGGGCTGCGGATCCGTCGTGTCGATGTCGTCCGGGATGGCGTTGCTGCCCGCGTAGACGTACACGACGCGGCCCGCGCTGTCGGTCGCCGTCGGCAGCGCCGCCGGGCAGTCCGCGGCAGTGACTAGGCTGTTGGCAACCGTGCCGCTGATGAGGCCGGCCCGGTCTTCGTCGACGACACGCAGCACCGGCTTGAAGTTGTAGCCGCCCGAACGTTCCACCAGCGATTTGCGCAGGTCGAAATCGACGATCAGCGACACGATGCCGTCCTCCGGCACGGTGAAGCCGCGAATCAGGCGCAGCGTATCGCTGGGCACTTTCAGCGAGTGCACGCTTTCGTCGTTGAGCAACACATGCGCATCATCCAGCGTGGTATCGATGATGTTCAGCCGCAGCCACTCGTACTCGCCGGCCGGTAGGTCCACAGGCGGCAGCGCCACGAATGCGACACCATCGGTGAACTCGAGCAGGTTTCGGCGCAGCGGAACGGCCAGCGGGAACTTGATGGCCGGACCATCGCCCTTGGGCTTGACGTCGATGCCACTGATCGTGATGACGACTTCCTTCGCGTTGTCGACCGGTGCGTCAGTAATCGAGACCTTCATTTCGCCCATGCCGCCACCACCGCCACCACCGCAGGCACTGAGGGTGGCCAGGCAGGCCAGGGCAAAACCGTGTTGCCAGAAATTCCTTTTCATGATGCGTTCTCCTTCATCGTGGTTTTGCCGCCGGGGGCGACCTCCAGAGTCCTGCGACACGGAAACGCCGGCCAACTCTGGATCGCGATGATGGCGGCGGGCAGGCGCAGCGTCGGTGCGTTGCAGCGCTTACCTACGCAGGCTAGAACGCGTCGGTGAACTCAGGCTGAACGTCATGTGAACCGGCTGCTGTCGCGCGTCGTCGTCAACCGCGATGACGCCGCAGCGCTGCGCTGCAGAGGCTGGTCGCCAGCCCGAGACCCGCCAGGGTGCAGACGATCAATGGCCCTGCGGGGAGATCGAAGGGCACCGACAGCCAGAGCCCTAGCGCGTAGCCGGCGGCCGCCAGCACCAGCCCGGTGAGCAGGCCGCGGCGTTCACCCATTCCGGCGGTGGCCAGCGCGGGCAGGATCAGCGTCGCGAACACCAGGTACACGCCGACCAGCTGCACCGAGGCGGTGACCGCCAGTGCGAACAGGAAGTAGAAGCCGGCCGGCCGGCTACGCAGCAGGCCGAACCACAGTGCCAGCAGCAGCGCATAGAGCATCGCCACCGGCCACAGCTGCGCATAGCCGACCCAGAGGATCTGGCCGGCCAGCATCTCCTGCATGTGCTCGCTGCCATGCGGGTCCTGCGCCAGCAGCAGCACCGCGACCGAGGCGGACAGCACGTAGAGACTGCCGATCAGCGCCTCCTGCAGCTGCCGGAAGCGGCGCTCGGTCCAGGTCAGCAGTGCAGCAGCGCCAAGTGCTGCCGCTGCTGCTGCCAGCTGGGTCACCAGCCCGCTTTCGCCATCGCCGTGCAGGCCGGCGAGGATCACGCCGAGCGCGGCAACCTGGGCGATGGTGAGGTCGATGAAGATGATGCCGCGCTCCAGCACGCGCCGGCCCAGCAGTACATGCGTGGAGGCGACCAGCAGGCCCGCCAGCAGCGGCGGGCCCAGCAGCGACCAGTCGAACTGGAGGTCGATCACGGCTTGCTCCCGGCCAGGCCCCGCAGCAGACGATCGATGGTGACGTCGAAGAACGCGAACAGATCATCCGTGCCCGGTGCACCGCCGGGCGAGAACGGCAGTTCCACTGCGGCCAGGCCACTACGCTGCACCAGCCAGTCCACCGGGCGGCGGTCCTGGTAGGCGGCGTAGACCACCAGCTTCGCTGGCTGAGCCTTCAACGTGGCCAGCACGCTCTCCAGCTGCGCGCCGCTGGGCGGGATGCCGGGCTTGGGCTCCAGCGCCGCCAGCTCGCGGATGCCGAGCCACTGGTAGAGGTACACCCAGGAGCGATGCGCGCTGACCACGGCGACGCCCTGCAGCGGCCTGGCCTTGTCGCTCCACTTCGCCATCGCCGCCTGCCAGCGCGTGTCGAACTGCGCCTGTGCAGCGCGGTAGTCCGCGGCGTGCGCGGCGTCGAGCTCGGCCAGCTTCTCCGCCAGCGGCTTCGCCACGCGCGCGATGTTCGCCGGCGCGGTCTGGATGTGCGGATTGCCGTAGGGATGCACGTCGCCCTCGGCGCGATCGAGCTTCGCCGGAATCTCCAGCATGGTCACGTGGCGGCTGGCCTCGAACCAGCCGGGCTTGCCGGGCATGACGCGCGGATTGTTGCCCTTCTCCGCCAGCGCCGGCAGCCAGCCGATCTCCAGTTCGGCGCCGGTGCAGACCAGCAGCTCGGCCTGGCGGTACTTCGCGATCAGGCTGGGCCGTGCCTGGATGCGATGCACGTCCTGCAGCGCGGTGGTCGCGGTATAGACCTCGACATTGCTGCCGCCGAGCGCCTGTACCAGCGCGCCCCATTCGGGTTCGCAGGCGAAGACCTTGAGTGCGGCGGAGGCAGGTTGTGCGGCGAGCAGGCCGAACGCGAGGCCGAAAGTCCTGAGCAGTTTCATGGCGGGCCTCCGTTCAGAACTGGTGCGCCGGGTGGGCGCCCACGCTGTAGATGTATTGCAGGATCACCTGGTTGTCGGCCGCGTCACCGCCGCGTGATTCGTCGCGGTTGAACTGCAGGCGCAGCCGCGAGAATTCACTGTTGGAGAAATCGACCATCGCCGAGACGCGCTGCGGGTCTTCGCCGTCGTTGGCGAGTAGTTCCAGCGAGGTGCCGGCGACGGGGTTGGCAACCTCGTTGCTCGCCGAGAGCCGGTCGTAGCGCAGGCCGACGCGCCAGCGCGGCATGAACTGGTAGACCGCCTGCGCATACCAGCCGAGTTGGTCGCCGTTGTAGGCGCTGCTGTCGGCGGCGCCATCCGGGTCGGAGACCACGGTGCCATCCTCGCTGCGGCGCATGAGCTCCGCCTGCAGCACCAGGTTGCGGACATTGGCGTTGCCGTTGGGCGCCCACTTCCAGACCAGGTCCAGTCCGCTGATGCGGCTCTTGCCGCTGAAGCCGGTCTCGATGTCCTCGCCACTGCGACGATCGCTGGCCTTGCCGTCGAAGTGCCACAGCCCGAGCCGCCAGGAGTTGCTGGCGCCGAGGTCGCCGCCGACATGGGCGAACGCGGTCGAGGCACCGATGTCGTCCTCACCATCGTTGCCGGCGGGGAAGCCGTCGCCGCGCAGCAGCTCGCCGCCGAGTTCGAGGTACAGATCGGTCGGCGCCAGCCAGCGCAGCTGCAGGCCGTCGTCCTTCAGCTGGTTTCCGAGCAGGGCGCGATAGGCCAGCGGCGCATCGGCGAATTCCCAGGCATGCGCGTGCTGGTGGTTCTGGTAGCCGACGTCAGAGAAGAAGCGGCCGAACTTCAGTGCCAGGCCATGGGGCAGGGCCAGCGTGTTGATGTAGGCCTCCTCCAGCGCGACGACGGTGTCGCCGTCCTCGTTCTCCAGGGCGACCGTGGCCCAGCCGTGGAACTGGTCGTCGATGTTGGATTCGATCGCCAGCTCGGTTTCGCCGACGGAGAAGCCCTTGGGTGCGAACTCGGTTTCGGGGCCGAGCACGACGCCGGGTACTTCGGCCTCGGCTTCGGAACTGTAGTGGGCGTACTGGCCGTCGAGGATCAGGCTGATCTTCGGATTGAAGGCGTTGCCGGCGTCGGCGGCGATAGCGGCGCAGGGCGCGCCAATGGCAATGCAGGCGCCGATCGCGGCGCGGGGAATACGGAACATGATGGAACCTCGTGTAAACGCAATCGGACAGCCGCAGCCGGAGGGCTGCAGCGATGACGGGGCGGTCTAGACGAGGAGTGAGGGTGGTCCGCGGATGCGGGTCTGTGCAGCGGCACGGGCCTTCGGCGCCGGTGCGGCGAGCGAGAGCGGCGCCTCGGTGGTCGCGGCCAGGACAGGGAGTCCGCTGGCGGTCGGTGCGGCACCGGAGGCCAGGTTCTGCGCATGCACGCAGAGCTGGCAGTCGACATCGCTGTCCAGCGCCGGATGCTGGATTTCGTGCGCGAACGACAGCCACTGGCCCAGCAGCAGGACCAGCGCGAGGATCAGTGAATGGCGGAATCGGCTACGCACGAGGGCCGCACGTTAAGCCCGGCGGCGCGCCGAAGTCCAGTGCCGGGCTGTTCAGTCGCGGTGCCGCCCGCTGGGCTGCAGTGCCGCGTCGACCAGGCCGTGCTGCTGCAGGAAGCCGAGGGCATCGGCGCTGTCCTGCTCGAACCAGGCGGCGGCGCTGCCCAGCACGAAGTTGTAGCCCCAGGCGTCCATGTCGGCGAACAGGCGCGCACGCGAATAGCCGCTCAGACCCTCGGCCAGCAGGGCCTGCAGGTAGCAGACGCCCATCTCCTCGGCATCGCAGCCGTTGGCATCGGTATGCAGGGTTGCGCGCCGCGCGGAGTCGACGCAGATCCAGTGGCAGGCTTCGTGCAGCGCCGAGTGCAGCGGCGTGTCGGGGCGCAGGTACAGCACATTACCGACCAGCCCGGCCTCGCTCTCGCCCCAGTAGCTGCCGGGGATCAGGCTGTCCTCGGCGAGCCATTCGGGCTGCAGGCCATAGCCCCGCAGCAGCGCCTCCAGCGGCACCGTATCGATCTCGCGCAAGCGGATAACATCGGGATTCATAAGTGCATTTTACTATGCTGATGGATGGCGATCGCGGCGCTATAGTTTCGCCAGACCAAGAACGCGGCGGGCCCACGCAGGCCCGCGCTCCGGAGGAGAATCCATGTCGATCAAGCGCACGCCGTCCGGCTTCGTGCTGGCCCTCGTTTCCGCCGTGCTGCTGTCCGCCTGCGGCGGCCGCAGCGATCCGGTTTCCGGCAGCAACGGCAATGGCGGTGGTGGTGGCGCAGTCAACGACGGAGACAGCATCCTGCTCAACGCGATGCCGCCGGGCTCCAATGGCAACTCCGCCGGCGGCCTTGGCGCACCGGCCGGCGCGCAGCTGATCTATCCGAAGAACTTCCGCGACGGCCTCGATCTCTACGGCAACCTCGCTTATGCGAAACAGGGCCTCAGGCTGGCCGACTGCCAGGCGCCGAACAACATCGACGAGCACGAGGAAAAGTCGGACCTCGCCTGCAACTACTTCAAGCACGAGGGCCTGGAGCCGGACACGGTGGTGTCGACCACGACGCTGACCGCGCCCAACGGCAAGACGGTCACGATCAAGCGCGACGGCTGGGGCGTGCCCTTCGTCGAGGGCGCGGACCGCGAGGCGGCGATGTATGGCTTCGGCTATGCCGGCGCGCAGGACCGCCTGTGGCTGTACGACGTGCTGCGCTACGTCGGCCGCGGCACCTTCTCCGAGTACCTCGGCCCGGCACCGGACACCTTCGCCTTCGATGCCGACCTGGCCAACGTCGCCGGCTACAGCGAGGCCGAGCTGACCCAGATGGTCGAGGCCACGGCGGCCAAGTTCGGTACGGTCAGCAGCTTGGTGCTGCGCGATCTCGATGCGCAGGTCGCCGGCATGAACGCCTATGTCGATTTCCTGAAGACGCCGGGCGCCATCGGCCAGGTGCCGCCGGAGTACGCGGCGCTGTCGGTGCAGCCGGGCAACGAGCTGCTGAAGTTCCCGCCCAAGGCATTCCGGCGCGAGGACATCGTTGCCTCGGCGATCCTGATCCAGTCGATCTTCGCGGTCGGCGGCGGCGGCGAGCACGTGGCCCTGCAGCTGCTGCAGCGGCTCGATCCCTCGTTTGGTCCGGACAGCGGTGCGGTGCCGAGGGTGGCCTGCGAGTTCTGGCGTGACGTGCGACACGCCAACGACACGGACACGCCGTACAGCATCGAGGCGCGCCATGCCACGCAGTCGCCGGCCAACGTCAGCTAGACCTGCCCGCAGGCGCTGCCGGCGGGCACGGCGGTCTGGGATGCCGGCAGCTTCCAGCCGCGCGCGACCCTGACTGCCAGCAGCGGTGGCCTGCCGCTGCCCCTGCCGACGCCGGATACGCTGCTCAACCTCGCCGACCTCGCCGACCTCGGTGAGCTGCTGCCGAGCCTGTCGCCGGTGTTCAGCCTGACGCCGATCCCGGGCAGCGTGAAGGTCGACGACGTGGTGGTGCCGCTGCGCCGCCGCATCGATCCCGCGCGTACCTACTACGCCTCGCTGGAGCCCACCGCCGGCGCCCACGCCGCGCTGGGCCGCGCCGGCTTCCCGATGCCGTTCAAGCTGTCCAACTACATCGCGGTCAACGGCTCGCAGACGCAGAGCGGCCACCCGATCGGCATCATGGGGCCGCAGGCCAGCTACTTCGTGCCGCAGCTGCTGTGGGAGGTGGCGGTCAAGTCCAACGGCGGCACGCCGCAGGATTTCGCCGGTCGCGGCGTGGTGTTCGGCAACCTGCCGTACATCAACCTCGGCCGTGGTCCGGACTTCTCCTTCAGCGCGACCTCGGGCAGCTCCGACCTGGTCGACGTGCGCGTGTCCAGGCTCTGCAACCTTGACGCCACGCCGCCCTCGCGCGACGACGCCAACGGCGACGGCTACCCCGATGCCGACGGCTACATGGTCGACAACGGCGATGGCCAGGGCATGCGTTGCCGCGCCTTGTTCAAGCGCGTCGACGAGTGGACCGCGCATCCCACCGTCGCCAGCCTCGCGCTCGGTGGCCCGACCGGCCCGCAGACCGTGCGCCGCAACGTGCTGCGTACGCACTACGGCCCGGTGTTCGCCACCGCGATGGTCAAGGGCGCACCGGTGGCGATCTCACGCCAGCGCAGCACCTTCTTCTCCGAGCTCGATACCGCTGCTCCCTTCGCGCTGGCGACCACGCGCACGGTCAAGAGTGCGCAGGATTTCCAGCGCCTGTTCAACAGCATGACCGGCACATTCAACTGGCTCTATGTCGACCGCGACGACGTCGGCTTCATCCACAGCGGCCTCTACCCGCGGCGCGCCGCCGGCGTGCATCCGGAACTGCCGAGCTGGGGCGACGGGCGCTACGAATGGGCGGTCGACGCCGAGGCGATCAAGGGCAACTTCTTCGCCAACTTCGGCGGCACGCGCGCTTTCCCCAGTCGCACCAACCCGGTGGCGCAGGGCGATCCGCTGCGAGGTTACTTCGAGTGGCCGGGCTACCTGCCGCTGTCGGCGCATGTGCAGGCGGTCAATCCGCCGCGCGGCTACATCTTCAGCTGGAACAATGCGCCGGCACCGGGCTGGTGGGCGGCCGACTTCAACGGCACCTACGGTCCGACCCATCGCGCCGACATGCTCGACGCGCGTCTCGCGGCCTTCAAGGCCAGCGGCAAGAAGCATGATCTCGCCAGCATGATCGAGGTGATGGCGGACGCGGCCTTCACCGACCTGCGCGGACAGGAAATGCTGCCGCTGCTGCTGCAGCTGATGAAGAGCGGCACGCTCACCGCAGACCAGCAGGCGGCGGCAGACCTGATGCAGCAATGGATCGACGCCGGCTCGAAGCAGTGGATCGACGGCGGCGTCGGCCTGGGTGCCTATCGCCGCGACCGCGACCATGACGGCCAGTACGACATGCGCGCGCAGGTGCTGCTGATGGATGCCTGGTATCCGCGCCTGATCGACAGCATGCTGCCGCAGCTGGTGGCGCAGGACGGCTACGTCGGCCAGGGCCGCTACGACAATCCGCGCGCACAGGGCTCGGCTTACCAGGAGGGCTGGTTCCAGCACATGCGTCGCGTGCTGCAGATGGCGATGGGCGAATCCGCGACGCCGTATCGCCAGATCAAGTGCGCCGACGGCAGTCGCGCCGGCTGCCGCGCCGCGGTGCTGACCGCACTGGACCAAGCACTGGCCGACCTCGGCGGGCTGGCGGCGAAGGACGAATGGGAAGGTTCGCCGCTGGCGCCGGCCGGCGACCAGCCGGTGGAGGAGGCCGATGCGGTCAAGCACACCGCCTTCAGCTTCCTGCCCGTGCCGCCGATCCACTGGACCAACCGCCCGACCTTCCAGCAGGCGGTGGAGTACCGGCACCGCGCCGACTGACCGGGATCGACCCCTGAGGCGGGCGGCGCTAGCATGGGCCGCCACCTCACGGGATCGACATGGACGCCAATCTCAAGCCCTGGCTGGTCGGTGACATCGGTGGCACCAATGCGCGCTTCGCGCTGGTGCAGCCGCAGGAATCGGGCGCACTGCTGGAACTCGCCCACTACCGCACCGCCGACTTCGCCTCCCTGCGCGAAGCCCTGGAGCATTTCCTGCAACACAGCGGCGGCGTGTGTCCGCAGCGCGCGGCGCTGGCCGTGGCTTCCGCCGTTACCGGCGACCAGGTTCGCATCACCAACAATCCCTGGCACTTCTCCGTTGCGGGGCTTGGCCGCGAACTGGGCCTGCAACTGCAGGTGCTCAACGATTTCGCTGCGGTCAGCCTGGCCCTGCCGCAGCTGCAGCCGGCGGACCTGCTGGAGCTCGGCCCGGCGACTTCCGCGGAATCAAGGGGCCGTCGCCAGGCCTACGCCGTGGTCGGTCCCGGCACCGGGCTCGGCGTCAGTGGCCTGGTCGTCGAGGACGGTCGCAGCACCGTGATCGAATCCGAGGGAGGGCACCTGGGCTTTGCGCCGGCCGATGCCTTCGAAGCCGAGATCCTGCGACTGCTGCTGCAGCGACTGGAGCGCGTCTCGGTGGAGCGCCTGGTGTCGGGCATGGGGCTGAGCAACCTCTACGAGGCGATCTGCCGTATCGAAGGCCTGCCTGCGCACACGCCGACCCCGGAGGAAATCAGCGCCGAGGCCGCGGCGCAGCCCGGCAGCGTTGGTGATCGCGTGCTGGACCTGATGGCGGCGCTGCTCGGCAGTTTCGCCGGGGACATCGCGCTGGCCTTCGGTGCCTGGCAGGGCGTCTACCTGCATGGCGGCGTGGCGCAGAAGCTGCTGCCCTGGCTGCAACGCGGCGCGTTCCGCCGTCGCTTCGAAGCCAAGGGCCGGCATGCGGCGGTGATGCGGGCGATCCCGACACGGCTGATCCTGCACCCGCAGGCCGGGCTGCTCGGTGCCGTGGCGAGCCTCAGCGGCGACTGAGGCGACTCAGGGCTGCGAGTCCTCGACGCGGCGCCGCAGCTGCTTGTCCATGCCGCGGAACAGCAGCTGGCTGAAGCGGGTCACCGGCCCTGGCAACGCCGCCAGCGCCAGGCCGCCAACAGTGCCCAGCGGTGCCGAGATGCGCGAGGGACGCTTGTCGACCGCCTTGACGATCAGCCCGCCGGCCTCGTCCACCGACATCATCGGCATCGCCTCGTAGATCCTGGTGCGCGAGGACATCGGCGTGCGCACCATCGGGAAGTAGATGGTGGTGACGTCGATGCCCTTGTGGCCCATCTCCGCGGCCAGCGAGCGGCCGAAGGAATCCATCGCGCACTTGCTGGCGAGATAGGCCGAGAACAGCGGGATCGGCAGCTGCACCGACATCGACGAGCTGTTGACCACGTGGCCGCGGCCCTGCTCGATGAAGCGCGGCAGCAGCTTCAGGGTCAGCCGCACGGCGCCGAGATAGTTCAGCTGCATGGTGCGCTCGAAGTCATGCATGCGGTCCAGCGATTCGCGGATCGGACGGCGGATCGAGCGGCCGGCGTTGTTGACCAGCACGTCGATGCGCGCGTGCTGCGCCAGCAGTTGCTCCGCGCAGTCCTCGACCGATTCCGGCTTCGACAGGTCGGCGACGTGGATCGAGCAGCGCCCGCCCTCGGCCTCGATCTCGCGCTGCACCCGCGCCAGCTCGTCGCTGCGTCGCGCGACCAGGCAGACGAAGGCGCCGCGGTAGGCCAGCTGCTTCGCGGCGGATTCGCCGATGCCGCTGGAGGCGCCGGTGAGGACGATGGTCTTGCCGTGGATGCTCATGGGGAAGTCCTGAAGGTCTGGTCTGGAGGCGATTCTGTATCAGTCGGCCGCCGCTGGCGATGTCATGATGCGGTCTGCACCCTTCACCCCGAATCCCGCAGCCGTGCAGGACCCGACGCCACCAGACCCCTACCGCCAGGCCCGCTTCCACATCGGTCGCGGCTATGCGCTGTACGAGGGACCGGCAGGTGACAACGCACCGCATCGCCATGCCGCCTTCCAGGTCGCCATCGCGCTGCAGGGTGAGGTGGTATTCGGCGATGGCCTGCGCGAGCACCGCGGCCCGGTGCTGGTAGTGCCGCCACTGCAGCGCCACCAGCTGATGCCGCACCGCGACTTGCGCTGCTTCTTCATCGAGCCGCACTGCAGCTTTGCCGATGAACTGCGCGCCGTCTGTGGCCCGGGGATCACCGCGATGCCGGCGCTACGGCAACTCAGCGAGGAGCAGGTGCGCAGCCGCGGCGGCGCCTCGGCGCAGGTCGATCCACGCCTGCAGCAGGTGATGGCGGCGCTGTCCCGTGGCAACGACGAGGCCGCGTTGCCAGTGCTGGCACAGCAGGCCGGGCTGTCGCCGCAGCGCTTGCGAGCGCTGGCGCGCGAGCAGCTGGGCATGCCGCTGGCGCGTTGGCGCATCTGGCAGCGCCTGCGCCTGGCCGCCTCAGCGCTGCGTCGCGGCGAATCGCTGGCCGAGGCGGCGCTGGCCGCCGGCTTCGCCGACCAGGCGCACTTCAGCCGCACGATGCGCGAGATGTTCGGCGTGACGCCGAGCGTGGTACTGCCGCTGCTGCGCGCTCAGGGCTTGCCGGCAACGTAGATCGACACCGACCCGGTGAGCGTGGGGATGACCGCGGCCTCGCGCACCGCGACGAAGCCGGCCTCCGCGATCAGCTGCGGCAGCACGCCGTCGGCGTTGGGCTGGGTGTCGGTCTTGCCGTCGGCCATCTGCACGATGCGGAAGGCCATGCGCATCAGCCAGGTCCGCTGCAGGCCGAAGTCGGCGATCACCAGCCGCCCACCCGGACGCAGCAGCGCATGCATCGAGGCCAGGATGGCGCGCTTCATCGGCATCGGGCACTGGTGCAGCACCAGGCTGGAGACCAGCTTGTCGACAGAGCCTTCACCGAGTTGTGCGACCAGTGCATCGCCCATCGCCTGCTGCCATTCGATCGCCAGGCCGGCGCGCTGCGCCTTGGCCTGCGCAATCGACAGCACTTCGGCGTCCGGATCGACACCGATGATGCGGGCCTGCGCGGCCGCGCGGCGCAGTTGCAGGGTCAGGGTGCCGGTGCCGCAGCCGACGTCGACGACCACTTCTCCCGCCTGCGGCGCGAGTTGTTGCACCGCCTGCCGGCGCCAGCGCTGCTCGCCGGTCAGCGCCATGATCGGGTCGTAGAGGTTGGCGTGGCCCAGCCGGCCCAGTGCGGGAGTGAACGCTGCCTTGCCCATGTGAGGTCCTTGGGTATCGCGATGAGCCTGCAGTGTCGACGATGGCGTCGCCCGGGTCTTGAAGGAAACGCTCGCCGGCGTGCGAAACTTGCGCCGCCATATCGACGGGCAGGGACATGCACAGGATAGGAATCGACCTCGGCGGCACCAAGATCGAAGGCATCGTGATGGATGCCGGCTCGCAGATCCTGCATCGCGAGCGCATCGCCACACCCGCTGGCGACTATCCGGCGACGCTGCAGGCGATCGCCGGGCTGGTGGGGCGGCTGGAAGCGCAGCTCGGGCGCAGCGGTCTGCCGACCGGTTTCGGTACGCCGGGCGCGGCATCGCGCGTCACCGGCCGCATGAAGAACTGCAGTTCGACCTGCCTCAACGGCCAGCCCCTGCAGCAGGATCTCGAGCGCCTGCTGCAGCGCAAGATCCGCATCGCCAACGACGCCGACTGCCTGGCGCTGTCCGAGGCCCGCGATGGCGCGGCGGCCGGTATGGCGACGGTGTTCGGCGTGATCCTCGGCACCGGTGTCGGCGGCGGCATCGTCGCCAATGGCAAGCTGCTGTCAGGGCCCAATGCCATCGCCGGGGAGTGGGGACACAATCCGCTGCCCTGGCCGCGGCCGGAGTGGGATGAGACGCCGGGGCCGCGCTGCTGGTGCGGGCGCAGTGGCTGCATCGAGACCCTGCTATCGGGTACGGGGTTGGCAGCGGATCACCGGCGCGTTGGCGGCGAGAACCTGCGCGGCGAGGAGATCGTGCAACGCGCCGAGGCGGGTGACGTGGCCTGCTCGGCGACGCTGTCGCGCTACGAGGACCGGCTGGCGCGGGCGCTGGCCCATGTCGTCAACCTGCTCGATCCCGACGTGATCGTGCTCGGTGGCGGCCTGTCGCGATTGCAGCGGCTCTACCGCTACGTGCCGGCGCTATGGGACGAGTGGGTGTTCTCGGACAGCGTCGAGACCAGGCTGGTGCCGGCACTGCATGGTGATTCCAGCGGCGTGCGCGGTGCAGCCTGGCTCGTGGATGCCGCCTAGTCGAGCGGCATTGGCTTGCGATCGATGAAGGCCAGGCCGCCACGCACGATGCGGAACAGCCACCACACCGACAGCACCAGGTAGATCAGGTAACCCAGGCCGAGCAGCCAGAACGTTGCCACCGCGATCACCAGGCCCAGCAGGCCCCACCAGAAGGTGTGGATCAGCCAGCGGTGATGGCTGCGGATGAACTCGCTCTGCGTTTCGTTGACCTTGATGTGGTCGATGATCACGCCGACGATCGCGGCGGTCCAGAATGTGAACGGCGCGATCACGTGCAGCACGTAAGCCACCAGCAGGGTGCTGCGTTCCTTTTCCGGGATCGAGGCGTCGTCGCGCAGGGTGATGTCGGTCATGGTGGTTCCAGCGTTGCGAATGACGCAATGTTGGGGCAGTGAAACTGCACCGCCGCTGAATCTATTCCGGCGGCATTGCCCAGGCGCCGCGGATGCCGAGCCGCTGCTGCAGGGTGCGGGCGTAGCGCTGTGCCTCGGGCTTGGAGGTAAAGCCGCCGAGCACGACGCGGTAGCGCGTACCGGCCCTGGCCTCGCCGGCCAGCACCTCGGCCGGGTAGCCCAGTGCCTGCAGGCGCTGCGCCTCGCCGCTGGCCTGTTCCTCGCTGCCGACCGACACCAGCACCAGGCGCACGCGTCCGCCAGCCTCCAGCGCGGCCTCGCCCTTGGCCGGTTCGGTGGCGGGCAGCCAGGTTGCGAGCTTGGCCGGCGGCGTTGGTGCGATCGGCCGCGGCGGCTGGCCGCGCGGCACCACGTAGAAGGTGTTGGGCTGGTCCATGGTCTGCGGATCCTGGCCGGGGCTGGAGACCTCGACCTGGCCTTCGAGCAGGCACAGCAGATCCTGGCTGTCGTCGGACTTGACGAAGATGTCGGTGCCGCGGATGCCGGCGGTGACGGCGGGGCCGACGTAGACCGCGAGGTCGCGCTTGCGCAGGCCGGACAGCGCGCCGGTGGTGTAGCGGAAGGCGCCGCGCAGCAGTTTCAGCGAACCCTGCAGCAGGCCGGTCTCGCTGCCGTCGTCGACCACCTTCAGCGCCGGCAGCTCGAAGCCGGCCTTCTCGCCGAGCTTGATCGTGCTGCTGTCCTCCAGCTCGACATGGACGCGGCCGCCGGCACCGGTCTCGATGCGGTCGCCGGGGAAGATCGCTGCACCGGGGCGCAGTGCGCTGCGCTGCTCACCGTGCTCGATCCAGGCAGGAGGTTGCAGCAGCATCGCGCGCGCCAGCACCGACTGCTGTGCCGATGCCGGCGCCGCAGCGCCCAGCAGCAAGGCACAGACCCATAGCCGCGTCCGCGGATGTACACGCATGCCTGAACTCCCCCGTCCCTGGTGCGGGCGAGTATAGGCAGGCGGTCATGCAAAATGAAAAAGGCAGGCGCGAGGCCTGCCTTCTTCGATGCCGCGACGGGGTTTTAGCCCTTGTAGTCGCGGATGCCCTTGGCGATTTCCTCGCGGGCGGCAGCAGCATCGCGCCAGCCGGAGATCTTGACCCACTTGCCCTTCTCCAGCAGCTTGTAGGAGCTGTAGAAGTGGTGGATCTCGTTCTTGACGCGCTCCGGCACGTCGGCGAGATCGTGCAGGTGGTCGTAGGCGCCGTTGCTGACCTTGTCGACCGGCACGGCGAGCAGCTTGGCGTCGGTGCCCTTCTCGTCCTCGGTGTCGAGCACGCAGAGCGCGCGGCACTTGATGATCGAGCCGGCGACGACCGGGTGCGGGGTGATCACGAGCACGTCGACCGGGTCGCCGTCGCCGGCGAGGGTCTTCGGCACGTAGCCGTAGTTGGCCGGGTAGGACATCGCCACGTTCATGAAGCGATCGACCATCAGCAGGCCGGTGTCCTTGTCGACCTCATACTTGACCGGCGGGCCATAGGCCGGGATTTCGATGACGACGTAGAACTCGTTGGGGGCCTTGTCGCCCGGACCCAGTGCTTCGATGCCCATGTGCTTGATTAACCTCAGGTGGGGTGAGTAAAGCCCGGGAACGGACAGGGCCGGGACAGGTGATATGTTACTTGTCCCGGCAGGCCGGCCCCTAGGCTAGAGCCGCGTAGTTTAATAAACTGCCGCCGACCACGCATTTCCGCCCGCCTTCGCGGGTGGCCCTTATCAGTCCCGGCGGGGGAGTTTGAGACGCCAGGGGCTTCCAAATCGAAGAGGCGTACATCTGATGAGACTCGTTCTGCTGGGCGCACCCGGCTCCGGCAAGGGCACGCAGGGTGAGAAGCTGGTCGCTCACTACGGCATTCCCAAGATTTCCACCGGCGACGCCCTGCGCGCCGCCGTCAAGGCGGGTACCGAACTGGGCAAGAAGGCCAAGGCGGTCATGGATGCCGGGGGCCTGGTGGCCAATGAGATCGTGATCGGCATCGTCGAGGAGCGCCTCGGCCAGCCGGACGCGCAGAAGGGCTTCATCCTCGACGGCTTCCCGCGCAACACCGCGCAGGCCGAGGTGCTGGACGGCATGCTCAAGCGCCTGGGCCAGCCGGCCATCGACAAGGCCGTGCACCTGCACGTCACCGACGAGGAGATCGTCAAGCGCCTGCTCGACCGCGCCCAGAAAGAAGGCCGCGAGGACGACAAGGAAGACGTGATCCGCAAGCGCATCGCGGTCTACAACGCCGAAACCCACCCGCTGCTGGACTACTACAGCAAGCAGGGCAAGGTGGTGACGGTCGAGGGCATCGGCGGCCTGGAAGAGATCTTCAACCGCATCCTGGCGGTGACCAAGAAGTAAACCGCCGGGTTTCTCCGGAAGTTCCTGCAAGAGCCGGCCCCGTGCCGGCTCTTTGCATTTCCGCGGTCAGGTCTTGAGCAGGGCGTTGCCGGCCACTTCCAGGCGCCAGCCCTGCAGCAGCGACACATTGGCCTGCGGCCCGCGCAGCAGCAGGGCCAGCAGATCGGCGCGCGGCGCGATGAAGGTCGCGGGCAGGGCCAGCTTGTCGGCGATCTCGCCGAGGCGCAGCTGCAGGGCCTTGAGGCGCTGCTTCTGCTCGCCGCTGAGCTGGTCGTCGCTGGCCAGCAGGGTTTCCGGCGCGGCCAGGCCCTGTGCGACCAGCGACAGCAGTTTCTCGCCATGCTTGTCCAGGGTCTTCGGCGGCAGCACGTGCAGCGCGTCGAGCTGGGCCAGGGTCTGCGGCTTGCGCTCGGCCATGCGGTACAGCGGTTCGTCGTCGAGGATCCACTTGCGCGGGCGGTTGCGGGCCATGGCCTCGGTCTCGCGCCAGCCGGCCAGGACGGCGGCAACCTGCTGCTCGCGCGCCGGCAGCCGCGCCAGGCCCTTGAGGCGCTGCCAGGCGGTCTCCGGCGGCGTGCGGTAGCGCGCCGGGTCGCAAAGCCGCGCGCAGTCCTCTTCCAGCCAGGCCAGGCGGCCGGCCTGCTGCAACTCCTCGCGCAGGCGCGGGTAGATCACGGCCAGGTGCTCGACGTCGGCGGCGGCATAGGCCAGCTCGGCCTCGGTCAGCGGGCGGCGCGCCCAGTCGGTGCGCGACAGGCTCTTGTCCAGCGTCACGCCGCAAAGCTTGTCGATCAGGCCGGCGTAGCCGATCTGGTCGCCGTAGCCCAGCAGGGTGGCGGCAATCTGGGTGTCGAACAGCGGCCCCGGCGCCTTGCCGGTCAGCTGCACGAAGATTTCGTAGTCCTGGCTGGCCGAATGCAGCACCTTGACCATCTGCGGCTGCATCAGCAGGTCCAGCAGCGGCTGCAGGTCCTTGATCGCCAGGGGGTCGATGCAGACGGAGGTGCTGCCGTCGCCGACCTGGATCAGGCAGAGCCGGGCATGGTAGGTGTCGGTGCGGACGAACTCGGTGTCCACCGCCAGCCAGTCGCGGGAGGCCCAGCGCGAGACATGCTCGGCCAGTGGGGCGGAGGTATCGATGAAAGGGGTCGGCATGGAGGGCAAGCTTGTTGTTGCCATTAGAATACCGGCTTTGGCCCCCCGGCTTGGACCACTTCCGACGAAATGTTCGCCTCCGTATCTGCAGCGACCCTGAAGATCCTGTTCTTCCGGGCTGGCCCCGATGATTTCCCCTTCGACAGCCGGCCGAACCTGCTGCTGGCCTGCATTGGCTTCGCGCTGCTGAGCAATGCCGCGATCCTGAGCCTGATGCTGCCGCCGGGCGTGGCGCTGATGGCGGGGGCCACCAATACCGCCATGCTGGCCCTGTTCACCCGCCTGAGCCTGGCGCTGCGCAAGCTCGATAACCGCTTCCAGCAGACCTTCAACGCGCTGCTGACCACCAGCAGCGTGCTGACCCTGCTGATGCTGCCTTTCTTCGCCCAGGTGGCCCCGGTGTGGATGGAACTGGGCGAGCTGCTGCGCAAGAACCCGGAGCTGGCCAATCACCCGGAGCAATGGCCGGCGATGCCGAAGCTGGCGGTCAACCTGCTGGCGATGCTGGGCATCTGGCAGCTGGCGGTGATCTGCCGCATCTTCCTGCTCGCCGCCGGTGCCGTCGTGATGCTGGCGCTGATCGGCATGATGTTCCTGATGGTCGCCCTGCAGCTCGGCGCCACCGGCGCCTGAACGCGACATTCCCATGCATATCCATATCCTCGGCATCTGCGGCACCTTCATGGCCGGCATCGCGGCGATCGCGCGCGAGGCCGGGCACACCGTCACCGGCTCGGATGCCAACGCCTGGCCGCCGATGTCGACCCAGCTGGAGCAGCTCGGCATCGCGGTGATGCGCGGCTACGACCCGGAGCACCTGCTGCCGCGGCCGGACATGGTGGTGGTCGGCAATGTCGTCACCCGCGGCAACCCGGCGATGGAGTACGTTCTCAACGAGGGCCTGCCCTATGTCTCCGGCCCGCAGTGGCTGGCGGAGAACGTGCTGCAGGGACGCCATGTGCTGGCGGTGGCCGGCACCCACGGCAAGACCACGACGACCGGCATCCTGGCCTGGCTGCTGGAGCATGCGGGCCTCGAGCCCGGCTTCCTGGTCGGCGGCGTGCCGATGAACTTCGGGGTCTCGGCGCGGCTGGGCAAGAGCCCGTACTTCGTGATCGAGGCCGACGAATACGACACCGCCTTCTTCGACAAGCGCAGCAAGTTCGTCCACTACCGCCCGCGCACGGCGATCCTCAACAACCTCGAATTCGACCACGCCGACATCTTCCCGGACCTGGCCGCGATCGAGCGCCAGTTCCATCATCTGGTGCGTACCGTGCCGGGGCAGGGGCGGCTGGTGGTCAATGGCCGCGACGAGGCACTGGCGCGGGTGCTGCAGCAGGGCTGCTGGAGCAGCACGGCCTATTTCGATGCGCCGCAGGGCTGGCGTGCCGAGCCCTTGGATGATGGCTTCGAGCTGTTCGTCGACGGCCAGTCGCAGGGGCCCGTGCGCTCACCGCTGGCGGGCACCCACAACCGCTCCAACACGCTGGCGGCCTTCGCCGCCGCGGCCCATGTCGGCGTGCCGGTGGCGAAGCTGGTCGAGGGCATCGCGCAGTTCCGCAACGTCAAGCGCCGGCTGGAACTGGTCGGCGAGGTGCGTGAGATCAAGGTCTACGACGACTTCGCGCACCATCCGACCGCGATCGAGGTGACCGTCGATGCGCTGCGCCAGCAGCCGGCGACGGGCCGCATCCTCGCGGTGCTGGAACCGCGCTCCAACACCATGCGCATGGGCTCGCATGCGGCCGAACTGGCGCAGAGCCTGCACGCCGCCGACCTGGTCTACGTCTACGCCCGCCCGGACCTCCAGTGGGACGCCGCGGCGGCGCTGAAGGACGTCGGCCCGCGGCTGCGCGTGCACAACGACCTGGCGGAACTGATCGGCGCCATCGCCGGCGAGGCCGCCGGCGGCGACCGCGTGCTGGTCATGTCCAATGGCGACTTCGGCGGCATCCACGGCCGCCTGCTGGCCGAACTGGGGCGCTGAGGGCCGGCTGCGAAGCCGGTCACACTGACTGAGGCCCGGCGGACGGACGGCGCATCCGCTCGCCAGGCAGCGGCGTACTATCCGAGGTCCGGCCAGTCGCGTGCTGCGCGGGTGCCTGCCGGGTACAGCCTCGGGAGTCAGTCATGCGGAATTCCAGCCTTTCGCTGCGCGCCGGCCTGCTGCTCGCTGTGATCCTCGGTCTTGCCGCCTGTCACGACGATGACGATCTCGCCGGCGGCGGCTCGGGGACACCCCCACCACCGCCCCCGCCACCCCCGGGCCTGAGCGTGGGCGACACGCTGGTGATCACGGCCAATCCGCGCGTGATCAGCTTCAACCGCGCCAGTCCGGCGACCACGCGTACCTCCAAGCCGGTCACCGGCCTGCTGACCGACGAGACCCTGGTCGGCGCCGACTACCGCCCGGTCGACGGCAAGCTCTACGCCGTGCTGCGCGGCCCGGCCGGCAGCCGGGTCGCCCTGCTCGATCCGGCCACCGGTGCGTTGTCGGTGCCGGTCAGCCTGAGTGTCGCCCTGGACCCGGAGGCGACCGCATTCGGCGTCGATTTCAACCCGGTGCCGGACCGCCTGCGCGTGGTTTCCAGCACCGGGCAGAACCTGCGCATCAACGTCGTCGACGGCGTGACCGCGGTCGACGGCACCCTCAAGCTCGATCGCCGCACTGCCACCACGACGGACATCAGCGGCATCAGCGGTGCGGCCTACTCCAACAGCTTCAAGGAAGCCTGCCGCACCACCCTCTACTACCTCAACAGCAGCAGCGACATGCTGCTGACCTCGGCCGATCCGAATGCCGGCACCGTGTTCAACGTCGGCAGCCTCGGCCTGGACGCGGGCGAGATCAACGGCTTCGACGTCGTCACCGGCACCGGCACCGATGGCTTGCCGACCAACATCGGCATGGCTGTGCTCAGCAGCGGCGGCGGAGCGCCGACGCTGTTCAGCATCGACCTCGGCACCGGCGCAGCGACCGCGGTCGGCGCCATCGCCGGGCTCAGCGCCGGCGAGCAGCTGGTGACGCTGACCGACGGCATCGCGCCCTCGCCGACCAAGCAGGCACGTGGCGAACTGGCGGTGCAGACCGCCAGCAACAAGCTGCTGACCATCAACCGCGGCGCACCGGCCAAGGCCTGCACCGGCCCGGTGGCGGTCAGCGGGCTCAACGCCGACGAAAACCTGGTCGGCATCGACACGCGTCCGGCCACCGGCGAACTGGTGGGCCTGAGCGACGACGGGCGCCTGCTGGTGCTCGATCCGCTGACCGGTGCGGCCTCGGTGCCGCAAACGCTGGATGTCGGCTTGCCGGCAGGCGAGTTCAGCTTCGGCGTCGACTTCAATCCGGTACCGGATCGCCTGCGCGTGGTCGGCGGTGCCGGCCAGAACCAGCGCATCAATCCCAACGTGGCACCGCCCACCAACACCAGCGACATCGCGCTCAGCGGCACCAGCACGGTCAATGTCACGGCGGTGGCCTACAGCAACAGCGTCAAGGGTGCGGACGCCGGCGTGAACAACGGCGGGTCGACCACGCTGTTCGGCATCGACACCACGCGCAACGTGCTGGTGCGGATCGGCGGCGACCCGGCCAGTGGCGGTGCCTGCACGCCGCCACCGGCAGATGCCGGCAATCCGAACTGCGGCGTGGTGACCGATGTCGGCAGCGGCCTGGGCTTCAATCCCGAGTCGACCAACGGCTTCGACATCGACGGCGTCAACGGCGCGGCCCTGTTCGCCGCGCACGAGCCGGGCGACGCGACCGCCAAGCTCTACACCGTCAACCTGTCCACCGGTGCGGCGACACTGGTGACGACCGTGGCGGCGTCGAGCACCATCGCCGGCGGCGAGCATGTGCGCGGCATGGCGCTGCTGCCGGTGTCGACGGCGACGGTATTCGCGCTGCTGGAGAACGGCAGCAGCCTGGTCAGCTTCCTGCCCTCGGGGCTGGCGACGCCATCGGCGCCGATCGCCATCACCGGTCTGGCCGCCAGCGAGACGCTGCTCGACATCGACTTCCGCGTCACCGGCAACGGCCGGCGCAATCGGCAGCTGGTCGGCATCAGCAACCAGAGTCGCCTGTATGTGATCGACCCGGCGACCGGCGCGGCGACACAGGGCCAGTCGCTCAAGGACAGCGGCAATGCCGCCGTCGCGCTCGACGACACTACCATCACCGGCGTCGACTTCAACCCGGTGCCGGACCTGCTGCGCGTGATCACCGGTGGCGACCAGAACCTGCGGATCAACGTCGATACCGCGGTCGCCGCACTCGACTCGTCGCTGAGCAACACGGTGGTCCAGCCCTATGCGGCCGCGTACTCCAACAGCTTCGTCGGCAGCACGTCGACGACGCTGTATGCGATCGACTTCACCACTGCCAACCTGCTGCGCATCGGCGGCGATCCGGCCACCGGCGGCGCCTGCACGCCGCCGCCGGCGGATGCGGGCAATCCGAACTGCGGCGTGGTGACCTTCATCGGCGCCGGTGTCGCCGCGCCGCCGCTGTCCGGGCTGGGCGACATGGACATCGTCGGCGGCCGCAACGGCTATGCGCTGGCGGCGGTGCAATCGATCGGTGGCGGGCCGTCGCGACTGGTGCGGATCAACCTTGGCACCGGCGCAGGCACTTCGCTGGGTGACATCGGCGGTGCCAGCGGCACGCCGGTGCGCAGCCTCGCGGTGCGACTGCAGTAGACGAGCGGTTGGGGGTTGGGGCCGGCCGGTGGGCCGGCCCTCTCTTTTTGCGCCTTACTGCTCTTCCGGTTCCGGCGCGTCGCCTTCGTCCTCGTCGGACTCTTCCTCGAGCTTCTCGAGCCGCGTCAGGAAGCGCTTGAGCAGGCGCTCGCCGAGGCCTTCCTCGGTCAGCAGCTGCAGGATTGCGTCGCGCAGGGCCTCGGGGTCGAAATGCTCGTGCGACGGGTCGGTGATCTCGCCGAAGTCGCCGATCTGGTCCCAGCCTTCCTCGATGCTCAGCACCACCGGGATGATCGGCGGGTCCAGTTCCACCGACAGGAAGTCGAAGCGGTGCGAGTGGCCGTCCCAGGTCACCCACTGCGGTTCGCCAGAATCCAGGAAGGTCAGGATCGCCTCGGCACAGACGGCGGCGAATTTCTCGACGTGGCTTTGTTCGATGTCCATGAGTTCAGATGACGCCGTGGGCCTGCTGGTCGGCGTGGTAGCTGGAGCGCACCATCGGGCCGCTGGCGACGTGCTTGAAGCCCATTTCCTCGCCGATCACGCGCAGTCGCTCGAACTCGGTGGGGTGCACGTAGCGCGCCACCGGCAGGTGGTTGCGCGAGGGTTGCAGGTACTGGCCCAGGGTCAGCATGTCGACCTTGTGCGCGCGCAGGTCGCGCATCACCTGTTCGATCTCCTCGATCTCCTCGCCCAGGCCCAGCATCAGGCCGGACTTGGTCGGCACCTCCGGATGCAGCGCCTTGAAGCGCTCCAGCAGGTCCAGCGACCAGTCGTAGTCGGAGCCGGGGCGGGCCTGCTTGTAGAGGCGCGGCACGGTCTCGAGGTTGTGGTTCATCACGTCGGGCGGCGCGGCGGCGAGGATAGCGAGCGCCCGATCCATGCGGCCGCGGAAATCCGGCACCAGGGTCTCGATCGTCGTCGCCGGTGA
>DATILC010000215.1:0-9482 GCA_035476855.1 Solimonas sp. | reverse complement strand
CCTACATCCTGCACCTGGGCAGCGAGGCGCAGAAGCAGAAGTACCTGCCGCGCATGGCCAGCGGCGAATGCATCGGCGCGATCGGCATGACCGAGCCGGGTGCCGGCTCCGACCTGCAGGGCATGAAGACCAGCGCGCTGCTGGAGGGCGACATCTACGTCCTCAACGGCTCCAAGACCTTCATCACCAACGGCCAGAACGCCGGCGTCGTCGTGCTCGCGGCCAAGACCGACCCCAAGGCCGGCGGCAAGGGCACCACGCTGTTCACCGTCGACACCGACCTCCCCGGCTTCAAGCGCGGCCGCAACCTCGAGAAGATCGGCCTGCATTCCGCCGACACCTCCGAGATGTTCTTCGACAACGTGCGCCTGCCGGCCTCGACCGTGCTGGGCCGCGTCGGCGGCGGCTTCGGTCACCTGATCGACGAACTGCCGCGCGAGCGCCTGGTGCTGGCAGTCAGCGCCATCGGCCACGCCCAGGGCGCGATGGAAAAGACCATCGAGTACGTCACCACGCGCAAGGCCTTCGGCCAGCCCATCGCCAGCTTCCAGAACACCCGCTTCGAGCTGGCCAAGATCAAGACCGACCTCGAAGTGCACCGCGCCTTCACCGAAAAGTGCGTCGGCCTGTACGCCGAGAAGAAGCTCGACGTGCCGACCGCCGCGATGATCAAGCTCGCCACCACCGAGATGGAAGGCCGCGTCACCGACGCCTGCCTGCAGCTGTTCGGCGGCTACGGCTACATGGCCGAGTACCCGATCTCGCGCTACTGGGCCGATGCGCGCATCCAGCGCATCTACGGCGGCACCTCCGAGATCATGAAGGAAGTGATCGCGCGCTCGCTGGTCGGGCGCTGAGGCAGCTCGAAGGAGCCGCAGCCGGGTGCCCCCGGCTGCGGCTTTTTCGTGCATGGGTGGCGTCCTCCTGGTGCGCGGACGGAGTGCCTTAGTAAATCCTCACTAGAAGCCTTGTTCATTCCGAACCAAGGTTCGATAGTGCCGGCATGCGCCGCGCTACAGGGATTGCGACGGCGCACCAAACCAGGAAGAACTCCATGCTCTTGACCTCCTCATCCCTGCGCAAGCTCGCAAGCCTGTTCGGCGTGCTGGGCCTCGCAGTCTCGACCCTCGCCTCCGGCCATGCCGAGCGCGCAGCCTATTTCCCGCAGGAACGCGTCAGCGCGCGCCCGGAATACCGGCCGCTGCTGGGCGCCTCCGGCAACCCCAGCCTGCAGTCGCCGCGCCTGGTGGTCTGCAAGAAGTCGAACAGCGAGGGCGTCGAGGCCGGCAAGGACAGTGCCGCCCTGATCAGGAAGATGCCGGCCGGCGGTCTGAAGAAGGCCAACGAGGCCCTGCTGAAGGAATGCCGCTACGAGCACCTGCAGGCGGCGGTCGATGCGGTGACCACCCGCGGCACCAACATCTACGTGCTGCCCGGCCTGTACCGCGAGCAGCCCAGCATCCGCGCGCTGGAGCAGAACTACGGCGCCGCCGTGCCTGCGGACCGCGACTACTGCCAGGCCGTGCTGGCCCGCGGCCCCGGCAAGCTCACCTACGAAGAGCAGTTCCGTTGCCGCTTCATCCAGAACACCGTCGCCATCTTCGGCGATCCAAATTTTACCGACGAAGCCTGCGGCGACGGCACCAGCAACGGCGTCTGCGCGGCGCCCCAGACGCAGGTCTGCGATGTCAGCCAGTCCGCCTGCCAGTACTACGACCTGCAGATCGAGGGCACCGGCGAGAAGATCACCGACGTGATCTTCGAGGGTGACTTCGTCACCAAGGAAGGCGATCCGGTCGACGGCCACTTCCGCTACCTCAACGGCATCCGCGCCGACCGCACCGACGGCATCTACCTGCGCAACTTCACCACGCAGATCTACGAGTTCAACGCGGTCTACGTCATGGAAGTCGACGGCTACGTGCTCGACCGCCTGCTGTCGCGCTGGGTCGACGAATACGCCTTCCTCAGCTTCGCCTCCGACCACGGCCTCTACGACTACACCGAGGGCTACGGCGTGGCCGACTCGGTGCAGTACCCGGGCTCCGGCGCCGACGTCTACAAGGGCAAGAACCACGCCCAGGCCGACCTGCGCGCACGCCAGGCCACCGAGGTGCGCAACTCCAAGGGCCACCACTCGGCGCTGGGCTACTCCGGCACCGCCGGCAACTCGCCCTGGGTGCACAACAACGAGTTCTACAAGAACCAGACCGGCATGGCGACGGAAAGCGTCTACGGCGGCCACCCCGGCATGCCGCAGGACCATGCGCTGTGGGAAGACAACCTGATCTATTCGAACAACAAGGACTACTACAAGTACGTCGCCGAAGGCGGCCCCTGCATCGACAAGAAGCCGCGTGACCGCGGCGTGGTGCCGCCGGAGTTCCGCACCTTCGACGAGCTGCCGGCCGACCACCAGGAAGCGATCATGGACCGCACCATCGTGTGCCCCCCGATCCCCTTCCCCACCGGCACCGCGATGATCATCGCCGGCGGCAACTACGACGTGGTGCAGAATAACCAGGTGTTCGACAACTGGCGCCAGGGCCTGTGGCTGCTGTCGATCCCGACGCTGATCCACAAGCTCACCGACAGCCCGGCCAGCCCGCTGGACCCGGTGGTTGACGCCGGCCTGATCCCCGACCCGGCCGGACTGCTCAGCACCGTCAACGACGCGCTCGGCGCCGTGCTCGGCCCCAACGGCACCGAGGCCGTGCTGACGCCGGTGTTCACCGCGCACTACAACCGCGTGCTCGGCAACCACTTCGGCGAGAGCCCGTTCGACGGCGGCAGCCGCGCGCAGCCCAACGGCGTCGACATCTGGTGGGACAACAGCGGCGTCGGCAACTGCTTCGAGGGCAACACCGCGCACAGCGGCGAAGTCACCAGCGACCTCGGTCCGCTGGGCGTGACCGGCCTGCCCGGCGGCCCCTGCGCCGATGCCACCGACCCGAGCCTGGTCGAGCAGGTCGCCACCGTGCGGCCGGATCGCCTGGTGTCGTTCCTGACCTGCCTCGAGTACAACCGCGACGACCCGGCCTCCAAGAGCAGCTGCCCGTTCTTCACCGAGACCAACGCACCCGCCGGCCGCGTCGGCAGCGCCCGCGTCAGCGCGCTGCAGCCGAGCATCGGCGTGCAGAAGAGCGGCATGGCCGTGCAGTCCGGCTACTTCGTGCTGCACAACGACACCGGCGAGACCCATCGCCTGAAGTCGGCGACGGTCCGCGCCAGCGGCCCGGTCGCCCGCCTTGACGCAATCCGCCTCAGCATCAACGGCCACTCCGCCAACGCCAGCATCGCCGGCGACCAGCTGAGCTTCAGCTTCGCCGAGCCGGTCGAGATCGAGCGCATCGCCGCCACGCTCGCGCAGCTGGAGACCGGCGGCGCCGTCGCCCTCGCCGAACCGCGACTGATGCTGGCCAGCCTCGGCACCGCCGGCGGCTTCATGCTGCTGATGGTCGGCGGCCTGCGCCGTCGCGAACGCGCCTGGCTGGTCGCCGCGATGATCGGCGCCGCGCTGCTCGCCGGCTGCGGCGGCCGCTCGGATGGGGTCGAGGGCGGCAACGGCCCGCGGGTGAAGTTCGAGCTCACCTCGCTGCAGTTCGAGGACGGCGCAGGCGCCGAATACAGCGGCCTGCCGCTGACGATCGGCGAGGCGCGCCTGCCATGACGCGCGCCGCCCGTCTCGCCCTGCCGCTGCTGCTGGCCGGCCTGCTGCTGGCCGCCTGCAAGCCCGACGATCCTGCTCCGCCGGTCGACAAACCGGTCGAGCCGAAGAGCGCAGCGGCTGCCGGGGCCGTGCTGGAGATTCCTCCGGCGCAGCCACGCCCCGCCAATCTCGGCCCCAGCATCAAGTGGGTGCCGGAAAGCGCACGCTACCAGCAGATGCGCCGCCAGGCCTGGCAGGAAGGCACCGACTTCGCCGGCAAGGTGGACCTTGCCAGCGAGCGCCGCGGCCGCAACGGCCACTACACGGTGAAGGTCGAGCAGCGCCCGGCACCGCAGCTGGATGCGTTCCAGACCTGGACCATCCGCGTCACCGACGCCGGCGGCAAGCCGCTGGACCACGCCCGCATCAACGTCCGCGGCGGCATGCCCGAGCACGGCCACGGCCTGCCCTCGCAGCCCCGGGTCAGCGCCGGCACCAGGCCGGGCGAATACCGCATCGAAGGCCTGCAGTTCAGCATGCCCGGCTGGTGGGAAGTGAGCTTCTACATCTCGCAGGACCGGCGCGACGACAGCGTGACGCTGAACCTGATCGCCGGATAGCGATGCGCGCGGCCCTGCTGCGAGCCGCCCTGCTCGGCCTGCTGGGCGGCCTCGCTGCCTGCAAGCCGGCAGCCGACACGCAGCCGGCGCCGGCCGAGTGGAGCGAAGCACAGCAGCGGCTGATCCGCTCGCTGTCGCTGGACGCACTGCCGCCGCCCCCACCCAGCCCCGGCAACCGCCATGCCGATGACCCACGCGCGCAGCAACTCGGCGCGAAGCTGTTCTCCGACACGCGCCTCAGCGCCAACGGCCAGGTCGCCTGCGCCAGTTGCCACCAGCCGCAGCAGCACTTCACCGACGGCCGGCGCCGCGGCCGTGGCATCGCCGAGGTCGCACGCCACACGCCGGGCCTGGCAGGAACCGCCTGGGGCCAGTGGTACTTCTGGGACGGCCGCGCCGACAGCCTGTGGGCGCAGGCCCTGCAGCCGCTGCAGGATGCGCGCGAGCACGGACTCGATCGCGGGCAACTGGTCGGGGCGCTGCGCCGCTACTACCGCGACGACTACGAAACCCTGTTCGGCCCCCTGCCCGCCGTCGCCGACGCCAGCGGCGCTGCGCGTGCCAGTGCCAACACCGGCAAGGCATTCGAAGCCTTCCTGCGGCAGCAGCGGCCGCCGCGCACGCGGTTCGACGACTATGCAAGGCAGCTCGGACAAGCCGGCAGCTCCGCGCCGACGCTCACTGCCGAAGAGCGCGCCGGTCTGCGCCTGTTCATCGGCAAAGCCAGTTGCCTGCGCTGCCATCTCGGCCCGCTGCTCACCAGTCACGGCTTCCACAACACCGGCCTGCCCAGCCAGATCGACGGCCAACCCGATCGCGGCCGCGCCGACGGCATCCGCCGCGCGCTCGCCGATCCCTACAACTGCGCCGGCCCCTACAGCGACGCCGCGCCAGATGCCTGCCCGCACCTGAGCTATGCGCGCCCCGATGCCCCCGAACTGCTCGCCGCGTTCAAGGTGCCGAGCCTGCGCGGCGTCAGCCAGACCGCGCCCTACATGCACGACGGGCGCTTCGACACGCTGGAGCAAGTGATCGACCACTATGTCCGCGCGGCCAATCCCGACGGCGACTACGGGCATACCGAGTTGCTGCCCCTGCCACTGAGCCCGGCCGAGCGGCAGTCACTCGTGGCATTCCTGAAGAGCCTCTAGCGCAGTCAGCGGCAACACCTGACCTGACGTCCGGATCACTTTGACGGCGGTATCGGTGCGCCGCTAAATGAGTGGCAAGCGCGTCCACTCAGGCGTCCCCCGTGAAAACCAGGCTCATCCTCCGCCCCGGCCAGAACGGCACCAAGAAACTGCTGGGCAAGTACGGCGCCCGCCTGCTCGCCGTGCGCTACCGCTACGACGCCGAGCGCGGCATGCGGCTGAAGACCGTCGAGCTCATAGAAGAGGAAATGCCGTGGGAGCAACCCCGCCGGAAAGGCATCCCGCCTGACACCCCGGTCCTGATTCGCGTGGACTATGACGAAGGCACGCTTCGCCGCACCGTCAGATCCGCCGGCGGAATCTGGGACTCCAGTCTCAAACTGTGGCGCCTGCCCTATCTCGTGGTGCAACTGCTGCACCTCGAATCCCGGATCGTGCCGTAATATCTAGCGATGCATATCTACATTCAGATACTTGGCGCCCTAAGCATCTACCCGCACTTAGTTGCCGGCAGGGGTAGATGCTATATGGGGACGTCTAATTGGCGTTGGACCTTCGGAACAGCAGTACGGGTTGGCGCGGTCACGCCCGGCTGAGATCAGCAAGCAGCAGTATCGTCAGCATGCTTCAAAGACAGAGAAGCGGCTACAGCGAGGCGGCACAGCCGCCAAGCAGATGAAGCATCAGAAGCAGTAGAAGCAAAAGACGTTGGGGCGGCGGAGTTTGAAGGCTCCGTAGCAGAACAAGATCAAGGAGGCTGCGGTGCGGGTTCAACCGACAGTTGGGTTTCAAGTATCAATCGAGCCGCAGGTCCAACTAGTGGTTCCAGCCGACGTGCCCGCCTTCGGCGGTCACGCGGCTGAACCTGGGCGTTAGCTCCTTGGAGGAGAAGCATGGGGTGGGTCTTTCAGGGAAGTCCGAGCAAATTCGATCTAGACGACTATTTGTCTCGATACCCAGAGCTTATTTACTGGAGGACGCCTCGCTATGCTGCTGATATAGCTCTGGGCGATCGCGCATTTATCTGGCGCGCCGGGGATGAATCAGGCGCTGTGGCAATTGGTTCCGTCGTAGAGCTTCCTACCCCAGCCAATGAAGTGAAACACCCTGAAGCGTTGGGAGACGATCTGTGGCTTGCTGACAAGCCAGATCCCGCTGAGCGCAAGACCGGCATTCGTATTGAAGAGCTTCGGATTTCACCAGCGGAAATGGTGCCTCGATCCATCGTTAAGGCGGAGTCGCTGCTAGCAGCAACCACCCTCATAAGAATGCCAAACGGTACCGTTTTCAAGTTGTCGGTGGAGGAGACGCAGGCGCTGGAGAGGCTTTGGGGCTATTCAGCTTCCCAAGCCGAAGCCGCATCAAGTACCGAGGGTGAGCGTAGGCTACGGTCGCATTTCGTCCGCGAGCGCTCCCCTAGACTTCGTGCAGACAAGGTAGTTGCCTTCCGCGCCGAGCACGGACAACTCCGCTGCGAAATATGTGGGCACAGTGAGATTGGGGTTTATCCAGCGAGTTACGGCGACAAGATGTTCGAGGTGCATCATCGAGCGCCGTTGGCATACACCACCACCCCGGTCCGAACCACCTTGGCAGACCTTGCGGTTCTATGTGCCAATTGCCATCGGTCTGTACACGCAACGAAGGCCGTCGACGAGAACTACAGATGCCTAGTGGATCACTTCTCACAGCGGAGCTAACAAGCGGTTCAAGGCACGACGTCCCCGCCTTCGGCGGGGACGCGGCCTTAACCTAGGCGTTGGACATGTGAAAAGCCATGACAACTCTTCGAGCCTTTCAGAAGATTGCCGACGAAACCTTCACAAGCAGAATGTCAGGGCATGGCTTTACGAAAATCGCGCTGGGCTACTACGTCCGGAACCGTTGGCCGCTACATGACGTTGTCTGGTGGTACACCTTGCGCAGCGGTGAAAGTCTCAGGGTGTATGCCACATGTTGGACTCCGGCGGGATACACCCCTGAGGCTTTAAACGACTATCCGCGGTGCATCGGTAACGTTCTCGGAAGTGAGATATCCGCCGACGGCTTCGACCGTGGCGTATGGGAGATCGGATCGCCTGATGCGGAGCGTCTGGTTCTGGAAGCTTTGTGGGCTGCCATAAAGCAGCATGCATTTCCCTGGTTTGACGAAATTCAAACCGCCGATGAGTATCTCGAGAAGTTCAGATGGATGCGTGACTTGAATAGAGATTTTCGAGAGCGAGTTAAGCAAGAACTTCCTGGCCTTTTCGCAATGAGGGGCACGCATGTCCAACAACTGCTTCAAGCCGACGCTGCTGCGCAGCGCGGCTTAAGCTAGGCGTTGGGCCTAAAAAAAGCCATGAAAGCCTTTCCAACCGAGTCAAAAGCGAGCATCACGAAGGGATTGTGGTTTGTGTTCCCGCTGGACCGAAATGCCGTTAGAGCATGGGGTTCTGCGATTACAGGCCTGGAGAGGATCTACGTTGGTGAGGTACTTGTATCGGAGCAAAGAAACGTCGGCAGAGTCAGCACACACAAGTTCATGGTGGACGGCGAAGAATATGCGGTTACCTTCCAAATGATCAGCCTCTTGCAGGGGAGGCTTGATTGCAGACTGACCCAGGATGGTAAGACCATAAAGGCCTACACCACTAAGTTCGGCGAATCCAGCCAACCTACTCCGGACCGTTTTCTGTTGAGCCTTTTCGCGGGCGCATGCGTGGGGCTACTCGCGTCGTACGTAAAGATGCCGTTGTGGGCGATAGCGCTGCTCTGCTTTACCGCTGCAAGTGCTGTTGGGATAAATCTGGAGCGGGTACGTCTACTCGTTGAGGAGTTGGCCCAACAAGGGGTTGAAGGGCCGACGTCTCCGCCTTCGGCGGAGCCGCGCCCTTAACCCGGGCGTTAGCGCTATGAGCGGCCAATACGTAAAGTTCCGTATCGCAGGTGAACAGAACTTCGAGGCGGTTGAGCACATCATTCAAGCCTTCATAGCTGAAGCGCAAGGTGCTCCTCAGCGCTCAGACGAGGATTGGTTGGCTTTGTTCGGAGACGAATCAAAAGCTTACTTTTGGTGGCCCACGCCGCAAGAGGAGGACGAATGGAAGGCAACGTGGTTTGGAACCCCATATCAGCAAAGACACCTGTTGCTGCCAACCAGATGGGACTTTGGTTCACTCATCGAAACGGTGAAAAACAACGAGTGGGAGTTGCTGGGCGTGTCGCGTTCTGACGACGGAACAGCGATCATCAGTTTTGTGTCGCATGCGTATCCATTCGGCGGCACTGGATGTCTCGTCGCAATAGCTGAGGCACTGGGGCATGAGGTAATCGAGCGAGATGACGGAACAGGCCTCGAACACTACAAGACGATCACAGAGTATTGGGCGTCAGCGCATGGCAAGACTTCACCGGAGAAACCGTGGTGGAAGTTCTGGCGCTAACAACAGGTTCAAGGCCCGACGTTCCCGCCTTCGGCGGGAACGCGGCCTTAACCTAGGCGTTGGGCGTCACCGTGAAGAGTCTGTTTCGGTCGGGCCATTCACAGCGCAAGCGCCCTGGTGGTAGGGTCTGGCTCGTGACCGAACCACATCCAATCAATAGCACTGGCGTCCTGGCGGCGCGGACCGGCCCATGACCAGTTCACATCAACGGCGACGCGCCAAGCGTCACAAGATGGAAAAGGCTGGAGTAAGGATCAAGATGGATTGGACGCTGTTCTGTCGCAGTTACCTAATCACTCTTGGACTTGTGTTCGTCTTATTCGATATTTGGTTTGGGGTTGTGACTAACGCTCGCGGTGAGCTGTTTGCGCTTGGTCCATTGGTGCTGCTGCTCGTATTTGCAGGCGGTGGGATCGCGCTTGTTTGGTTCGGCATCCGTGGCCCGAGGCGTACGATCGAGCGGTTCGCAAACTCTGCATCGAAGCACTGGGCAGCTGCGCTTCTCATGATTCCGGCTTACCCCGTGTACAAAATCCTTGCGGCGGCACAGAAACAGCGGAAGAGTGACGCCCAACAACAGGTTCAAGGGCCGACGTCTCCGCCTTCGGCGGAGCCGCGCCCTTAACCTGGGCGTTGG
>DATILC010000214.1:0-3301 GCA_035476855.1 Solimonas sp. | reverse complement strand
CACCTGGCCGACGAAGTCAATGCCGCGCTCCACTGGCTGCAGCACGGTCTTCGATGGATTGAGCTGTGCACCCAGCTGGGCCGGCAGGAACGCGGTGATATCCGTGAGGGCGGCATTGAGCCACTGGGGCGACTCGTGCAGCAGGTAAAAATCATCGACATAGCGGCCGTAGTGCCGGGCCTTGATTCGGTGCTTGGCGTGCTGGTCCAGCGCGTCCAGGTGCACGTTCGCAAAAAACTGGCTACTCAGGTTGCCGATGGGCAGGCCCGTGTTCGCGGGCGCGTTGAGTAGGCGCTTGTGAGGCGGCACGCGATCGAGCAGCGCGCGATCGCCGCGCATCTCGAAGTCGGCGCGTGGATCGTGCATCAGCACCACGTCGGTGAGCCAGCGCCAGAACGGTTCGGCCACGCGTGCGTGCAGCTGGCGTTGCAGTCTGCATTTGTCGATGGCCACGAAGAAATTGGCCAGGTCGCATTTCAGGTACCAGGCCGGCCGCTTCCAGTTGCACGACACGCTGCGCACGTCGTGCTCCAGCCGCCGGGCGGCGTAGAGCGTGCCCCGGCCCTCGATGCAGGCGGCAGTGTTGGCGATGAACCCGGCCTCGAACCGCGGTGCGATGTGGTTGTAAAGCAGGTGATGAACGATGCGATCTTCGAAGGCGGCGGCCCAGACCTCGCGGGCTTTAGGCCGCGTGACCACGAAACAAATGGAGCGGCCTGGGCGATAGCTGCCATCCAGCAGCCGATCGCGCAGGCGGCATAGGTTGTGCTCGACGTTGGTCTCGAAGGCCTGGGCGCTCTTGCTGTTGCGCTTGCTGCGCCGGCAGTCCAGCCAGGCCTTTACCAGGTCGGCTGTTGAAAAAGGGGCCCCGGAGAGGTGGTGATCACCCCTCCAGGGCGGCGATGAATCTGCGGACGGCCCTGACCCGGAACTCGTTGTCCTTGTTGTTCCAGTTGCTGTTGCCGTTCTCGAAGTCCTGCACGAAGGCGTTGTTGCGGGAGTTCTGCGATGCGTCGAGCTATCTACGTCGTGCGGCCGAAGGCTTGCGCCGATCAGCGGCTCGACTGCGTCGGACCAGAGTTCACCCAGTTGGGGGTGGGCTGTATCCGTGGCACGCATGGCGGTGGGTGTCTGCCCAGCGGCTCGACCAGATTCATAGCGCACGGGCATGATGGCCTTGACCGTCATGCAGCAGGCGCTGCGGAAAGGTGGCTCAAGGTGTGATTGCGCCAGCCACCGGCCTGGGCGCCGATGCTGTCAAGCAATTCCACCGATTCAGCCCACAGCTTGGGGGCAATGAGGCGCTGCTCATGGCCGACCCTGAGCAGGGCTGTGGTGGCGCGCAGGTTCTGCAGCAGGGTGTCCAGCTGCTCGACCCGGGCGCCATCGCGCGCGGCGTTGGCCATCGCCATCGCCTCCAGCATGTCCATGCACTTCTCGTGAATTTTCTCGCCCAGGCTGCGCTTGAACATGCGCGGCATCTGCGTCTGCACTTTCACTGCAAGCGATAGCAGCTCGCATCCGTGCTTGTAAATGTGGAGTTCGGTGTAAAGGGCCATTTTTTGCGCGCGACCGGCTGACGCCGGTAAAGGGTTAAGCGATCAAGAGTTCAAGTGGAATCTGGCGGACGGCCCTGACCCGGAACTCGAGGCCCTTGCGGTACCAGCGGCTGTCGCCGTCCTCGAAGCACTGCACGAAGGCGCTGCCGCGGGAGAGCTGCGTGCTGGTCCAGTACACGCCTTCGGGCGCAAACAGCTCCGGCACGTTGCCAGCGGCGGCGTTCAGTTCGCCGAGGCTGGGGATGTAGAGATCCCTGCGCCCATCGGCATTGAGTTCGGCCAGGCGCATTGCCGCGGGGCAGCCGGCGGCCAGCATCGCGGCTGTGTTGGTGCGGCCGTCGGTGCGGCTGGTAGTGCCGACGATGTCCTTGTACTCGCCCCACTTCACGCTCTCGATCTCCATGTCGGTGACCAGCAGCGCGTAGGGCGGCAGCTCGACGCCGTCAGCGATGGGGCCGCGCATGATGGCGGCAAGACGGCCACCCTGGCCGGGGATGATGGCGCCGAACGCCGGAAGTTTGATTTGCATACTCTTCTCCTGTTGAAAAAAATTGCGGGACCGGCTGGCGCCGGTCAAGTGGTCAGTGTTCAAGCGTTCAAGTGAATCCAGCGGACGGCCCTGACCCGGAACTCGAGGCCCTTGAGGTCCCAGTCGCTGCCGCCGTCCTCGAAGTCCTGCACGAAGGCGTCGTCGCGGGAGAGCTGCGTGCTGCTGAGATACCAGCCTTCTTGGCTGAACAGCTTCGGCGCGAGCAGCGAGGCCAGGAACAGATCGGCCTGGCTCGGCAGATGAAAGTCGCTGTGGCCCTCGGCGTGATAGTTGTCGGCCCACTTCGCGGCCGGATGATCGTGTGCGCTGGTGATCAGCGCGCGCGTGTTGCTCGCGCCGTCAATTCGGCACGTGGCGCCTGGTTCGTCTTCGCCCTGGCTGCCGTATGCGAGCTTGGCTTCTCCCTCGGAAAACACCAGGTGCCGCGCCGGCAAGCCGTGCATGGCGGGCCAGAAGCCGCCGTAGAGCCCGCCCTGGCCGGCCCAGCGTTCGCCATAGTTCGGCGGCGTGAGGCTGGCGGCTGCGGCTGCGGTCTCGCCGGCGGGGTGCATGACGGTGTCGGTGAGGAAATCGGTCAGCGCCAGTGGTTCGCCGCGCGGGAGGTTGATAGTGGCTTGGGCAATGTGAAGGTGAAGCATGGATTTTTTCCTCTGAGATCGTGAAATGAGCTATCGCGTGGGTGCGGCGTGCTGCGTCGGCGCGGGACGTGGGCCGCCCCGGTCACTGGGCATGGCGGGAACCGCACCGCCCTGCAGCACCACGCACATCGGCTCATCGAAGTGGCCGGCGTCGGGCATCTTTCCGTCGGCGCCCACCGGCGGCTGCAGGCCGACGCGGGTGCAGCCGCTGATGTATTCCGTGCGCGAGGTGCATACGCCCTCGAAGCCCGTGACGCTGTCCTTGGCTTTGTCGCCGAGTTGAATCTTTGGCATGGTTCACTTCTCCTGTTGTGCCATTGCTGGCGGGTTAAAAATTGGTCAGAGCAGCGGATGCTGCGAGGGGACGGGGAGGGATTGCGACGGCGCCGCGATCTCGCGGCCGCCGGCGGCGCGCACGTTGCGGCGCACCTGATCGACGGCGGCCTGCAGTTCGGCGGCCGACAGCTGGCGCAGCTGGTAGTCGTGCAGGTGGATGGCCTCGCGCAGCGCGGCGATTTCATCGAAGTACAGCGTGGTGCTGCGCCCCCACGTGG